>WHTC01000144.1 GCA_009379795.1 Nitriliruptorales bacterium | reverse complement strand
TGAGCCTTCCGGATAGATGTACTTGTCGGTGCCGTTGCCGGGTTCGGTCATCGCGATCGCGAGCAGGAACCGGTGATCGTGGATGAACCGGTCGTAGAACCAGTCCTTCTGCTCGCCGGTGCCGAGGGACTCGATGGTCGCGGCGCACTTCCACGTCTGATCGAACGCCACCGCGATGCCCATGTCGGCGCGCGCCAGTCCCTCGGCGGCCACGCACAGCCCAAGCAGGTCGGCGCCCCCTCCACCCCGTGCGGCGGGTACCCCGAGGGTGCGGATGCCACGCCGGGAGCCCTCCTCGATGGCGTCCCAGGGGACGCGTGCGGACGCGGGGCCGATCCACTCCCGGACGTGGGGCCGCAGCGGGCGGACGACCTCGTCGCAGTACTCGGAGACGAGCGTGCGGATGCCTGCCAGGTCGAGCTGTCCGGCGGTCTCCTGCCTCGTCATAGGTAGGGGCCTCCTCTGCGGTGATCCTTCAGGTTCCGAGCTCGGTCCTGCCGGCGACCTCCGGCGTGAGCAGGTCCGCGTGACCGACTCGCCGGACGTTCTGCCAGCGCTGGAAGCCCCAGAGCGCCAGCCCGGCAGCGATGCCCGCGGCCGAGGTCACCGTTTCCGGCCACAGCGTGGCGGTCGCGGCAGCGGCGAGGAGCAGCCGCAGCGGCCAGTTCAGCGGCGCCTTGTAGAAGCCCGCGAACGCCGCCGCCGCGAAGATCAGGCCGATCGCCCCGATCACCGTGGCGAGCAGCACGCGCAACGGCTCTCCGGACATGATCGGGCTGTAGATCATCAGCAGCGGGACGATGTAGAGGGGTTTTGCGAACTTGAAGGCGTGCCAGCTCGTCTTCCAGACGTCGCCCTTGCTGATGCCGGCCACCACGAAGGACCCGAGCGCGAACGGCGGGGTCACCGAGGAGTCCTGGCTCAGCCAGAACACCACGAGGTGAGCGACGAGCACCGGCACGCCGAACTCTCCGAGGAGCGGCGCGGCGAGGACGGCGACGACCACGTACGAGGCGGTCACCGTCATGCCCATGCCCATGACGAGCGAGATCAGCACGACCATGAAGTAGGCGCCGATGAGGCTGCCGCGCACCAAACCGAACGCGTTCTGCGAGAAGGTGATCGGCAATCCAGGAAGGTTGACCATCGCGATGACGAGCCCGATCACCCCGGCGGTCGAGGCGATCCCGAGCATGCTGAACGTGCCGTTCGACAGCCCCTCGAAGGCTTTGACGGCCGTCTCCTTGGGGGAGCGCGTGCGGACGAAGAGCAGCGCGGCGACGGACACGATCGCCCAGAACGCCGCTCGGAACGGCGACATCCCCGCGAACAGCAGTCCCATCAGCATCAGGATCGGCAGGAACGCCCAGTACGTACGCTTGAACACGTTCCAGCCGCCTTCGGCCTCGACCGCGCCGCCCTCGACGTAGCCGACCTGCTCGACCCCCGCCTCGAAGTGCGCGGAGGCCAGCAGGCCGGCGTAGAGCAGGATCGCGGGGGCGAGGGCGACCGTGACGACGTTGGCGTAGGAGACACCCGCGAACTGGGCCACGAGGAAGGCCCCGGCGCCCATCACCGGAGGCAGCAGTTGACCGCCCACCGAGGCCACCACCTCGAGCCCGCCGGCTCGCTCGGAGGAGAACCCGCTCTTCTTCATCAGCGGCACGGTCATGGGCGCGGTGATGGCGATGTTGGCCACCCCCTGACCGACCACGCTGCCGACCCCCGCGCTGGCGAGGATGGCGGCCTTGGCCGACCCTGCCCGGAGCTTCGCGGTCAGCGCCCGCGCGAGGTCGAGGATCGCGTTGATCACGCCCATCGCCTGCATGAGGGAGCCGAAGACCACGAACAGCACGACGTAGCGCGCGTACACGGAGGCCACGAGACCGAACAGACCGGTGCCGGTGAAGGAGGCGCCCATGAGCCGGTTGTAGGTGAAGCCGGGATGGCTCAGGAACCCGGGCAGCTGCGGGCCGAGGAAGTTGTAGGCGAGGAACAGCACGGCGAGGGTCGGCAGCACCCACCCCAGCACACGACGCGCGACCTCGAGTGAGACGAGCACCGCGAGTGACGCGATGTAGGTCTCGAGGTCGGTCAGAAACCCGGTCCGCATCTGGATCGCGTCGTACTGGACGATGAAGTAGCCGGCGATGCCCAGGGCCGCCAGGGCCCAGAGCACGTCGAAGACGGTGATGCGCTCCTTGGTCTTGCCACGTCTGGCGGGATACAGCATGAAGATCAGCGCGAACGTGATGCCGATGAACCCGCCCACCAACATCTGGTACGGCACGATGGAGACGGCGCTGATCACGTACATCACGGCGAACAGCGCGGCGAGGGTCCGCAGGACGGGAGTCTGCTGCAGCTTCTCGGACATATCGAACTCCCGCGGCAGCCGGGTGGAGCGCTAGTCGCGTATGGCCTCAGGGACCTCTTCGCCCTGGTCCTCCCAGTACTGGGCGTAGCCGTCGTGCACGGTCGCGCCCATCTGCTCGTACACCTCGAAGCCGGGCAGAAGATCGTATTGGAACGCCTCCGGCCAGAACCCGTAGGAGTCGAGGAAGTCCTCGCCCTGGTCGATGAACAGCTCGGTGACCTCGTACACCACGTCGTCGGGGACGTCCTTGTGCACCATCAGCACCGCGAGGTAACCCACGGTGTCGATGTCCTCGTCGAGCGTGTCGTAGCCCTCGGAGTCCGCCGTGAGGTTCGTCAGCGGTGGCAGGGCCTCGAGCGCGGCCTGCTGGTCCTCTTCCTCGGTCATCCCGATCCACTTGATGTCGTCGCCGAGCAGCGCCTCGGCCTCGATCGCGGCCGGGAAGTTGTTGACGCCCATCATGTGCGCGTCGACCTGCCCGTCCTGCAGGCTCTGGTTGCCCTGGTCGTACGGGATGTACTGGAGGTCGGCCTCCAGCCCGAGCTCGTCGAAGATGACGGTCCAGGCCTGCGAGACGCCGGAGCCGCGCGGCCCCATCGCGATGCGTCGGCCCTCGAGGTCGCGCCAGCTGTCGATGCCGCTGTCCTGCGTGGTCACGATGTAAAGCGGGATGACGTAGCCGGGGAAGGCCATCCGCCAGTTCTCGTACGGCTCCTCGCCCTCGAAGGCGTCGAGCCCGTGCAGGGAGAACCAGGCCGACGTTGTCACCGAGGTCGCCATCTCGACCTCGCCGTTCTCGACCAAGCGCACGTTGGCGCCGGCGCCGTCGGTGCTCGCCACGGTCGCGTTCGACAGCGTCGCCAGTTGCTCGATCATGTCGGCAATGCCGCTGCTGGCCACCTGAACCGATGAGCCGGGGCTTCCGCCGCCGATCCGCAGGTCCACGGGATCAGCGGGCGCCTCGCCGCCGCCTTCCGCTGCGTCCTCGCCGTTCCCGTCCGCAGCGGCGTCGCCGCCCGCGTCGTCCCCCGCACCGGCTTCACCGTCCCCGCAGCCGGCCGCCAGGAGGACGAGCCCGAGACACAGCGCGAGCAGTCGCAGGAGGGAAGAGGGCGCTTTTTCCCGACAACCTGGGCGAGAGGACATATCCACACTCCGATCGGGTATTCGACTCAGGGCTTGCCCGCGAGAGTGCAGACCGTCAGGAAGTCCGCTCGACGACAACTGTCGGTCCCGCATCTGACTTGTCTGTCTAGCGCAGCCGGCTCTGGCCGTCAAGGTTTCGAGCGACTCACCTGCACGCCGGTGTCCACCGGGCTGTGCACATGAGTAGCCGCGAGATACCGCGTCCCGGGTGCACAGCATCGCCCCGCTCGCTATCGCCCCATGGTGAGAAGTGACTTCGGTACGAAGTGTTCCCCCTGGTGTCGACCGTCGCGGAGTTCGAGCGCGCCGGAGCGGCGCTCGTGGACGTCGCGGCGGAGGAAGGGATCGACCTCGCCGGTCTGGAGGTCGGGGTGATGATCGAGGTGCCATCGGCCGCGCTCGGGGCGGCGCGCCTGGCGGCGCGCGCCGACTTCCTGTCCATCGGCACCAACGATCTCCTCCAGTACCTGCTCGCCGCCGACCGCCTGAACGCGGCGGTCGCGGGCCTCGCCGACGTCTACGAGCCCGACGCGCTCGCCCTCGTCGGACAGATCATCGACGCCGGGCACGCGCACGGCACCCGGGTCGGCCTGTGCGGCGAGGCGGCCAGCGATCCGCTCCTCGCGGCGGCGCTGGTGGGACTCGGCATCGACGAGCTGTCGATGGCCTCGGTGGCGATCCCGGAGGTGCGGGACGTCCTGAGCCGGCTCGAGCTGCGGCAGTGTGAGGACGCGGTCCGTCACGCACTCGAACGGGGAACCGACGGCGCCGGGGTGCGGCGTCTCCTGGAGGAGCACCTCCACCTCGACGACCGGTAGGCGGTCGCGCCGGGTTCCCTGACGAGCGCGGGGAGCCAACACGTTCCACCTTCACGTGAATGCCACCGGACGCCTGATGGAGGTTCGCCTTCACGATCGGCTGCCGGTCACCTTCACGTGAAGGTGGGTGGTCAGATGGAGGTTGTTCGTCTTCACGTGCAGGCGACCGGCGGCGTACGCCAGGCATCGGGATGGCCCGCGCACGGATACGGTGGTCCGTCCGTGCCTTGCGCGGCAGGCGCCGATGATCACCATGCTCGCCGACCGCCCTCGCCGCCTTCGGCCCTTTCGATGTCATACCGCTGGCATACCCTCATCGCGCGATCACCGGCCGGGCGACGAAGGGAGAGACGTGAGTATCAACAAGACGCGGGGTCTGCTGTACACGCTCGCCAGGATCCTTGGCGACGTCAACGCGGTGCAGAAGGGCAAGGTCGGCAAGCGCGTCCAGCGCCGTATAGCCGGAAGGGCGACCGGCCGAGCGCTGAGAAGACTGCTGAAGTAGGCGGCGGATCGCCGCCCGAGCTTCTTGCTCTGTCGTTGCTCGCCCGTTCCTCTCAGGAGCTGGAGGACCAGCGCAGGAACTCATCGGTCGGAATCCGGCAGGTGCCCAGATGTGCCGTACCGCGGCGTGTTGTCATTCCTGCCCCGGACGCCCAGTCAGTCGAGCCGATGACGGTTGTCCTCGTACAGCTGGCGGCCTGCGTCAGTGAGAACCCGGAAGCCGCCTTCTTTCCTCAAACTTGCCATACCTTGGTAGAAGCCCGCCACTCCCCGCGGGTCGTACCCCTCCTGAATCGCGAGATCCCGCGCGAGGCTGTAGTGGAGCCGCCCGCCCGGTGCCTCATAGAAGTGCCTCAGGTACCGGAGTAGGCGAAGCATGCGCCAGCCGTACTCGCGGTCTTCCTCGGGCGTGATCGGGTCGATCGCCTCCCCGATCAGGTCAGCAAGATCGTCGGACCGCAATCGCTGACCGGGATCGGCCCTTCGATCCGTGTCGAACCTGACGCTTTCGGCCTCCAGCACTGCGTGGATGTCCCGCTCATCGTGCGGGTCACTCCATCGAAAGGCCTCGGCCACATGACCTTCTGAGGTGAGGACCCGGTGGGCGTTGAGCAGGCCGGGTGTGTTCGCAAGGTGCTGGCCCACCGGAACCTGGTGAGAGCCGATCAGCTCAGCAAGGTCGCCGTAAGTCGTCCAGATCCCCGGTGGGAGCGCGGCGAGCGCCGCGTGGAGGCGACTCCAGTCGCGCCCCTCCTCAGGCTCGTCGACATCGGCCAAGGGCGCCGGTCCCGGCTCCCAACGTCGCCCCCAAGCCCCAACGGACCGCATGCCTGAAGCCGGGCGGTGGATTGAGCGTAAACTCCAACACAGATCATCGTTTCTCCAGTCCTCAGTCCTCACCCGCCGTCCGGCAAGGACCCGTGCAACCCCCAAGGTCCCTCGACTGATCCATCATCCAGACTTTCACAGTGGGAAGCGGGGTTGACCGCCTGCTGGAACCTATGATCTCATTGACCCCTCGGTTCTGGCCACCCCGGCGGGTTCTGTTCGAGTTATCCCTGAGCCCGCCACTCGGGTTGTGTGTTCCCGACGGTTCGCGCCCCCGCCAACCGACATGGCTACCCCGTCACAGGGAAAGGCGAAGTGGAATGGATAAGGACTCTCGCCGGGATGACCTCCTCGAGCGCCATAACACCAAGGCGGTGGAGACCGGGGTGCGGCTGCAGGGGGAGTTCTTTCTCCGGGCGCTGCATCAGCTCGACGAGATCGATTCCGACTGGGCAGAGCAGTGGCTGAAGTGGATCTATGAGTTCCAGTACAACCGCGGGGTCCTGGACGACAAGACGCGGGTCCTTATCATCATCGGCGAGTGCGTCGTCGCCGGGCACGTCGCCCAGCTCGCGAACCACATGCGCACTGCTCTCGAGGCGGGGGCGAAGCCGGAGGAGATCGTCGAGGTGCTCTTCCAAGGGTCGATCTACGCCGGTATGCCTGCCTTCTTCCGAGCGCTGTTGATCTACCGCGACTTGATGAATGACCTGGGACTGGCGCATTACACCGAACCGCCGTTCCAAGGCGACGCACGCGACAAGCGCTGAGGCGGGCCACCGACGTGGTCAGCCCTGGGCGATCTCGACACTCTGGACCCACAGCAGCGACGCGATCTCCCTTACCGCATCGGGGCGCACGCGGGTCAGCCGAATGCGGCGAGGATCGCCCTCCCTGCCACCATAGAAGCCGAACTGCGAGAGACGTTCGACATGGAATCGCTGGGGTTCCACCGCGAGCTGGACTACCACCGCGGTCTCTGAGTCAACCTGCGCGAGACCGTCGCCCACCTTGCCGGGGGCGAGCAGCCACCCCAGCGCCGGCTCTCCTGCGACGAGGAGCACCACGACGACGACACCTACGACGAGGCGAACAGGCGGCCTCACCCCGCTGCCTCCGTCCGCTTCGTGCCCCAACGCTCGACCGTGCGTCGCTCGATACGTGCCAGGACGCCCCGATCCAGCAGGAACCCCAAGGCTCCAATCACGATACATCCGCCGATGATGATGTCAGTACGATGGAACTCTGCGGCGCTGTAGATCAGATATCCCAGTCCTGAGGCGGCACCAACCAGCTCCGCTGCGATGAGCGCCCGCCAGCCAAAACCAAGACCTGAGCGGATACCCGCCATCATGTATGGCAGCGCCCCGGGGATCGTCACCTGAAGGATGACCTGGATCTTGCTTGCACCCAGCGACCGCAGCCCATCCTCGTACACCTTGGGGACAAGCTGTGCTCCCAGCACCGTGTTCCCAAACACCAAGAAGAAGACCGAATTCCAGATGATGAACGTCACCATTGCGGTCCCGAGACCGAACCACGCGATGGCAAGCGGGATCCACACGATTCCCGACAGCGCCGTGAAGAAGATGAGCAGCGGCCTCAAGAACTCCGCAGTTCTGCGGCTGAGGCCGCCAGCGACACCCAGGATGATCCCCGTTGAGGTGCCCACCGCACTTCCGATCGCCAGGCGTCTCAGGCTGGCCAGCACGTGGTCGGTCAGCTCGCCGGTGCTCACCATGCCTGCGAGAACGTTCCATACTTGGAGAGGAGTCGGAAGTATGGCCAGGGGCGGCTGGGCTATCCGCCAGCCGATCTCCCACGCCGCCAGCACCACGACGAACGGCAGCGCGCCGGCGAGCAGCCGGCGGAACCTCGACGCACCGGCCTTCGACTGCACGGCTCTTTTCGGCCGAGCAGCTTCTGGATGCGGGCTGGAACGGTTCTTCAGCGGCGTGATCCCCATCGGTCCACCGTTAGCTGGTTGATGCCCTCGACGATGAGCCGGTCGAAGACCAGATAGAGAAAACCAATGATGATCATCCCGGCCATGATCAGGTCGACCTGCCCAAGCTGGCGGGCACTGAAGATGATCTCGCCCAGCCCGCCCTCGCCGACAAGCATCTCGCCTGCGATCAGCGCGCGCCAGCCGTAGCCGATCCCAAGGCTCATCCCGATCAAAATGCCCGGCAGGGCGCCCGGGATGTAGACATCACGAACGATCTGACCCGTGCCGGCACCGAGTGTGCGGCAGGCATGTTCGAATCGCCTCGGGACCGTCTGCACTCCGATCATGGTGTTGAACAAGACGGGGATGAAGAAGGTGTAGAGCACAACCGCCAGGATGGTCCGGTCACTGAACCCGTACCAGACGATGCCCAACGGCAGCCAGGCGATGCCTGAGATGTTCTGGAGAAACCGCAAGAACGGCTCGACCGACCTCGAGACGGGCGCGCTCATTCCCAGGGCCAGGCCGATCGGGACGGCGACCCCCAAGGCGATGACGGCGGCAACGCTCAAGCGGCCGATGCTCGCCCCAGCCGCGTCGGAGAGCATCCCGAGCCACAGGAGGTCGGCGGTTGCCCGCGCGACCTGCGAGGGCGCGACGAGGACCCTGTCGGGGAACGCGAACAATTCCTTGACCGACCACCACACCAAGAGGAGCAGCGCGAAGGGCGCGACCAGGAACAGGCCCCTTCCGAGCGCGGCCGTGATGGGCCGTTTCGCGCCCTGAACAACGGGGGCATGTGGCC
>WHTC01000078.1 GCA_009379795.1 Nitriliruptorales bacterium | reverse complement strand
CCGGCGGGACCCTCCCCGTACGCCTCCCGACGCCCGCACGGGCCGGAGAAGGCCGTTCGACCGGTGCGCTGTTCGCGTTCGGTCTCGGCTACGCCGTCGCGTCGCTGTCCTGCACGCTGCCGGTGTTCCTCGCCGTGGTCGCGGGCACCGCGACCCGGCAGAGCATGGGCTCCGCGCTCGCGGTGTTCGGCGTCTATGCCATCGGCATGGCCCTGCCGCTGCTCGCGCTCACGGTCGCCCTGGCCCTGGGCCGGGACACGCTCGCACGCCGGGTCCGCACGCTCGGGCGCCATACCAACCGCATCGCCGGCTGGCTGCTCCTGCTCGCCGGGACCTACGTCGTGTTGTTCTGGACGATCGCGCTCGCGGGCGTCACCGGCGGACCGATCGGATCGATCCTCCTGCTCGTCGAGCGCGCCTCCTCCCGCCTCACCACCCTGGTCGGCGAGCGACCAGCCTTCTGGGGAGCCGTCTTCTCCACCATCGTCATCACGTCAGCGGCGACCAGCCTCCACGCCCGGCGCCGAGCACGCCGCGAAACCCATACTCCGGCGCAGCGCACCCGCGTGACGCGGGACTGAGACCAGCGTCAGGCCTCGAAGGTGTTCTCCGCGATCACCGGGACCGGGCAGTTGACCACGAAGATCTCGCCCTCCGTGTCGGGCACGCCGGGGAACTCCTCGAGCTCCCCGTCGTCCCGGGCGCCGTGGAGCTCCTCTTCGGTGGTGAGCACACGCGGGTCGACGCCGTCCGCCCAGGCGTAGGTCATGTGGTCCCAGTACGGGCTCCATTCGGGGTCGCCGGCCTGGGTGTCGAACACCGAGGGTTGGAAGCCCATCGGGCCGGGGCCGTCGATGCCGTTCATGAACACGTTCGTCCGGCCCGTCACACCGGCCTCGCTCGTGTCCGCGAGCCGCGGCGAGTGCGCCACCTGCATGCCCTCGGCCATCGGCTGCAGGTCGGTGTCGGCCACGATGTACCGGGAGGCGGGGAAGCACTCGTGCAGCTTGAAGGTTACCGTCAGCTCGTCGGTGTCGGGCGGCTCGAGCAGCTGCCCGGGGCCGAGGTAGCCGGTCCGCTCATCGTCGACCGGAAGCTCGCCGGTGGACCATTTCACGAGTGGGAAGTTGACGACCACGCCGGTGTCCTCGATCTCGAGCACCCCGTCGGCCTCGGCGGCGTCGACGTCGGCGACTGATGCCAACTCCCGCGGGTCGCCCGTCCAGCGGAGCTGGTGCACCTGCCAGGCGGGCGTGTAGTCGTCGCGGCCCGGCTCCGATGACAGGATCGGCGGCTGGTCGTCGTTCTCGGGGAGGAACAGGCGCCCCACGAGATCGGTGCCCGCGAGCTCGGCGAGCTTCGGCACAGCCACGAGCCCGTGCTCGCCAGCGTAGTCGGGGTCGCTCCCGTCGGTTCGGATGAAGTACACGTCGTTGCCGTCCACGAGTCCGTGGTGGAGCCGGAACGTCACGAACCCGAACGGGCCGGCCCACTCGTCGGACTCCAGGGCGTATTCGAGCACGTCGCCCACGATCGCCTGCCCGGCCGGCCCATCCTCGGCTGGCGTTGGCGTTTGCGTTGGTGTGGGTGTCGGTGTTGGCTCGACGGGTGTGGGCTCGACGGCTGCCGGCGGCTGCTCGTCGGCCCCACAAGCCGCCAGCAGTGCCGGTAGCCCGCCCGCCAACAGCGCGACGCCTGTACCACGACGACCGGTCATGACCAGGAACTGACGGCGGGACAGCACCCGTTGCCGGTGCGCGCTCCGCTGCGATGACTGCATGAGGCTGCCTCCCTGTCGCCCTCGGACGAGCAGGAAACCCCGCGGCCGGCGCGCTCATTCCTCTCTGTTGAACTCGGCCGGCACGGTCACGGGTTGCCGTCCGTGATCGCGACGCCGCGACCGAACGCGACGCAGCCGGTCAGGCGTCGCGCAAGCGGCCAGGGCCGCGGGTAGTACCACGCGGCATCCGCGAGGACCTCGTCGTCGACCGCGACCGACAGGTAGCGGGCGCGCCCCTTCCACCAGCACCACGATGTGGTCGGGCTGTCCACGAGATGCTCCCAGCGCACCGAGTCCGGCGGGAAGTAGTGGTTGCCCTCAACCCGCAGCGTGCGGTCGGCCTCGGCCAGGACCGTGTCGCGCCAGACCGCTTGCGGCATCAGGGCCTCTCAGTCACCGGTGGAGGCCCGCCCTCGCCGTGCTCGTCGGCGAGTTGGTCGATGAACTCCTCGAGCCTGGCGATCGCATCCGGGTCCGGGGGCTGGCCGAATCCGCGCAGCCGCTCCTTGAGCGCCCGGTAGGTCGACGCGGCCAGGCCACAGCGCCTGCAGGCTTCGAGATGGGTAGCGACCAGCTCCCGCCGCGCGTCGTCGAGCTGGCCGTCCACCAACGACTGCAGCAACGGGCGAACGCGCATGCACTCCATGCGGTCCCTCACGCGCTGCACGATCCTCACGGTCATCAGTCGCTCTGCCTTGTCGTACTCGGTGGCCTGCCACCCACGGAAACTCGTTCCGCGCCCCGGCGCATTCCCCTCGCCATGCAGGGGATGGAATGCCTGTCGCCCTGGAGCGGGTTTCATGCGGTGTGGAACCGGATCGGACGACCGGGACGAGCGTAGGAAGCGAAGGTTTCCGGCGCTACGTCGTGCCGGAGCTGCCCGTGCTCCTGCGGGTCGCGCGACGCATCACCGGCGATCCGACCGAGGCCGAGGATCTCGTCCAGGAGACACTGGTCCGGGCCTACCGGGCTGTTGACCGGTTCGACGGCCGCCACCCCCGAGCATGGTTGCTGACCATCCTGCGGAACACCTGGCGCAACATGAACCGCCGCACCCGGCCTCGTCTGCTCGATGCCGAAGAGGACATCCTGTCGGTTCCCGCAAGCGGCGCGGACGGCCGCAGCGGCGCCGAGGAGCAGGTGCTCGACCGAGTGCTCGACGCCGAGTTGGCCGCCGGGCTCCGTGCCCTGTCCGCCAACCACCGCGCCGTCGTCGCCCTCGTCGACGTCGACGGGCTCACCTACCAGGAAGCCGCCGACGTCCTCGGCATCCCCCCAGGAACGGTCATGAGCCGCCTGCACCGCGCGCGCAAGCGCCTGCGCAGGCGGCTGGAGCGGCGGGGCTACCGGCCGGGGGTGAACCTGTGATGATCCGGCAGCATCAGTCGCCGGGAACGCTGTCGTGCCGCCAGGTGCGCCGGCTGCTGCAGGCCTACCTCGACGGAGAACTGCGGGACGCCCGCACCGTGCTCATTGCCGACCACCTGGACGCCTGCCTGCGCTGCGGTCTCGAGGCGAGCAGCTACCGATGGCTCAAAGCACAGCTCGCCGGCTTTGCGCCCAGCGCAGACGAGCGACAGCTCGACCGCCTGCGCGCCTTCGCCGCCGCGCTGGTCGACGAGCCGGCGTAGCCATCAGGCAACGACTGCGCCGCAGGGACTCCCGGCCTCACGCCCTCGGAGGAGTCGAAGGTGGCTTCGAGTTGTGAGTGGAGCCGGTTCTATCCCTCGGGGCGCCGATGGCGTTCCAGATGGGGTAAGACGATCCCACATCGAGCAGACGACCGGAGTCCGCAGCAGCGCGGACAGCGGCGGACGAGTGCGACGCCGGGCGGGTCGGTCGTGGACGCGTGATCGGCCTCGGCGTTGGCGCAGCCAGGCGGCACTGGCAGGCGCTCAGGTGGAGCGTTGGTCGTCGTTGAGATGTCCGTTCAAGCGTTGCACTGCCTGTTCAAGCTCGGGCAGCTCGTACTCGACGGTGGCCTGCACGATGGCGTGCGAGGTGTCGAAGTAGCGGTGTGCGAGTCGGTCACGCATACCCGCGACCTGCTCCCAGGGAATGTCTGGTTCGTGATCAAGGAGGTCGCGAGGTAGCGCCTTGACCGCCTCGCCTATCTCGATGAGTCGGACTCTTACAGCGTCGAAGACCAATCCATCGCTGAGCTCGCCCCGTGTAAGGTGCTCGTGGATCATCTCGATGGCCGCCGTGATGTCGTCCAGGCGTTGCCGCTCGTGGCGGGTCACAGCGGGACCAGCTCGGAGCGCACGTTGGCCTCCACCGCAGGCTTGAGGTCGCCGGCGGGTACCAGGTCGACCCGAGCCCGCAGCATGGTCTCGATGTCACGCTGGAGCCTGGCCAGGCCAAGCAGACCGACCCGGTCGCCAACGTCTACGAGCAGATCGATGTCGCTATCTTCGGTCTCCTCACCTCGCGCCACACTGCCGAACAACCGCAAGTTCGACACTCCGTGCTCGGCCGCTACCCGGCGCATCTCGTGGCGGTGGTCGCGGACGCGCCGCCCCAACGGGCCTGTCAGCCTCCGAAGACCACCCGGTGCTGCCCGCACGCGCACATCAAGCTCGACTCCGGCGGCTGCCACCAGCTTTCGCAAGGTGGGCAGAGACGGCTGACGAGCTCCAGACTCGTACGCGCTGACCACGCTTTGGGTCACCCCCGCCCGGCGTGCCAGCTCCACCTGCGACAAGCCCGCACGCCGACGTGCCTCGCGTACCAGCGAAGCCGCCGTGCCGGTCGTCGTTACCACATCCAGAGCATAGCGGATCGTCGATATCATGCCGAAGTGGACCTTACTCAGATCGGGCGGGGCAGGACTGAGCACCGGCGGCAATAGGTCCGAGTCGGGAAACACCGGACCTGACGCTCACCGCCGCCGTTCATCCGGTCGCTCCTTCGACGCTCCTCCAGCACCACTGGCAACGCCGTCGGGGGGACGCCCGTTGCGCGCAGCATCCGCTCGAGGAGGTCCCAACCGTCCCAGCCAGGAGCGCCGGAGGGCCGCGGTCACGGGCGGCGTGCGCGGGATGGGCGAGTCGGCTCCGGCGGCGGTATCGATGGCTGAAGCGCTGATGTCGGGGGGGACGGGACCGGCGAAATCCGGAACCCTCCGTCGGAGGAGATGAACAAACAGCGCAATCGCGCCGATCATGGTGGCCACCCCGCCCAACCCGAGGGCGAAGCGCGGTCCCGCCGTCTCGGCGATCCGACCGATAAGCGGTCCCCCGATGGGTGTGGTCCCCATCATCGCGATTCCCCACAGCGCCATGACCCGGCCGCGCATCTCCGGCGATGCGCGCAGTTGCAGCATGGAGTTGGCCGTAGCCCTGAAAGCGATGCTCGCCGCGCCGATTCCGAAGAGCGCCACGAGCGCCAGCGTGAGGGTCGGCGCGATCGCGGCTATCAGGACCAGCCCGCCGAACCCCAACGCGGATACGAGCAGTACGGTATTGGTTGCTCTCAGCGAACCTGCGACGATCAACCCTCCAAGCACGGCGCCGATCCCCATCGCCGAGAACATCAAGCCGTAGATCTCGCTGCCTCCGCCGAACGTATCGCGAGCAAATAACGGCAGGACGACCTGGAACTCGAATGCCAGCATGCCGGCCAGAGTCATAAGCAGCAGCGGGGCAGCGAGTTCGCTGGTGCGAGCGACGTACCGTAGGCCCTCACGCAGCTGACCTCGTGCGCGTCGAGGCGCTGCCGACGGCCGGAGGTCGCCGGTGCTCATCAACGCCAACGCCACGACAACGGCAAAGTACGACACCGCGTTTATCAGGAAACTGGCCGCGAGACCAGCGATGGAGATCAGCACACCGGCGATCGCTGGGCCCACAGCCTTCGCAGCGTTGTTCACGATGCTGTTGAGGGTCACTGCGTTCGTCACCTGGTTGGATCCAACCATCTCAAGCACGAAGGTTTGCCGAGTGGGGTGATCGAGGGCGTTCACCGTCCCCAGCGCGAAGGCCAGAATAAGAACCATCCAGAACTGGACGAGGCCGGTCGCGGTGAGCACTCCCAGGAACAGCGCCAGCGCGCCGGAGATCGATTGTGTCCACAGCAACAGGCGCCGCTTGTCCAGGCGGTCGGCGAAGAGCCCGCCCCAGGGCCCCGCCAAGAGCATCGGCAGATGCTGCAAGGCCAAGGTCACACCCAGGAGTGTGCCCGAGCCGGTCAGTTCGAGTACCAACCATCCTTGGCCGACTCGCTGCATCCACGTGCCGTTTGCCGACAGCGTCTGCCCGGCAACGTACAGTCGGTAGTTGCGGTTTCTCAGGGATTCGAACGTTCGCAGTCGTCTCACACCTTCACCTGGACCAAGCGATCAAGCCCGCCCTCGATCTCATGCGCCGAGCAAGCCCCAGCAGCGCCGAGCGGGCCCCGATGGCTAGGGTAGCGGCATGGAAACGTGGGTGGCGCTCGCGGCTGGGCTCCTCGCGGGCGCGGTCTCGGGCCTGAGCGGCTTCGGGTACGCGCTCGTGAGCGTGCCGCTGCTGTTGCTCGTATTCGATCCGACCACAGTTATCGTGGCGCTGTCGTTCGCCGGCATTCTTATCAATGCTCTGGTGGTGCTCGACTCCTGGCGAGAACTCGATGCGGGCATTGTCCTTTCCCTGCTGCCATGGTCCGCGATCGGGCTTGTTGGGGGGACGCAGGTCCTGCGGATAGCCGAGCCCATCCATATCGAGCTTGCGGCTGGGATACTGGTCGTCGCATTCGCAGCAGCGCTCTGGAAAGGAGTGAGGCTGCCTGGAGCGCAGGGAAGGTGGGGCACGGTGGTGGCCGGTGCTTCCACCGGCGTCATGGCCACCTCCACGGGCTTGGGTGGGCCGCCGATCGTGATGCTTTTCGCGGCCCGCAACCTCGCAAGGGACAGCTTCCGAGCGAGCAGCGCCGGCTACTTCCTTGCGCTGGCTGCGATTACGCTTTCGTTGCTTTTTGCCCGTGGCATGGTCGAAACGTCTCATGCTCCCGTCACCGCTCTGCTTATTCCGACAGCATTCGCCGGCAAAGCGGTTGGCACGAAGATCGCCAAAGAGTTGGAGAGCAGCACCTTCCGGAGAGTGGCCCTCGGCATTATTCTGCTCTCCGGAACCGCGGGTATGGCAACGAGCGGATGGCAGCTTCTTCAACAGCTCCTGTAGTCAGTCTCGCCAGGGCGCGTCAGCGCAGCAGGTAGGCCGGCACGGCCTCGGCGTACTGCGGCGGGTCCGGGCGGACCACAGGGTTGCGGAGCCTGCCGATTCCGTCGATGCGGCACTCGGCGAAGTCGCCGTCGTCGACGACGACGGCGCCGGGAGTACCGGTGGCGATGATGTCGCCGGGATACAGCGGCATGGTGCGGCTGTGGAAGCTGACGAGGTACGCGGGGTCGTAGGTCATGTGCGCCACGACGTTGTCGCGGAACAGCTCACCGTTTTTCCACGTCCCCACGGTGATGTCCTCCAGCGGCCTTCCCGCGAGGGCCTCGTCGAGGGTCACCAGTTCCGGGCCGAATGCGAAGAACGTGGGGAAGTTCTTCGAGCGGGTCAGGAAGCGGGGGTTCTCCTGCAGGATGTCCTCCGCGGTCTGGTCGAGCACCGGGCACACCGCGGCGATGGAGTCGAGCGCTTCGGCTTCGTCGACCTGCCAGCAGGTGCGGCCGATGACCAGCCCCAACTCCGCTTCGGCGGTGACCCGTCGGCCCTCCGGCGGCAGCACGATCGGTTCATCTGGCCCGACGATGGTGTGCGCGCCCTTGAGAAACGATGCCGGCTTGGTGGGATGCGGCGTGGCAAGGTCGTCGGCGTGCGCGACGTAGTTCAGACCGATGCCCCACAGCTTGTCGGGGCGCCGGTAAGGAGCGTCGATGTGCACGTCGCCAGAGGCGTGGAAGGCGCTTTCGGGCAACTCGGCGAGCCGTGCCGCCAGTCGTTCGGTCAGCGCCGCGTCCAGCCCATGGCGCAGCAGTTCGAGGAGGTCCGCGGGCAGGGTGGGATCGAGTGCGGGCAGCGGGACGAACCCGTGGTGGGGGTCGCGGACAGCGGCGACCGGGCAGTCGTCGAGGGTGATGGTGCACAAGCGCATGAGCGACCTCCTATGGCAGGCCCTGGACCATGCCGCCGTCGACCAGGATGCTCTGACCAGTGATGTAACCGGCCCCGGGCGAGGCGAGGAAGGCCACGAGCGCGCCGAGTTCGTCGGGCTCTCCGTACCGCCCCATGGGGATCCTTGCTTCGGAGCGGGCGCGCGCCTCCTCGTAGCTGATGCCCTCCTTCTCGGCGGTGCGTTCGTCGAGTGACCGCACGCGTTCGGTTGCCACCCGCCCGGGTGACACGAGGTTGATCGTGATGCCGTCCGCCGCGAGCTCTCCGGCGAGGTTCTTGACGAGGCCGACCAGGGCGGGACGGAAGACGTTGGACAGCGTGATGCCCGGGATCGGCTGGCGCACACTGGATGATCCCACAATGACGATGCGCCCGCCCCCGTAGGCGCGCATCCGGTCGAGCGCCTGGCGGATGGCGTGCACCGCGCTCATCAGGGTGAGGCGGAACCCGGTCTCCCAGTCCTCCTCGCCGAGTTCCTCGAATGCGCCGGGTGGCGGGCCGCCCGCGTTGCAGACGAGCACGTCGAGCCGCCCGAACGTCGCTTCGACGCGGGCGAAGACCCTTGCGAGCGAGGCGGGGTCGGCCACGTCGGCCTGCACAGCCTCGACCCGCACGCCGTGAGCACGGAGCCCGTCGGCGGCCTGCTCGAGCCCGTCGCTGCTGCGAGCGCACACGGCTACGTCGAACCCGTCGCGTGCGAGTCGCTCGGCGCAGCCGCGGCCGAGGCCCTTACTCCCTGCCATCACCAGGGCGGCACGCCGGCTTTCGGGGCGATCGCTCATGGCTGCGGTGCCTCCTTGTCGTCTACTTCCAGCCGTCGGTCGTGTAGCGGTCCAGCGCATCGCCGTCGAAGTCGAATCCCAGACCAGGCGCGGTGGGGAGCACAAGCTCGCCGTCGCGGATCTCCAGTTGGCGGTCGATCAGCCGGCGGAAGTTGAGCACCTGGTCGTCGGGGAAGAACTCCACGAAGGTCGCGTTGGGCGTCGCGCCGACCAGGTGCGCATGCAGGTCGTGGAACCAGTGCGGGCACAGCGGCACGCCGTAGCTGGCGGCGGTGGCGGCGATGCGCCGGAACTCGGTGATGCCGCCACAGACGGCCGCGTCCGTCTGCAGGATGGCCGCGGCCTCCTTGTCGAGGAGTTCCTTGTGCCGCCAGCGGCCGGCCTCGATCTCGCCGGTGGCGACCAGCACCGGGGTGCGCTGGGCGAGACGGGCGTGGTTGTCGATGTCGTCGGGGCTGAAGGGCTCCTCGATCCAGTAGGGGTCGTAGGGTTCCATCCTCGCCATGGCCTGCAGCGCGCTGGGGAGATCCGCCCAGGCGTTGTTGGCGTCGAGCATCACGAGCACGTCGGGGCCCACGGCGTCGCGCACGGCGGCGACACGCTCGCCGTCGCCGGAGGGGCCGAGCCGCCCCACCTTCATCTTGACCGCCGCGAACCCCAGTTCGACATAGGCGCGCATCTCGTCCGCGAGATCGTCGGGGGTCTTGCCGTCAAGGTAGTAGCCGCCACTGGCGTAGGCGCGCACGGTGCCGTGCGAAGCCGCTCCAAGGAATCGCCACAGCGGGAGTCCGGCGGCGCGCGCGTTGCGGTCCCACAGGGCGATATCGACCGCAGACAGGGCGCGCATGACCGATCCGGCGCGACCGTGGAGCAGCGCCTGCTGATAGCAGTCCTGCCAGACGCCCTCGACGCGGTGGGTGTCCTGACCCTCCACGACCGGGGCGAGCAGTTGCCGGACAGCCTCGGTGACGATGTGCCCGGCGGTGCCGCCGGCGTAGCAGAAGCCGATACCGGCAACGCCGTCGTCGCCCTCGACACGGACAAGGCTGTACTCGCGAGCGATGACCCGCCGCGTGGAGAAGGATGTGGCGGTGTCGAGCGGCACCCTCACGGTGGCAGCGCTCACCGAGGCGACACGACTCATCTGCTGCATCCTTTCGGCGGTTAGGAGGAGCGCTCGCTCGCTGCGGTCTGGGCCTGGGCATCGGGCCGGGCGGGACGCTGCTCGCGGGTCCGCCAGTGCAGCAGCAGCAGCAAGGCCAGCAGCACGCTGCCGACAGCCTCGGGGACGAGGCCGGGATAGATGAGCAGCACGCCGGCGACCATGAGCAGCACCTGTTCCCACCGGCGCGTGGCGCGCAGCAGGTAGCCGGACATGCCTGCGGTCAGGGCATAGATGCCCAATGACGCGGTCAAGACCACCGGGATCGCCGCCACCCAGGGGCCGTCGACGAGCGGGGAGAAGGCCATCAGGAACGGCACGATGTACAGGCCCCGGCCGAGCTTCCACGACTCCCAGCCGGTCGCCATCGGTTTGCCGCCGGCGATGCTGGCGCCGGCGAACGCCGCCAGGCACACCGGCGGGGTGAGGTTGGCGTCCTGGCTGACCCAGAAGATGATGAGGTGCGCCGCGATCAGCGAGGTGCCGAGGGACTCGAGCGCGGGAGCGGCGAGGATCGCCACGACGATGTAGCTCGAGGTCACCGTGAGGCCCATGCCGAGGAGCCACGAGGCGATCGTCACGAAGATGATCGCGATGAGCAGGCTGCCGCCCGACAGCGACACGACGAGGTCGGAGAAGCGCAGCCCCAGTCCGGTCAGGTTGACGATCCCCACCACGATGCCGATCGTGCCCACGATCCCTGCGATCGACAGCGACTTCACGGCGCCCTCGCTCAGCGCGCCCAGCAGGTCGCGGGGGCGCATCCGCTGCCCGCGGTAGGGGATCATCCCGACCACGATGGCGGTGATGATCGCCCAGAAGCCCGCGAAGGCGGGGCTGTAGCGCAACAGGATGAGGGCGAAGATCACGACCAGCGGCAGAAGGAAGAACCAGCCCGACTTGAGGGTCTTCCACGGGTTGGGCAGCTCCGACGCCGGCAGGCCCTGCAGGCCGCGCTTGAGTGCCTGGAAGTCGACGAGCAGGTAGACGGACAGGAAGTACAGCAGCGCCGGGACGATCGAGATCAGGACGATGTGCAGGTAGCTGGTGCGGGTGAACTCGGCGATGATGAACGCTCCGGCGCCCATCACCGGGGGCAGCATCTGCCCGCCGGTCGACGCCGCTGCCTCGACCCCGCCCGCGAACTCCCGCGGGTAGCCCACCCGCTTCATCAGCGGGATCGTGAACGTGCCGGTCGTCATGACGTTGGCAACCGGGCTGCCCGAGATGGAGCCCATGAGCGCGCTGACGGCGACTGCCACCTTGGCGGGGCCGCCGCGGGCCTTGCCAGCGATCGAGAACGGCAGATCGACGAGGAACTGCGCGGCGCCGCTCTTCTGCAGGAACGCCCCGAAGATGATGAACATGAACACGAATGTCGCGAAGATGTCCGCGACGACCCCGAAGATGCCGTTGAACGACGCGTAGCTGGTGGCGATGAAGCGGTCCAGGTCGTAGCCGCGGTGAGCGATGATCCCGGGCATGTAGGGTCCGAAGAATGAGTAGGCGATCGCCACCAGGCCGAGCGTCGTCAACCACCACCCGGCGGTGCGACGGGTCACCTCCAGCGACAGGATCACCGCGACGATCCCCAGGGCGATGTCGACGTCGTTGAGCCGTGCCGCGCGCTGCACGAGCCCGGGATAGCCGAACACGTAGTAGGCCGTGATCCCCGCGGTGATCAGGGCCAGAAGGATGTCGGAGATCGGGACCCTGTCGGACGCCGCGTTCTTGCGCAGCGGATACAGCAGGATGATCAGGATCCCGGCGCCGCCCCAGTAGAAGCCGCGGTGCGCCTGAGGCGACTGGAGCCCGAACTGGGCGGTGTACAGGTAGTAGAGGGAGTAGACGGCCGCGATCCCGGAGATGATCCAGCGCCAGGCGCCCTGGAGACGGCGCGGCAGACGCAGGGCCTCATAGACCTCCGAGGCGTCGCGCTCGGTGAGCTGCTGGACGTGTCCCTCGGCGTGGGCGCCGACGCCACCGTCGGTCGACCGCTCGGAGCCTGACAGGAGTCCGCGGATCTTCTCCTTCATGCCACACTCCTGGCGGTCGACCGCGCGATGGCGGCATGCGCTCCCACCGAACATGTTCCGCGCGCGCCAGTGCGCGCCGCGGTCAGCTCGTGGGCTGCATGTCCTCAGGGACCTCGATGCCCTCCTCCTCGAAGTAGCGCATGGCGCCAGGGTGCAGCGGGCACAGGGCGTGCTCGATGTTCTCCGGAGCGAGGTCGCCGCCCGACGGGTGGCCGCTGGCGAGCGCGTCGACGTTCTCGTGCAGGACCCTGGTGACGTCGTAGACGAACTCCTCGTCCAGGTCCTGGCTGACCACGATCGAGTTCCACGTTCCCGGAAGCGTGACGGTCTCGTCGACCCCCTGGTAGGTGCCGCCCTCGACCTCAGCGGGGATGTAGTAGGGGAACTCTTCACCCAGCGCCTCGAGCTCCTCGTCGCTGAACGCCAGGATGCTGATCTGCTCGCTGGAGGCGAGGTCCTGGATGGAGGACACCCCCGGCGCGACTACCCAGGTGCCGACGTCAAGCTGGTCGTTGCGGATCGCGGTCACCTGGTCGGCGAACGGCAGCCGCTGGGCCTCACCGAAGTCGTCGTAGCTCATGCCGTTGAACTCGGTGACCTGGCGGATGAACACCTCCGTGGCGCTGCCCGCGTCGCCGACCGACACACGCTGGCCGGCAAGGTCGTCGATGGTCTCGATGCCGCGGTCCGCGGGCGAGACGACCTGCAGCAGGTTGACATACACCATGGCGATCGTGGCGATGTTCTGGGGCTCCTCGAAGTCGACCTCACCGGCGCACCCCTGGTGCACGGCGTCGCCCTGGGCCAGAGCCATCTCCGCCTGCCCCTGATGGATGAGGCGGATGTTCTCGACCGAGCCGCCGGTGGTCTCCGCGGTGGCGTTGCTCAGCCCGTCGATCTCGCGGGCCAGCAGGCTGCCCATGGCTCCGCCGATGGGGTAGTAGGCGCCGCCGGTGCCGCCGGTAGCGATGGACACGAACTCGGGCACTTCGCCGGCTGCGGCCTCGTCGTCGCCCTCCTCGTCCTCGGCGGGCGGCTCGTCGTCCTCGGCGGCCGCGTCATCCTCGGGCGCCGCATCGTCCTCGGGCGCCGCGCCGTCCTCGCCGCAAGCGGCGGCGAGCAGCCCGAGCGCCAGCAGGATCGTCACAAACCGGAGCCAACGGAACCTCAGCGTCATGAAAAGCCCTTCTCCACACCCGTCGGCCCCCGCGCCTGCCCGCGCCGGCCCCTTGCTGTCCGACGCGACGGGTGACCGCTGACCGCGAGTCTTTCAGACACTCCGATTGCCGTCCACAGCTTTCTTATGGCGGTAGTCGCCCGCTCGATCCAACGATCCTTCCTCCGAGATGATGCGGCGACGACCGGTGCCGGCCGGCACACCCGTCAGACCGCCCACCGAGAACGTAGTCGCGGACGCGCAGGAGGTGCGTGCGCATGGCCTCCTGCGCGAGCAGGGCTTCGACATCCCCGCCCTGGTTTCGACGCTGTCGGCGGGAATCACCCTCGAGGCGGGAGACCTCATCGCAACGGGAACCCCGGTGGGCGTCGGCATCGGCTTCGACCCGCCTCGATTTCTCCAGCCCGGAGACGTGGTCTCAGCCAGCGCCACCGGGCTGGGCACCCTGAGTAATCCCATCATCGCGCCTGCGGCGTCTTCGCGATGACCTGATGCAGAAGAAGAGGCCATCGGATGACATCGGCGGTCGTGGAGGGCAGGAAAGTCCGGCGTCT
>WHTC01000036.1 GCA_009379795.1 Nitriliruptorales bacterium | reverse complement strand
GGTTCTGCCGTTGACCGCGGCGCTGTGCTGGATAGGATGCGCTCCGCTCGTCAGCCAAAAACCGGCCTACCTGGGAGCTTGCGCTCCCAGGTCGACACTCCTCGGAGGTCCGATGCCGCTTCCTGAGCTCGATGACGTGTCCCGTCGGCAGGCGCTGGAAAAAGCAGCCGAAGCGCGGAAGGTTCGCGCGGAGCTGAAACAACAGCTTAAGGCCGGAGAGATTGACTTCGGCGAGGTGCTCGACCGCGCCGATACGGACGACATCGTCGGAAAGACCAAGGTCTCCGCCGTCCTGGAGTCCCTCCCGCGTGTGGGAAAGGTGCGTGCCCGGCGCCTCATGGAGCGGCTGGACATCTCCCCCTCCCGCAGGTTGCGGGGGCTGGGGGCGAACCAGCGGGACAAGCTGCTGCGCGAGTTTGAGGCGGGGCAGCACTGATCCTGGCGGCTGGCGTGGCCGGCCGCGTGGTGGTCGTCAGCGGGCCCAGTGGGGTCGGCAAGGGGACGGTGATCAGGGCGCTGCTCGGGCGGCGTCCCGAGTTGTTCCTGTCCGTCTCCGCGACGACCCGCCCGCGCCGCCCCGACGAGGTGCACGGGGTCCACTACCGGTTCCTCGACGACGCGGCGTTTGACGCGCTCGCCCGCTCTGGCGGCCTCCTGGAATGGGCCGACTACGCGGGCCGCCGGTACGGCACCCCCGCGGCGCCGGTCATGGAGGCGACCGCGGCAGGCGCCGACGTCCTGCTGGAGATCGAGGTGCAGGGGGCTGGCCAGGTGCGCGAGCGCTGTCCGGGCGCGCTGCTGATCCTGATCGTCCCGCCATCGCTGGATGCGTTGGCCGAGCGGTTGCACCGGCGGGGCACGGAGGAGCCCGAGCATGTGGCCGCTCGACTGGAGGCCGCCCGGCGGGAACTGGCTCAGGCCGGCCTGTTCGACCACGTCGTGGTCAACGACCGACTGGAGGACGCCGTCGATGAATTGGACCGTATAATCGGGGCGTCCAGGCGCTGACGCCGGGCTTGGCGTGTCCTCGCACGCCGTTGCATTCCGACCGCCCGAACCGCAGCGTCGCACACGTTGGGAGCTGATTCCTATCGCCACGATCGACGACCTGCTCGACAAGGTCGAGAGCAAGTACACCCTGGTGCACCTCTCCGCCCGTCGCGCCCGCGAAATCAATTCCTATTATCACTCCCTCGGGGAGGGCCTGGGGCGGTACACGCCCCCGCTCGTCGAACAGGTGGATTCCAACAAACCGCTGTCGATCGCACTCGAAGAGATCGCCGCGGAGAAGATCGTCCCGAGCTACCCGGGCGACGCCCGTCGCACCGCTGAGGAACTGCTCGGCGGCGAGGAGGCCGAGGACGCGGCGGAGGAGACCGACAAGGTTGCGGAGGACACCGCCGCGGAGGTGGTCGCGCTGGCCTCGGACACCGGCACCGACGACGGCGCCGCATCCGACGAGTCCTAGCGGCTCCGGTATGGGCGACGGACCGCTGGTCGGCCGGCACGTTCTGCTCGGCGTCTCGGGCGGTATCGCGGCGTACAAGGCCGCCGAGTTGGCACGGGAGCTCATCCGCGCCGGCGCGACCGTGCAGGCGATCCTGACCCAGGGCGCGGCCTCGTTCGTCGGTCCCGCCACCTTCGAGGGGCTGACCGGGCGGCGCGCCCATGTCGGGGTCTTCGAGGATCCTCACCGGATCCTTCACGTGCGCCTCGCACGCGAGGCCGACGTGGCGGTGTTCGCGCCGGCGACGGCCAACCTGCTGGCCAAGTTCGCTTCCGGGATCGCCGACGATCTGGTCACCAGCACCTACACCTGTCTGACGTGCCCGGTCATCGCGGCTCCCGCGATGCATACCGAGATGTGGGAGCACCCGGCGACCCGGGCGAACGTCGCGCGGCTCGCGAGTTGGGGCGTGCGGATCATCGGGCCCGAGGTCGGGCAACTCGCCGGTGGGGATGAGGGCCCGGGCCGGTTATCCGACCCCGGGGAGATCCTCGCGGCCGCGGCCCAGACGCTGGTCACCCCCGAGCCCGACGGGAGCCTCCTGGCCGGCCTGCGCCTGGTCGTGACGGCGGGCGGGACGCGTGAGCCGATCGACCCGGTGCGCTACATCGGCAACCGCTCCTCCGGGAAGATGGGCTACGCCCTCGCCGCCGAGGCGCAGCGGCGCGGCGCGACGGTCGATCTGATCAGCGGTCCCAGCCACCTGGAGCCGCCGCCGGGCGTGTCCGTCTCCCACGTCGAGACCGCGCTGCAGATGCGGGACGCGGTCGTCGCGCTGGCGGACAAAGCCGACGTGGTGATCAAGGCGGCGGCGGTGGCCGACTTCCGGCCGGTCGACTACCACGAGCAGAAGCTCAAGAAGGACACCGCGGCGCTGGCGTCGGTGATCCTCACGCCGAACCCTGACATCCTGGCTGAGTTGGGTGCGCGGCCGCATGACGCGCTGCTGGTCGGCTTCGCCGCGGAGACCGATCTGGAGGAGGAGCGCGGCAGGGAGAAGTTGCACCGCAAGGGCCTGGACCTCATCGTCATCAACCGGGTCGACATGGCCGACTCCGGCTTCAACGTCGACACCAACCGGGCCCTGCTGCTGACCATGGACGGCCGGCGCCGTGAGGTGCCGCTGACCACCAAGGCCGAACTCGCAAGCGTCATCTGCGATGAGGTCGAAGCACTGATTCGCATGCGCGCCCCGTAAGGGGGCACGCCTACACTCCGATTCGCCGGCGGGAAGTTGACCCTGCCCACCGCATGTCACGTCGTACGAGAGGATCCGCTCGATGCTGTTCACCTCAGAGTCCGTCACCGAGGGCCACCCCGACAAGGTCGCCGACCAGATCTCCGACGCCGTGCTCGACGAGGTGCTGACCCGGGACCCCGATCCCAGCGCCTGCCGTGTGGCCTGCGAGACACTGGTCACCACGGGCCTGGTCGTCGTGGCGGGGGAGATGAGCACGGACAGCTACGTGGACGTCGCCAAGACCGCCAGGGACACGATCATCGGGATCGGGTACGACCGGGCGTCGGCGGGTTTCGACGGCAACACCTGCGGCGTGCTGGTCGCCTTCGACGAGCAGTCCCCGGACATCGCCGGCGGCGTGGACAAGTCCCTGGAGACCCGCAGCGGCGAGCACGACGAACTCGACCTGCTCGGCGCCGGGGACCAGGGGATGATGGTCGGCTTCGCCTGCCGTGAGACCGATGTGCTGATGCCCCTGCCGATCCACCTGGCGCATCGAATGGCCGAGCGGCTGACGGCCGTTCGCAAGCAGGGCTTGGTGCCGTACCTGCGTCCCGACGGAAAGACCCAGGTCACCATCGAATACGAGGGCCATCGTCCGCTGCGCGTGGCGCAGGTGCTGATCTCCACCCAGCACCAGCCCGACATCGACGTCGACACGTTGCTGCGGCCCGATCTGGTGGAGCACGTCATCGAGCCGGTGATCCCTGACGGGCTGGACTGGGACGCGGGCGACGTGCTGGTCAACCCCACTGGGCGCTTCGAGTTGGGGGGACCGCAGGCCGACGCGGGCCTCACCGGCCGCAAGATCATCGTCGACACCTACGGGGGCATGTCCCGACACGGCGGCGGCGCCTTCAGCGGGAAGGACTCGACCAAGGTTGACCGCTCGGCCACCTATGCCGCCCGCTGGGTCGCCAAGACCATCGTGGCCGCCGGGCTCGCGGACCGCGCCGAGTTGCAGGTGGCCTACGCGATCGGCGTGGCCCACCCGGTGTCGCTGAACCTGGAGACCTTCGGCACCGAGACCCACGATCCTGACAAGATTCTCGCGGGGGTCCGCGAGGTGTTCGATCTGCGTCCGGCCGCGATCATCCGCGACCTCGAGCTGCGGCGGCCGATCTTCAAGCAGACGGCGGCGTACGGCCACTTCGGCCGTGAGGGCGACGCGTTCACGTGGGAGCGGGTGGACCGGGTGGACGACCTGCGCGCCGCGGCGTTGGCGTGAGCGTGCCGCACCCGCGCGGGAGGTGACGCGCGGGTGGACCCAACGGCCGAGCAGGAACCCGCGCGCATCGCGCAGGTCGTCGTCGAGGTCGCGCCTGCCCACCTGGACCGCCCGTTCGACTACACCATTCCGGAGGGCATGACGGCGCGGGTCGGTCAGCGGGTGCGGGTGTCCTTCGCCGGACGGGCCCGGCCCGCCTGGGTGGTGGGGCTGGCCACAGCGTCCGGGACAGACCCGACCAGGCTGCGCCCGTTGGACGCGGTGGACGGCCCGTGGGACTGGTTCGACGCCGAGGATCTCCGCCTGTACCGCTGGGTCGCCACACGCTACGGCTCCACCCTGACCGCGGTGCTGCGCCACGCGATCCCCCCGCGGGTCGCCGCGGTGGACCGCGAGGCGAGCCAGTGGCCGCAGCCGGAGTCGTGGCGGCCGGCCGATCGGCCGCCCTGTCCGCAGCGTGCGTGGCGGCCCTACGGCGCTTCCCGGCTGCTGAAGGCCGTCGCCGCTGGCGGCCACGACGCCGGCCCGCCCCCGGCCTTCTGGTGGCGGGCGCTGCCGGGGGATGACCGCCCGGCGATGGTGGCGGACCTGGTGGCCCGGTGCCTGGCGGCCGGTCGCACGGCGCTGGTGCTGTCCGCTGACCCCGAGGCCGCAGTCGCCCGCCTTGCCCTGCGGACCGCCGGATCACTCGGCGCCGACCTGCGGGTCAGCGAGGGCGGGGCCGGGTCGGGGGGCGGGGATCGCAGGGGGCCGGGCGGCGAGCCGGCTGCCCGGGCCCGCTATCGGGCCGTGCTGCGTTGCCGAACCGGCCACGCGCGGGTCGCGGTCGGGGGCCGCAGTGCGGTGTTCACCCCGCTGCGCGACCTCGGGCTGGTGCTGGTCGACGACGAGGCTAACCCCGCCTACAAAGAGCGGCGGTCGCCGCGCCACCACGTCCGCGAAGTCGCCCTTGCCCGCGCCCGCTTCGCCGGGGCCGCCGCGGTGCTGACCGGGGACCTGCCCAGCGCGGCGCTGTGGCGGCTGCTGCGGGCGGGCCATGTCGCCGTGATCGCCGCCGGCCGCGCTACCGAGCGGGAACGTGCGCCGCGCGTCGATGTCGTCGACATGGGTGACCCACGTCCGGGTACCCGGCGGGCGCGCTTCGCCCCGGTCGCGTCGCGGGCGCTGGCGGCGGTGGTGCGCGCCGAGGGCGCGGCCGTCGTGCTGACCGCCCGTCGTGGCGAGGGCACCGCCCTGGCCTGCAAGGCGTGCGGCCGCCGCCGGTCCTGCGAGGTCTGCGACGGTGCGCTGCGGGTGGTCCGCGACGAGTCCTGGGAGTGCGCCACCTGTGGCTGGCAGGGCCCCGCTCATCCCTGCTCGGGCTGCGGCGCCACCCGGCATGCGCCCCTGGCTGCGGGCGCGGGGCGCCTGGCCAGTGAACTGGAGCGCAGCCACCCCCAGGCCGAGGTCGTGCGCATGGAAGGCTTCGACGCCCCGGGCCCCACGCGCCGGCCGGCGATCGCCGTCATGACCCGCGGCAGCGTCGTCACCGAACCCCGGTGGCTGGTCCCTGAACGGGCGGAGGCCGTGGTCGTGCCCGACGCCGACGCCCTGCTCGGCCGCCCCCGGCTGGACGCGGGCGAGGATGCGCTGCGCCTGTGGCTCGCCGCCGGTCACTGGACGGACCACCTGGTCGTGCAGACCCGGGAACCCGGTCATCCCGCCGTGCAGGCCCTCGTACGATGGGATCCTGAAGGGTTCTGGCGCCAGGAGGAGGAGCGGCGTGCGGAACTGGCGTGGCCACCCCACTCGTCGCTGGTGCGGATCAGCCCGCCCGCTGCCGCGGCCGGCGAAGTTGGCAGCGCTCTCCGCGCGGTGGTCCCTCCCGGCGACGTCGTGCTCGGCCCGGACCTCGACGGCCAACTGCTGGTGAAGTCGCGCGACCTGCGCGGCACGCTTGACGCCCTCAGCCCCCTCCGGCATGACTGGGGGCGGCAGTCAGTGCCCGTGCGGGTCGACGTCGACCCGGTGTGACGTCTGTTGCAAGAAGGAGACCCGTCGTGGCCGTGTTGCCAATCCGCATCTTCGGTGACCCGGCGCTGCGCGCCCGCGCCGCTGAGGTCACCGACTTCGACGACGTGTTGCGCCGGTTGGCCGGCGACATGATGGAGACCATGCGCCAGGCCCACGGCGCCGGGCTGGCCGCCAACCAGGTGGGGGTGCTCAAGCGGCTGTTCACCTGGCAGACCGGAGAGGACGAGCACGGAGCGGTCGCCAACCCGGTCCTGCTGGAGTCCTCCGAGGAGACTCAGGAGGGCGAGGAGGGCTGCCTGTCCTTCCCCGGGCTGTGGTATCCGACCAGGAGGCCGCTGCGGGTCCGCATGAGGGTCCAGGACGTACGCGGCGAGGAGCACGAAGTCGAGGGGAAGGAACTGCTGGCGCGGATCCTCCTGCATGAGCTTGATCACCTGAACGGCATCCTGTTCATCGATCACCTGGCGCGGCATGACCGCAAGGAGGCGATGGGCCGGATCCGGGCGGGCGAGTTGGAGCATCCGCGACCTCACGACCATCCCGGCGCCGAGCCTCCGGTGGCCTGAGCCATGCGGATCGTCTTCCTCGGAACGCCAGAGCCGGCGGTGCCGGCTCTGCGGGCGTTCCTCGCGGCGGACGATGTCGAGGTGGCCGCGGTCATCACCAATCCGGACCGTCCCAGCGGCCGCGGGCACCGTCTGCGGCCTCCGCCGGTCAAGGTCGTCGCCCAGGAGGCCGGGGCGCCGGCGTGGCAGCCGGTGAAACCCCGGGCGCTCCTCGACGATCTGCGGGCGCTCCAAGCTGACGCCGGCGTGGTAGTGGCCTATGGTGCACTGTTGACCGGCGACGTCCTGGCCGCGACCCGGCACGGCTTCGTCAACCTGCACTTCTCGCTGCTGCCGGCCTGGCGTGGGGCGGCTCCCGTGCAGGCTGCGCTGCTCGCGGGTGAGGTGGAGACGGGACTCAGCTGCTTCGTGCTGGAGCGGGGCATGGACACCGGCCCGATCCTGGCGCAGGCTCGTACGCCGGTGCGGCCGGGGGAGACCGCCGGGGAACTGATGACCCGCCTGGCGGACCTGGGCGCGCCGGTGCTTGTCCAGGCCGTCCGGGGGTTCGTCGGGGGCACGCTTGAGCCCCAGCCACAGGACAACGAGCGGGCCACCTACGCGCCAAAGATCGTTCCCGACGACGCCCGCCTCGACTGGGCCCGGCCCGCAGCCGATCTGGAGCGCGCCGTACGCGCGTTCAACCCGATTCCCGGGGCGCACACCAGCCTGCGGGGACAGCGCCTGAAGGTCCACCGCGCCGCGCTGGCGGACGCATCGCCGGGGGAGCCGGGCGAAGTCGTGGATGTCTGGCCCGAGGGGCCGGTCGTCGCCTGCGGCCAAGGCGCGCTCCGCCTGGTCGAGGTGCAGCCTGCCGGCAAGCCGCGCATGGACGGCGCCGCCTTCACCAATGGCTACCGTCCCCAGGGAGCCCGTCTTGGCAAGGAGGCCGCTTGAGTGCCGAAGACGTGCAGGCGCTGGGTCTCTCATGAGTGCCGAAGACGTGCAGGCGCTGGGTCTCTCATGAGTGCCGAAGACGTGCAGGCGCTGGGTCTCTCATGAGTGCCGAAGACGTGCAGGCGCTGGGTCTCTCATGAGTGACCCGCAGCCGCCAGGTCTGCCGTCGCGGGCGGCCGCCTACCGGGTCGTTCGCCGGGTGCACGCCGAGGATGCCTGGTCGCCGCGCGCCGTGGACAGGGTGCTCCGCCGCAGCGACCTGGACGCTCGCGACCGCTCGTTCGCCGCGAACCTCGCCTACGAGACCCTGCGCTGGGAGGGCACGCTGGACTGGGCGCTGTCCCGCGTCGTGACGCGCCCGCTGCCTGCGGTGCAGCCCGAGGTGCTCGACGTCCTGCGCCTGGGGGCGTGGCAGTTGCTGTACGGGGTCAGCCCGGACCGCTCTGCGGTAGGCACCGCCGTCGACCTGGCCAGGGCCGAGATCGGGCCGCAGGTCACGGGGTTCGTGAATGGGGTGCTGCGCGGGCTGGCCCGTGAGCGGTCGCGTCTGCGGTGGCCGCCCGCGGACAGCGACGAAGGGCTCGGCCTGAAGCTGGCCTATCCGGCTTGGGTCGTCAACGAGGCGCGGGCGGTGTTCGGCGGCCGCACCGGGGCGGTACTGGCCGCGGGCAACGAGGCGCCGGGGCTCACGCTGAGGGTGGTCCCCCACGCTGAGCGGGCGGCCCGGGACCCCGCGGGGGTCCTGGAGGCGCGGGACGCGCTGGTGGACGAGTTGCGCGCGGCCGGGTTGGAGGCTTCCGCGGGTGCGCGCGCGCCGGAGTCGGTGCGTGTGCCCGGCGGGGATCCGGGGGTCATCCCGGCGGTCACCGAGGGCCGCGCCACCCCGCAGGATGAGGCGTCGATGCTGGTCGTGAGGGCGCTGACCTGGGCGGTTCGCGCAAGTGCCTCGCCGCCCGGCGGAGCCGCTGACATCGGCGGCCTGCTGGCTGGCCGGCGGGTGCTTGACGCCTGCGCCGCGCCGGGTGGCAAGACCACGCACCTGGCGGTCTTCGGCGCCGAGGTCACCGCCAACGATCTGCATGCCGGCAGGTCCCGGATGGTCGGCGAGGCCGCGGAGCGGCTCGGTCTGTCGGATCGGGTGACGGTCACAACGGGGGACGCGGCGGCGCTGCCGCTTCCACCGGCGTCCTTCGACGCGGTGCTGCTCGACGTGCCCTGCACGGGTCTGGGCGTGGTGCGCCGCCGTCCCGAGTTGCGCTGGCGTCGCGGGCCGGAGGACCCGGCCCGGCTGGGTGAGCTGCAGGGGCGGCTGCTGGAAGCGGTGGCCCGACTGGTGCGGCCCGGCGGCGTGCTCGTCTACAGCGCCTGCACCTGGCCGATGGCCGAGACGCGTGACGTGATCCGGTTGTTCCTGGCCATCGAAGGCGACCGCTTCAGCCCGATCGACGTCACCCCGGCGCTGGGCGGTTCCGGCACCCCCGTCCCGGGCGGCCACGGCATCCAACTCGACCCCGACCGCGACGACGTCGACGCAATGTACCTATGCGCCCTCCACCGCTCCAGCGACGCCCCCAGGGCATAGGAGAACCCGGTCCCCCGTGCTTCCCGTGTGGACTTTCCCTTCACTATGACAGGAAAGTCGACACGCAATCAGGCGCGGGCGGGTCGGCCGTGGGGTCGGCCGGGGCGTGCGGGCCGCTTCGATGTGCGTAACCTGCAGGTGCACCATTCGGACCCTCGGCCGGCAGGCGTCGCCCGCAGCCCGAGACGAACCAGCATGAGCAGGAGTCGATCACCCGTGAACGAGCCGCCGGCATGACCGGCATCGTGAACCGTGGCGCCGCCGCGGCGCTGCGGGGCCGTCCCGAGGGCCCGCTGCGCGCCCAATGTGAGGTGCTGGCCTCAGATCGGATCGGCGCCTACCACTCGCTCACGTTCGTCGCCCCTGAGATTGCCGAACGCGCCCGTCCCGGGCAGTTCGTCTCCATCGGCGTGGACGGCAGCGGCACCGTCCTGCGCAGGCCGTTCTCGATCTACCAGGTGGGCGAGCACGGCCCGTCGGTGGGCACAGTCGATGTGGTGTTCGACGTCCTTGGGCCCGGTACCGCCTGGCTGGCTGGGCGCGGCATGCACGACCTCGTCGACCTCGTCGGGCCCCTCGGGCGTCCCTTCGTCCTACCCGTTCAGCCGGTGAGCTGCCTCCTGGTGGGTGGAGGCTACGGTGCCGCCCCGCTGCTGTTCCTTGCCCAGGCGCTCCAACGTGAGGGCCTGCGGGTGGACATGATCCTCGGCGCCGCCTCCGAGGAACGCGTGTTCAATGCCATGCGGGCGAAGCGGCTGTCGGCCAGCGCGGTATTCACCACTGACGACGGGTCCCTTGGCGAGCAGGGTGTGGTCACCGACGTGTTCGAGCGCGTCGTCGACGGCGCCGGAACGGGCGTGGTGTACGCCTGCGGGCCGATGGCGATGCTCGCCGCGACCGCCGCCAAGAGTAAGGCCCGGGACCTGCCCTGCCAGGTCGCCGTGGAGGAGCAGATGGCCTGTGGCACCGGAGTGTGCTGGACCTGCGTGATTCCGGTCCAGCGCGAGCACGGGCTGAGCAACGTGCGGGCCTGCACCGATGGGCCGGTGTTCGACGCCGCGCGTGTCGCCTGGCGGGCGATCGGCACGACGGCCATGTCCGACCTGGGGGCCTGCGGACGTCAGGAGCGGACGTGACGATTCCCTCCGCGCAGCATGCGGAGGCGCCCGCGCTGCGGCCCGACCAGGTGGACCTGCGCGTGCGGCTCGGGCCCCTGCAGTTGCCCAACCCGATCATGACCGCCAGCGGTTGCTTCGCCAGCGGCCAGGAGATCGATCGTTTCCGGGACATCGGCTGCCTCGGCGCGGTCGTGGTGAAGTCCATCACGGTAGAGCCACGGGCAGGTCTACCGACGCCGCGCATGGCGGAGACGTCCAGCGGCATGCTCAACGCCATCGGTCTGCAGAACCCCGGGATCGACGAGTGGCTCGCCAGGGACCTTCCCTGGCTGCATGCGCGAGGCGTCCGGGTGATCGCCAGCATCGCCGGAAGGACCACGGCCGAATACGGGTTCCTGGCCGAGCTGCTGCGGGACGCTCCTGGCGTGGTCGCCATCGAGGCGAACATCTCGTGCCCAAACGTGGAGGACCGCAACATCGTGTTCGCCGCCAGCGAGGACGCCACCAGGGAGGCTGTGGCGCAGGTGACGCGGGTGTCGAGCGTGCCGGTGTTCGCCAAGCTCACGCCGGACGTCACCGACATCGCCGCGATCGCAGCCAGCGGCCAGGCGGCGGGGGCGGCCGGGGTCAGTGTCATCAACACGCTGCTGGGTATGGCCATCGACGTCGAGACGCGCCGCCCCAAGCTCGGCGCGATCACCGGGGGACTGTCGGGTCCGGCCATCAGACCCGTCGCCATCCGCGCGGTCCATCAGGTCCACAGCGCCTTGCCGGACCTGCCGATCATCGGCATGGGCGGGATCCGCAGCGTGGAAGATGTGATTGAGTTCGTGCTCGCGGGGGCGACCGCCGTGGCCGTCGGCACGGCGACCTTCAGCAACCCGCTGGCGACCTTCGAACTGCTGGAGGGGCTTCCCGTGTGGCTGGCCGAGCACAGGGTTGCCAGGCTCGAGTCATTGCGCGGAGCGTGGCGCCGGTGACGTCGCCAGCACGTCATTGATCTGCCGGCGGTAGACGTCGGCGGCCTTGGCTGGATCGTCGGCGTAGAGCACACCCCGGCTCACCGAGATCAGGCAGGACGCCGGGTCTCCGTTCCAGGCGGCGCCGACCGCGGCCTCCAGGTCACCACCCTGCCAGCCGATGCCCGGCAGCAGGAACGGTATCTCAGGGTGGTGCTCGCGGATCTCGCGCACCTGTTCGGGTGCGGTGGTGCCGACCACCAGGCCGACGTTGCTGTTCGTGTCGAGTGACGCCGCCAGGCGCGCGACCCGCAGGTAGAGAGGGACGTCGGGGGTCAGCAGGTGCTGCAGGTCGCGGCTGCCGGGGTTCGACGTCCGGCAGACGACGTAGACCCCTCGGTCGGCATAGCGTGTGTACTCTCGCAGCGAGTCCGAACCGTGGTAGGCGTGCACTGTGGCCGCGTCCATCCGCAGCGCGTCGAAGGCGGCGGTCGCATAGGCCCGCATCGTGGGGGCGACGTCGGCGCGTTTGCCGTCCAGCAGGACCGGGATGTCGTCGGGGATGCGCGCGCGCAGCAGCGCAAGCGCCCGCCACCCGTCTGGCCCGTACTGCTCCCAGAACGCGGCATTGGGCTTGTAGCAGCAGGTCGCGGCATGGGTGCGCTCCACGATGTCGGTGCAGAACGCGAGCGCGCCGTCAGCGCCACGGTCGAGATGCTCCGGGGAGGGGTCCAGCCCGACGCACAGCAGCGAGCTGCGCGCACGCGAGGCAAGCCGCAAGCGGTCGAAGAATCCAGCTGGGCTGTCCATGCGCGCTCCCGCTCTATCAAGGCCCAGATCACGCTAGCACGGCAGCCGTGGCCGCGGATTGAGGGGCCTTGACACTGGACGGAGTGATGGGTATACACGTCTCCAATATCCGGAACCCGATTCCATCCTACGGAATATCCATGGAAACCATCGGTCGTACGCTGCGACTACTGCGCAGCCTGAGCGAGCACAGCTCGGGAGTTGGAATCAAGGAACTGAGCGAGCACCTCGGCATCCCGCCGTCCACCGTGCATCGCCTGCTCCAGGTGCTCATGGAGCACCATTTCGTCAGTAAGGAGGACGACACCCGTCGCTATCACCTTGGCCCGGAGGTGCTCGAACTGGCTCGCGTCTACCTGCAGAGCCGTGACGTCGTCGCCGTGGCACGCCCCTATCTGGCCCGCCTCCGGGTCCAGACTGGAGAGACGGCCTTCCTCACGGCATTGGTGGGCAGTAGTGCGATCTGCGTAGCGATCGAGGAGAGCGCGCGTCCGCTGCGCCTGTTCATCGAGGTCGGCCAGCGAATGCCCTACCACGCAGCGGCCTCGGCACGCGCGATCCTGGCGTTTCAACCCCAGGAGGAGATCGAGCGACTGTTGGCCAAGGAGCCCCTCCAGCCCTACACGGATCTGACGCCGACGACGCTCGCGGATGTGCGCGGCAAGCTCGCCACGGTGCGCGCCGACGGCTACGCGATCTGTGAGTCCGAGTTGGACGAGATGGTCACCGCCCTGGCCACCCCGGTGCGTGACGCCGCCGGCCGGGTGCAGGCAAGCGTCACCGTTGTCGTACCCACCATTCGTCTCCCCGCCGCCGACCAGCGCGCCCTCGTCGGTCTCGTCCGGGAAGCGGGCGCGCGAATGTCGGCCACGCTCGGCTATCGAGGTGACCGCACGCGCCATCCCGCCGGCGCAGCGCCAGCATGAGCACCTCCGCACCCGGAGTCGCGGAGCCGCCAGACAGGACGAGCATGATCGACCAGAACAGCCCACAGGCACTGCTCGAGGCCGGGGTGGGCAGGAGTCTGCAGGAGCGCCGGGACGAGTTGGCCCGTGACATCGTCGGGGCCGCGTACCTGCGCGGCGACTTCGTGCTCAGCTCGGGAGCGCGCAGCACCTACTACTTCGACAAGTACCTGTTCGAAACCAAGCCGACCATCCTCAGGCGAGTGGCCGCGCTCATGGTTGAGCGCCTGCCGGCTCAGGTGGATCGGATCGCCGGGCCCGAGGTCGGGGCCGTCGCGTTGGCCGCCGCGCTGTCGCTGGAGAGCGGGCTGCCGTTCGTCATCGTGCGCAAGACGGCGAAGAGCTACGCCACAGGGCGGCTGGTGGAAGGCGAGCTGTATCCACAGGAGAAGGTACTGGTCGTTGAGGACATCATCAGCACCGGCGCGCAGGCGATCCGCGCCGCCGGCCAGGTGAGGGCCGTGGGCGCCCAGGTCGTCGGGATTCTGGGTGTGATCGACCGCGAGCAGGACGGCCCGCAGCGGATCGCGGCGGCGGGCTATCACTTCGATGCCCTGTTCACGCGCACCCAGTTAGGCATCTGACGGAGGAACCGATGAGCCAAGAAGAACACTGGTGGGCATGCCTGGCCCAAGGGGGCCTGACGGTGGAGGGGTTGCGGGCTGCCGCCGACCGGAGTGGATGGCCCATCTATGACGGCCTTCGTGACCCTGCCGGGGCCGAGGAGCTCGCCACGGAACTCGCTGAGCGGGTGGCCGATCTCCAGCCGACCCTGGTCATGCTGTGGGAGCCGCCTGAAGACGTGCTTCTGGGCCACATCCTGGCTCGCGAGTTGGGCATCAGGGCGGTGCGCTGCTTCGACGCCGACGGGCTGGTGTCCTGCGCCGGCGACGTCGGCGCAGGGGAACGCGTGCTGGTCGTAGCCGACGCGTTCCGTGACGAGCACAGCCTCCAGGCGATGGTCAGCCTGGTGGCGCAGCGCGGGAGCAGCGTCGTCGGACGCGCCTGCCTCGTGGATGACGCCAGGCTCGATGGTGAGTGGTCACATCCCCAGCACGAACTGGTGGTCCTGACCGATGCGGATGCCGAGCTCATGCGATGACCGGAGCGGAGGACCACGGCGAGTCGGCCGCGAAGGACGGTACCGGCACGGAGGCTGATGACTGGCGTCCTGACACCGGCCGCATCTCGGCCATGCTCGAGGCGATCGCGGCGACCGGACGCGACCCTCGTGGTGGCGTCAGCCGCCTGGCCTACTCCGCCGAGGAACGCAAGGCCCATGATCTTGTCGGCGGCTGGCTACGCGAGCTCGGCTTGAGCTGCCGCCAGGACGCGGTGGGCAACACCATTGCGGAGCGCGCCGGCGAGAACCCTCGTGCGCCCGGGATCGGTACGGGCTCGCATCTGGACAGCGTGCCGCGAGGCGGACGTTTCGACGGCGTCGCCGGAGTCGTCGCCGCCGTCGAGGTCATGCGCATCCTGAACGAGCATGGCTTGCGCACTCACCACCCCCTGCGGGTGGTGGCGTTCGCAGCGGAGGAGGGTGCGCGCTTCGGGGAGCCGTGCATCGGCAGCAAAGCGGTTGCCGGCCTGCTCGAGGCTGCGGACTGCGTCCGTGCCCGTGACCTCGACGGTGTCACCATCGCAGAGGCCATGCGCGGAACCGGGCTCGATCCGGAGCGGCTGGCGGAGGCGCGCTGGAACGCCGAGGACTGGGCGGCTTTTGTCGAGTTGCACGTCGAGCAGGCGAACGTGCTGGAGACCGAGGATCTCGCCCTGGGGTTGGTGGACCTCGTCTCGGGCAGCACTCGCATGCTGCTGACGGCGCGCGGCCAGGCGCAGCATTCCGGGAGCACGCCGATGGCGCTGCGGGCGGACGCGCTCACCACGGCCGCCGCCATCGTGCTGCTTGCCGAAGCGGTCGCCACCGATCCCCGCCACCGCGGCACGCGTGCCACGGTGGGGCGGCTGGAGGTGGAGCCGAACAGCATCACCACGATCCCCGGCACCGTGCGGTTCACCGTCGACGTGCGCGACGTCGACAGCGACCGTCAGCGACGGACCGCCGCTGAGCTGGTCGAGAGGGGGCGTCAGATCAGTGCGCGTCGCGGCGTGGAACTGGACGTGGAGGTCATGGCGGACTCGTCACCCGCCGTCCTGCCGATGTGGTTGCGCCAGCTCAACAGTGAAGTCTGCCAGCGGCTGGGCGTGCCCTATCGGGTCATGAGCAGCGGGGCAAGCCACGACGCTCAGATGGTCAACCGTGTCGCGCCGGCCGCGATGCTGTTCGTCCCCAGCAAGGGTGGCCTGAGCCACGTCCCGGAGGAGTGGACCAGCGCCGCGGACATCGCCGAGGGGGCACACGTTCTGCTGCACGCGCTGCTGCGCATCGACGGATTCCTGGCCGACCTGCCGCTCCCAGGAGTCGACCCCGAAGGGAGCCTCGGTCGGTGAGTGGTGTCGCATCCATTGACCGGCCACTGAGGCTCGCCGAGTTGCCCCGCGGGGGGCCGCTTGCTCCCCCAGTGGTCGAGCCGCTGCTCGTGCGGGCGCCGTCGGTGAGCCACCGTCAGGTCGCACCGGGCTACTGGTTGCTCACCCTCGACGCACCTGAGATTGCCCGGCGGGCCCTTCCGGGGCAGTTCGCGATGCTCACCGCGGCGCGCACGGCTGAGTCCGCCCCCGTCCTGCCGCGCCCCATGGCGTTGTACGACTGGGACGAGCGGACCGGCACCGTCCAGATCCTCTACGGGGTCATGGGCGATGGCACCCGGCGGATGGCTACCTGGCACCCGCCGGAGCCGATGACCGTCGTTGGTCCTCTGGGCCGCGGATTTCGGCTCCATCCCGCGACGTCGGCCGTGGTCCTGGTCGGCCGGGGGATCGGCACCTGCTCCCTGACGGCGCTGGCACGACAGGCCTGCGCGGAGGGCATCGATGTCCGGGCGATCGTGAGCGCGCGCAATGACCAGGCGCTCGTGGGCGCCGATCTGTACCGCCAGGTGGGCGTGCGGGATGTGGTGGAGGTGACCGACGCGGACGGCACGAGCCCCGTGGGCAGCGTCGCGCGCCGTCTTCAGCGCATGCTCGACGAGCGACCGGCTCAGCAGGTCTTCACCTGCGGCTCGCAGCGGCTGCTCCGATTGTGCGCCACGCTGGCCCGGGCATGCGACGCGACCGTTCAGGTCTCGCTGGAAGCGCACATGGCCTGCGGCCTGGGCTACTGCCACGGATGCTCCACCGGGCTGCCCGGCGTGGCGCGAGAGGCGCCGCTGGTCTGTCAAGAGGGCCCGGTCTTCGTCTGCGCGTGAGGTGAGCGGGACGACCCAGCCCTCTCAGCGGGTCGTGGCGGTTTCAGGCCCGGTGGCGGGCGCCTGGTGGCGCGCGCGCACCAGCCTTCCACGCCGCTCGCCGACCGGCTCGCGATCGCGCATCACGACCCGACCCCGAAGCACCGAGGCGACCGGCATGCCCCGCACCCTCCAGCCGTGCCACGGGCTCAGCGGCTGCTTCGCGTGCAGCGCCTCGTTGTCGATCGTCCAGGAGGCATCCGGATCCACGACGGTCATGTCCGCGTCGCTGCCCGGCAGCAGTGCCCCCTTGCGCGGGTACAACCCGTAGAGGCGGGCGGTCCGCTCGGCCAGGATCTGGGTCAGGCGGGTCACGGGCAGACGGCCGTGCGTGACTTCGTCGAGCAGGAGAGGGACCAGCGTCTCCACGCCGATCATTCCCGCGGGCTGGGCGCCCAGGGGTCCCTGCCGGTCGGCGACGGTGTGCGGCGCGTGATCCGAACCCAGCGAGCTGATCGTGTCGTCCAGCACCGCCGCCCACAGAGCCTGGCGGTCCGCCTCGGCGCGCACGGGTGGGTACACCTTCATCAGCGGGCCGAGGAGGTCGAACGACGCATCGGTCAGCAACAGGTAGTGGGGGCACGTCTCCGCGGTGAGCGCCACTCCGGCTGCCTGGGCGGATCGCACGAGCTCGGCGCCTCGCGCTGAGGACATGTGGACCACATGGAACCGGCAACCGGTGGAGCGCGAGAGCTCGGTCGCCAGCGCGATGGCCGCCGCCTCGGCGGTGTCGGGGCGTGAGGCCATGAGCTCAGCGTAGGTCTCCACGGCGCCGGTGGCCCGCTGCGCGGCGTCGAGGACGTGACGGTCCTCGCAGTGGGCGCCCAGCAGCCCTCCAACGCGGGCGACCTCCCGGCACACGTCCCACACGTCTCCGGTCTCGGGGGGAGCCAGCAGCCGCTCGGGAGGATGCCCGGCGGTGTTGTAGATCAACTGCTTGGTGTCACGGTCGAGGGCGTAGCCCCAGAAGAGCTTGACGGCCACCGCCCCCTCGGCGAACAGGCCCTCGAGCTCGTCTATGTTGGACCGTCCCAGGGACAGACCCCAGAGTCCGAAGTCGACCCATGCGCTGCGCTCGTGGTGGCGGGCACGCTCGCGGAACATGGCCGCGTCGGTGACCGGGGGAATCGCGTTGGGCATCTCCAGGACCGTCGTGATGCCACCGGCGAGCGCGCCCATGGTGGAGTGTCCGAAGTCCTCCTTGTCGGTGGCCCCGGGGTCCCGGGAGTGTACGTGGGGATCGATGAAACCCGGGAATACCAGGCATCCGGAGGCGTCCAGGACCTCGTCGGCCTGGGTGGGCGCAGCGGGCTCCACCAGCGCGGCCACGCGCCCGTCCGCGCAGGCGATGTCGGCCCGCACCGGGCCGGCCGCGGTCACGACGGTGCCGTTGCTCACCAGAAGTCGCATGTGGCTGCCTTGCGTCGGCCGGGGCTGACCTCCCGCCCCGGGAGCGGTTCAACGCTCGTTCCAGGCCGGGAAGGGATAGATCGGCTCCTGTTCGCGCGCTTCCTCCGGCCAGACGGCGACGACCTCGTCGTCCATGATCTGCACCGGGTTCGAACCGCCGACCACGTTCTTGCCCTCCTCGTTCCAACCGATCGGTCCCCAGAAGGTTTCGGGCTCCAGGTCGAGCAGGGCTGCCCGGATGTCCTCGGTCTCAAGCGACCCGGCCTGTTCGATGGCCAACTGCAGAACGAGGCCGGCCATGCTCCCCGATGCGGTGTGGTAGCCGGGGGTGTAGCCGAACTCCTCCTCGATGGCGGCCGCGTACTCGGAGGTGGATCCCAGGGTCTCCTCGCCGTCGTACTGCAGTGTCGGCAGCCACCACTCCGAGCCGAGGACCGCGTGCGCGTCGCCGCTCAGCGAGTCGATGAAGTCAGGCAGCGCAGGGCCCGCGGTGAATCCCACCAGGGCGGGGGACATCTGCAGGTTCTTCAGCTGACGGGTGATGAGCAGGGAGTCCTGGAACAGCGTCGAGGCCACCAGCATGTCCGGATCGTGGCGTCCCACCTCGGTGAGGATGGAGGCCACGTCGGTGGCATCCGCGGGGTAGCGATCCTGGAATACGACCTGCATGCCGAGCTCCTCGGCGCGGCGCACCGCGCCCTGTCCGGCGGCGATACCGAAGGGGTCGTCGCGGATCATCACCGCGAGGGTCTCCGGCTCAGGGTCCAGCTCGACCGCCATGTCGAGGATTCCGGTGAGGTAGGAGCTCGCCGGCGGAAGGACGGAGAACACGGTCTCGTAGCCCCGTTCGTAGATGTCGTCGGCATTCGCCTGAGGGGCGATGGTGAGCACGCCCCGCCGCTCGGAGATGGTCGTGGTGGCCTGCGTGATGCCGCTGGAGTACGGGCCCAGGAGGAACTGCACGTTGTCCTGGGTGATGAGCCGCTCGGTCAGCCGGGTCCCCGTGTCGGCATCCGACTCATCGTCGTAGAAGACGATCTCGACCTCGTAGCCTTCCCCCCCGACCTCGATCCCGCCCTGCTCATTGACCTGCTCCTGCCAGAACTCGTACCCGTCCTTCACGAGGTTTCCCTCTCGGGACACCGCGCCGGTCAGCGCGACGGCCGCGCCGATCCGGATGGTTCCTCCCTCGCCCTGCGCCGCGGCGTCACCGGAGCCCGGGGCCGAGGTCGACTCGCCGCAGGCCGCGGCAAGCAGCGCAACCGCCAGCAGCGCTGCGACATTGCGGACTGGTGTCATCAAAGTGTGCATGGCTGATCCGTTCAGATTCCGATGAAGGACTCCTGGACCCGGGGATCGCGCTCCAGCTGCTGACGCGAGCCCCCGAGGGTGAGGTGTCCGCTCTCCAGCAGGTAACCGCGCTCGGTGATCGCAAGGGCGGTCCCCACGTCCTGTTCGACGATCAGCAGGGTCATGCCCTCACGGTGGATCTCGGCGATGACGTCGATCAGGCGATCGACGATCACCGGCGCCAGGCCGAGCGACAGCTCGTCGATCATCAGCAGTCGCGGTCGAGACATCAGCGCGCGACCGATCGCGCACATCTGCTGCTCGCCACCGCTGAGGTGACCGGCAAGCTGGTCCCGGCGGTCGGCCAGGCGGGGGAACAGTTCGTGGACGCGGGTCAGGTCAGCGGCCACGGCGGACTCATCGGCGCGAGCGTAGGCACCCATGAGCAGGTTCTCCCGCACGGTCAGGCCCGCGAAGAGCTGGCGTCCTTCGGGCACCATCACGATGCCCGCGGCGACCCGCCGGTGGGTGGGTACGCCCGCCAGCGGCACGCCTGCGAAGCTGACCGCGCCGGTCCACGCGGGTAACTGCCCGGCGATGGCTCGAAGCAGCGTGGTCTTGCCGGCCCCGTTCGCGCCGATGAGGGCGACCGCCTCTCCCGGGCGGACGTGCAGTGTCGCGTTCCAGAGCGCTTGTGTGGGACCGTAGCCGCTGGAAAGGGCACGGACATGAAGGCCCGGGGGGAGGCGGTCGTCGTCCCGGGCAACCACGGAACGAGGGTCGGAGACGCTCATGGCGCATGATCCCTGTCGTCGTCGTGGCCGACTGCGGGCTGTGACTGTGCGTAGCGGCTCCCCAGGTAAGCCTCGATGACGGCGGGATCCCGCCCGACCTCGTCAGGGGTTCCCAGGGCGATCCGGGCGCCGTTGTGGAGGACCAGGATCCGGTCGCACAGACCCATCACGGCCTTCATCAGGTGCTCGATGAGCGCGATGGTCACGCCGAGGCCGTTCACCCGCCGGATGAGCTCCATGGTTTCGGCGACCTCTGCTGGATTCAGGCCGGCCATCACCTCGTCGAGCAGGAGCAGCGTGGGATCCATCGCCAGGGCCCGGCACAGTTCGAGCTTCTTCCGTTCGCCGGTCGTCAGGCTCGTAACGTCGGCGTTGCCGCGGGGAGCCAACCCAACCCACTCGAGGACCTCGTCGGCCTTATCTCGTGCCCGGGCCATACCGCGGGCGTGGGTTCGCTTGCTGTAATGGGCGGCGACGGCCACGTTGTCACGCACGCTCAAGCCCACGAACGGGCGCATGATCTGGAAGGTGCGCGCCAGGCCTAG
>WHTC01000351.1 GCA_009379795.1 Nitriliruptorales bacterium | reverse complement strand
TCCTCGACGAGTACTTGCGCCTCGTAGAAGTCGCCATGCACCGTGCGGTCCGGCACCCATTCGCCAGCGGCGGCCGCGGCGATCGCGGTGGCACGCGAAGTCTCGGATGGCAGTAGCCGGGCCATTGTCGCCGCGTGGTCGGCGAAGGTGTCGTTCGGGGGCGCCGCCTGGCCGTCGGTCGCCGGCACGTCCGCGACGCGGTCGAGCAGGTCCAGCAGGTCGGCCGGTGAGGGCACCGGAGCGCCGCGGCTGAGCGCGGCGCCGAGTGGCTCGCCGCGCAGCGCCTCCAGCACCACGATCCCCTGCCTTCCCGCGCAGCCATAGGAGGCGGGAATGGGCAGGTGGCCGCTCAGCGTCTCGTGGAGTGCGTGCAGCGCCTCGGCCCGGTCCGGCCGCACCACCTTGAGATAGCAGCTGCCGCCGACACCTGTCACCGCGAGCACCGCCCGGGACGTCGGCCGGTACACCCTGGGAGTAATCCGCACGGGTCCGTCCTGTGCCCCCAGCTCGGTCAGCAGCCGACGCACCGAGGCGGGGGCGGCTGCGGCGGGCAGGCCGGGCAGGAAGGGGTCGTAGGGGTAGGCCCAGACGCCGATGCGTGTGCCGGCGCCGTCATGGAGGACGGCAATCCCCGGCGGCAGATCCTCGACGTCGATCAGCGCGGCGTAGGTCTCCGTGGTGCGGCGACCGTCCGGCCAGGACGTCCGCACGCCGTAGCGCACCGCCAAGCGCCGTCCCTGCTGGTACCGCGCGTGGTGAGGGGTGATTTCCTCCAGGCCTCCCCCGCCCGCCTCCACGGCCGGCCGGAGCAACGCGGCGGCCGCGTCACGGTCCAGCAGGACCGGAGCTCCCGGCAGCGCAGGGTCGTTGACCATCCATCCGAGCCTGCGCTTGCGCGATGAGAGGACGATGAGAGGACGATGAGAGCCGCCGGGGAATGAATGGAGAGAGGACCGGTGGGGCAGCGGGGCCTGCTTCCGCTGCCCCACCGGCTGGCTTCAGCCGGGGAGGGGTCGGCTTCTGCCGGTGGTGGCATGGTGCGATCCTCTAGCCGTCGTCACCCGTTGTCACCGTTGTCACCGCTGTCACCGGCGACCTCGAAGTCGAAGGTCTGGACCGCCTGCATATCGGTGGCCTCCCCGGTGGACAGCGCCGCGTGACCGGGGCCGCTGCAGTAGATGACGCCGCGATAGAAGCCGGCCGGCAGCCCGGAGACGGTGGCCTCGAAGTCACCGTTCACGCCCTGGAGCCCGAGGAAGGCGGCGTCGAAGGTTTCGCCGGGCAGCGCGTTCGGCCCCTCGAGGCCGGCAACGCCGAGGTGGCAGTGCATCAGCGGCCTGGCGTTCTCGTCGAGTTCGCCACCCTGCTCCAAGAACGTGACGCCCGCACCGCCGCTGGCGTCGAAGGTGAAGGCATTCAGATCCAGCCCGCCGTCACGGTCGGCGACCAGGATGTTCATGGTGAAGTCGTCGCCCTCTGCCACGACGTCGGGTGGGTTTCGGACGGTGACGCGTACCGGGTTCGGCGCGACCTCGCCGAGTTGGGTCGGCACACAGGTACCGGACTTGTCGGCCAGCCCCGCACCGTTCGGCAGCGAGCTGTCCTCGCAGATGCTCGGGTTGACCGGGTCGGGACGGATATTGTCGACCTCGTTGCCCGCGAGCGCGATGCTGCCCGCGCTGGGCTCGCTGGTGGCAGGCTCACCGTCGTCGTCGGAGGAGCTGTCGTCGCTCGAGGAGCCGTGGTCGTGGTCGTTCGAGGAGCCGTGGTCGTTCGAGGCGTCGTCGCTGTCCGGGTCGTCCGCGGGCTCCTCCTCTGGGGCCTCCTCGGGGTCCGGAAAGCCTGCTGGGGCCGCCGCCACCGGGTCGGCCTCGATCGGGTTGGGCGAGCGGAGATTCAGCGCGGCGAGATCACAGGCACTCGCGAGCAGGGTGAAGGCGGCGATCACGAGCAGCGTGCTCAAACGCCCTCTCGTGGCGGGAATCCTCGTTGCGCTGCGTGCCAGTGCTGCAGGCAACTGAGAACGAGAACTGCGATGCGACATGGAATTACCTTTCAGCATGACGAGTTTTAAATCACGTCGGCATGAAGGGCAATGACGATACGAAGGGCAGAGCGATTGCTCCCGCCGCAGGAGCAATGCCTTACGAACGATTCATTGATAGCCAGCGAGTCCGCGTTACAGCCAGCCTCCCAATGAACCGAACGAACAGCCCATCCGAATGTCGGGGGAAGCTAATTCTCCCGCCGCCGGGGGTCAATCTTGCGAAGCGACCTGTGAGCCATCCTGGGGACCCGATTCCGCAGGGTTACACCCGGGGGCGCCTTCCCT
>WHTC01000123.1 GCA_009379795.1 Nitriliruptorales bacterium | reverse complement strand
TGCTGGCCGCCGCAATGGTGGCCGTGGTGCGCCCTCGGCGTACCCCCCTGGCCCCACCGGCCGCCGAGAGCGGGCCGGCCGCCGCGGGCGAGCGGCCCGCGCTGCGCCACTGACCGCGGAGTTGTCCACAGTCCTGCACCGGACCAGCGCGGTACGGCATTCTCCTCCGGACGTGCTGATCACCCACACGCATCGCCCGGACTTCAGGAGGCAGCCAGTGAACGGTGCGGAGAGCCTGACCGCCACCGCCACCGCCGCAGGGATCAATGTGTGCTTCGCCAATCCCGGCACGACGGAGATACCGCTGGTCCGCGCACTCGACGGGACGGGGGGCATCCGCTCGATCCTGGGCCTGTTCGAAGGCGTCTGCACTGGCGCGGCGGACGGCTACGGCCGGATGGCCGGGCGTCCCGCGCTCACCCTCCTGCACCTGGGACCGGGCCTGGCCAACGGCCTGGCCAACCTGCACAACGCGCGCCGGGCGCGCACCCCCGTCGTCAACCTGGTCGGCGACCAGGCGACCTACCACCTCCCCCACGATGCTCCGCTGACCAGCGACATCATCTCGCTCGCCAGGCCGGTGTCGGGCTGGGTGCGCAGCGCCTCCTCGGCGGCCACCCTGGCGGCCGAGGGTGCGGAGGCGATCGCCGCAGCCCAGCGGGGACAGGGCGCGACGCTGATCGTGCCCGCGGACTGCCAGTGGGACCCCGCGGGTGGCCCTGTCGCGGTACCGCCACCCTCGGCGCCGGAGCGTGTAGCGCAGCGCGTGATCGACGACACGGCCAAGGTGCTGCGCTGTACCGATCAGGGCGTCCTGCTCCTGGGCGGGACCGCCCTCAGCGAGCGGGGCCTGCGCGCCGCCGCCCGCGCGGTCGCCCGCACCGGGTGGCGCCTGATGAGAGAGAGCTTCCCCGCCCGCCTCGAGCGCGGTGGCGATCTGCCGTCCCCGAATCCGCTCCCCTACCTCCCCGAGCAGGCCAGCCGGGCGCTGGCTGTCGGCACCGCATTGGCCCTCGCGGGGGCGAGGGCACCGGTGGCGTTCTTCGCGTATCCGGGTATGCCCAGCTCCACCGTGCCCACCGGCATGCCCGTGCACCTGCTGGCCGAACCCGGCGACGACGTGGTCGAGGCTCTCGAACGGCTCGCCGACTGCCTGGGCGGCGGCGACCCCGGGACCCCGACCCGCCCGCATCCCCAGCCCGCAACCGGTCCACTCACTCCGGAGAGCGCCGGGGAGACCGTGGCCGCGCTGCAACCGGAGGGCGCGATCGTGGTGGAGGAGGGGGTCAGCTCCGGCCTCTCCTACACCCACGCCGCTCCAGGAGCACCCCGGCACACCGCGCTTGGCCTGACCGGCGGTGCGATCGGGCAGGGCCTCCCCTGCGCGACCGGCGCAGCGGTCGCCTGCCCCGACCGCCCGGTGATCGCCCTGCAGGCCGACGGCAGCGGCATGTACACGGTCCAGGCGCTGTGGACCCAGGCGCGGGAGCAGTTGGACGTCACCACCCTGATCTACGCCAACCATCGCTACCGGATCCTGCAATTTGAGCTGCTGCGGGCGGGTGCGGAGCGGCCGGGACCCGCCAGCGCCGGCCTGACCGGCCTCGACAACCCGAGATTGGACTGGGTGCAGATCGCGGAGGGCATGGGCGTGCCTGCGGCGCGCGCCACCACCGCTGAGGACCTGGCCGCCCAGTTCTACGCCGCCCTGGCCGACCCGGGTCCCCACCTGATCGAGATGGTGCTGTAGCGCCTCAGCTGAGGGGCCGCGGCTCTTCGGCGGCTGCTGGCTGGGGCGCCGGGTAGTAGCGGGTGAGCACTTCGGCGACGCAGGACGGCTTGGCCGCGCCCTCCACGGTGACCCTGACCTTGGTCGTGATCTGTACGGCCCCGCCCTCCAACCGCTCCGCGGCGGCCAACTCGCCGCTGGCGCGCACCCGGGACCCCACCGGCACGGGGGAGGGGAAGCGGCAGCGATTGAGCCCGTAGTTGACGCCCATGCCCACGCCCCGGATGTCCAGCCACCCGCGCACCAGGTGGGGCAGCAGCGACAACGTCAGATAGCCGTGCGCAATGGTGGTGCCGAACGGCCCCTTGGCGGCCCGCTCCGGATCGACGTGGATCCACTGGTGATCGAAGGTCGCGTCCGCGAACTGGTCGATCATCTCCTGGGTGACCGTCACCCACGCGCTGTCCCCGAGTTGCTGTCCGACGAGTGAAGGCAGATCGGACAGGTGCACCATCGTGGTCATCGCCGCTCCTTGATGTGATCCGTACCGCCCCCGGCTGCGGGGTCCGGTGGCGGGGCGAGCCTTCCCACCGTGCCCTCGGTCGGCGTCCGCGGCAGCCGCGGGACGGCTGCCGTTGGGACTCCGCGGTCGGCGCAGCCCCGCCGTACGCAGGCGCTGAACGAGCTCAGCCGCGGGCACGTCGAGCGCGCCCAGCACGATTGCCTGCTCGCGGACCGCTTCGGGGATGTCGTAGTGGTCGCCCTGGAACCATTCGGGGCGCAGCCCCAGCCGCCGACCGAAGTCATGAAGCTCCCCGTAGCTGGTGTCGCTCACCAGGTGCGCCCACCGGCGCCCCCGCCAGCGCCAGATTGCCGCGTCGACAAGGATGGTCATTGCCGCAACGCTAGCCGAGAAGGCAAGGGGTGAACATGGAGGACCGGTTGCGGAAGGCTTGGGAGGCGTTGGTGGAATCCCTCCGGGCGCCGCTCGATCGGGGCGAGGCCACGCGCCGCCTGCTGGAGCGCCACTACCGCGAGCCGCACCGCGCGTATCACACGTTGACCCACATCGAGCAAGTGTTGAGCCGGGTCGACGCGTTGATCGCCGCGGGTGAGCCGGCGATGGACCACGCGGCGATCCGGTTGGCGGCCTGGTTCCACGATGCCGTCTTCGACCCCCAGCGGGCGGACAACGAGAACGCCAGCGCCGAGCTTGCCGATCGGGTTCTCACCGGCTGGCCCCTGGACGCGGCGCGGCGCAACCGGGTGCGCTCACTGGTGCTGGTCACCGCTGACCACACAGCCAGGACTCCCGATGAGCGGGTGCTGGTGGACGCAGACCTGGCGATCCTGGCTGCCGATCCGCAGGACTACGACGCCTATGCCGGGGCGATCCGCCGCGAGTACCGCTGGCTGCCCGAGGAGGACTTCCGCGCCGGCCGGACCGCCTTCCTGACCGGCATGCTCGCCCGTGACCACCTGTTCGCCACCCCCACGATGCGCACGACCTCCGAGCCCACAGGCCGTCGCAACCTCCAGCGCGAACTGGCCCGCCTGCAACCGTCAGGCGGGTGAGTCCCCGCCGTCCGGCTCGTCGTCCTCGTCGCCGCACGGCTCCACGGGCATCTCGAAGGGTGCGGTCTCAGTCGTGTTCCCTCGGGCATCGCTTGCCGCGAGCGACCATGTCACCGTCCCTGGCTCGGCGAACGGCCCGAGGACCGCATTCCAGGTCTCCCCGTCGACGGTCATCGCCGCCTCGCCGGTCGCACCGCCGGGGTCGGTCCAGCGCAGAACCACGGACTCCACTCCCGACTCGTCGTTCACGGCCGCGGACACCGACGCGGTCGCCGGCTCGCATCCCTCGACCATCAGCGGGGAGGGCGACGCGCGTGTGCTGACCACCTCCGGCGGGCGCTCCACCACCAGCGAGACGCGTACCTCCACGTCGCCGGCGTTGGTGCGCAACCCGACGGAGACCCGGGCAGGACCCTCGGGAAGGGCCGCTCGGTCCGCCGCCATGCCGAGCTGCGTCGAGCCTCCACCAGCCACGCGACCGCTTCCCGGCTCCAGGGACAGCCACGGCACCGAGACACTGGCGACCCACTCGAGCGCCGCTTTGCCGCTGTTGCCGACCGTGATATCGGCACGCTCCCGCTCCGCGCCGAGATCGACGTTGGTGGTGGACAAGGTGAGGGAAGCCGGCACCGGGGCGGGCGGCGGGCTCCTTTCATCGCCCGTCGAGGCTTGGGACTCCCCTTCTGCCGGAGCGGCGATGCCGGCCGCCGGCGCTGGCTCGTCCTGTGGTGGCGGTGGCTGGGACGGGGTCTCCGGCGGCTGCGGGGTCTCGATCGTGATCGGTGGCATGGCAAGGGTCCCGGAAATCGGGGGCTCCGGCGAGGGCAGCAGTTGGCGGCCGACCCAGAATCCGCTTGCTCCGAGCAGCATGAGCAGGCTCACCGCCAGCATCCGGTCGGCGGTGGTCAACGCGGGAGCGCCCGCAGTCGCGCGGCGGGAAGGAAGGCTGGCCCGGCTCATCACCTGTTGCCGCACGTGGGCCGGGGCCGCAACCATCGGCACAGCCGACAGCAGCGCACAGGGGCTGACAACCGCCAGCCAGCGCTGGCCGCACCCCTGGCAGCGTCGCACGTGGTGGTTGATCCGCTCGTCCGTCCCCGATGTCAGCCGACCGTTCCGGCCCCCCAGGAGCGTTGCCAGACCCTCGCAGTCGCGCCAGCCCAGCCGGGCGACCAGCAGGCCGCGCACCGCCCACTCCACCTCGGCGTGAACGTAGGCCAGCCGTTCGGCCGCCTGCTCGGTCCCAACCCCCATCACCCCGGCAAGCTCGGCCCCTTCCAGGCCCTGGCGCAGGTGCAGGTCCAGCAGCGCGCGGTCCTGGTCCGGCAGCTCAGCGACGGCCGACCAGACGAGATCACGCAGCGCACGCTTGTCTACGGGGTCTTCACCATCGGTTGCCAGGACCGGGACCTGCGCCACGTCCCTGCCGCCCGCCAGGCGTCCCCGGCCGCGCAGGCGTCGCAGCACCCGGCGCCGGGCGATGGCGTACAGCCAGGGGCGCAGGGAGGAATGACGGTGGAGCCGGCCGAGCCGCCGTGCGGCGATCACGAAGATGTCGCGCACGGCCACCGCGGCCGCGTCGCGATCCCGCAGCATCGACCAGCAGAAGTCATGGATGCGGTCGCCGTAGCGATCGTAGATGCCCTCGAAGGACGCGCGGTCACCCGACAGCGCGGCGTCGAGCAGTGCGTCGCGCGTCACCCCCTGGTCGAGCTGGGCTTCCATGGTCGGTTCCTCCGGGGCCCGGACCACCTCGCGGCGGTCCGGATGGCAGCGCTGCGAGTGGAGCGGCTGCCTTGCCGATGATCGCGCCTCGCGCGGCATCCGTCTCGCGCTTTTCCTCCCTCGTGCCAGTTTTTTCACACTCGTTCCGGCTACGTCCGTTCCGAGCCTGTTGGCGTGCCTTGGCGCAGGTATCCCCCAAGCGGGAGCGGGAGATCCCAATTGGCCCTGGAAGGAACGTCCGGCTGATGGGCGCCTGAGGGCGGCCCGCCTGGCCCATCGTCCGGCTGTTCAAGACGCCGGAAGCGTCCATATGGTAGAGATGCGTGGCTCCCGGCGGGGAACCCTCCAAAGGACTGCGGCAACAGATGAAGCGCATTGCCGATTACAAGACGCTGCAGCCGTTGGGCTCTGGCGCACACGGCGAGGTGTGGGTCGCCAGGCCCCCCGCGCGGCTTGGCCTGCCGGTCGACCAGGTGGCGGTGAAGATCCTCAACCTGCCGGTCAGCCAGCCTGAGTTCGCCGCGACGCTCGCGGAGCTCCGAATCTACGCGCGGATCGAGTCGCCCTACCTGATCACCGTCTATGACGTCGGGTGCTGGAACGACCGGCTGTACCTCAGCATGGAGTACTTCCCCCTTGGTTCCCTTGCCGGCCCAGCGGACGATCTGGGACCGTCCCAACGCTGCCGGGCGATCAGCGCGGCCGCGCGTGGCGCGCACGAACTCCACGAGGCCGGCATCGTCCACCGCGGCATCAAGCCGTCGAACATCCTGCTGATGGAGGACGGGGCGAAGCTCGGTGAGCCGAGCGTGGTGCATCTGCTGGCGCCTGGCAAGACCTTCACCGGCACCGGGAGCACGGGGGAGGTCGAGTTCGTCGAGCCGGGGATGGTGCGCGGCGAGCGGCCCGGACGCGGGACCGACGTGTGGTCGCTGGGCATCTGCCTGCACCACACCCTGAGCGGCGCCTCGGTGTACCGGGACCTGCCGGACGGGAGCCTGCTGACACTGCTGCGCCATATCGTGGCCTCGCCGCCGCAACTCGACCCCGGCCTGCACCCCAACCACGATGAGATCGTGCGGCGGTGCGTGGCGCTGGACCGAGCGGACCGCTACCCCACCGCGCTCGCGCTGGCCGAGGCGATCGAGCAGACCGAGTTACTGGAGCATGCTTGATGAGCGGCAGTCTGCGCGTTCGCGTGCTCCCGGGTGAGGGCCTGGTGGCGAAGAAGGGCGGCGGGGTCCTGGTCGCCCTCCCCGGCGGCTCCGCCGACCGCTTGGACGCGATCCTTGCCGCTCTGGAGGAGGTCTGCGCGAGCGAGGCCGCGCCCGGACGCCTGCTGGCCCGCCGGCTCACATCGCAGTTGGCGAGCGCGAATCCGGATGAGATCCCGCCGTTCGGCGTGGCCGCGCCGACGCGGGAGGGTTGGGCGCTGTTCCTACACGGGGAGGTCCGCGCATGCGTGGTCGGGGACGGCCCCGACGAGCACCTGTGCGGCCTGGACGCGGCGACCTGGCTCGATCGCGTCCTGGACGGCCCGGTGTCGCTGGTGGCGCTGGGCCGCGACACCAGGCTTGAGGCCGGGGACCAGCGGCTGCACCTGGAGGACGGCATCGTCCCCGGCAGCGCCGCGCTCCTCCAGCCCGCCCAGTCCATCGCGCGACCGCGACCCACGTCCGAGCCGGCCGCTCCCGGTCGTGAACCGCCCGCCCGTCCCGGTCGTGACGCCTGGGATCCCGCCGCCTTCGCCTCGCCCGCAGCGGCGGCGGCGTCAGCCGCTCCCGCACCGAGTCCAGAGCCCCCGGCGGTTCCCCAGCCGATCAGGCCGCGCATCCCTGCCGCGTGGCGTCGCATGGCTCCGCCGCCGGCCGCTGCCGAGGCGGAGCCCTCGCCCGGCCCGGAGCCGGAACCCCTGCCGGAGCGCCCGCCCGCCGCCGCTGCGCTCGAGCCCGCCCCGCCGCAGGAGCCGGCCTCGTCCTGGTGGCCGCGGGGCCGAGAAGCACCCGACGGCCGGACCGAGAGCCGAGCGGGCGTCGACGAGACCGCGAGGGACGGCGCGGAGCCCATGCGGCCCACGTGGTACGCCGCCCGGCGGGAGCTTGGCGAACCGGCCGGTCACCGCTGGCCGGAGCGGGGGGAGAACGGCTTCGACCCGACCCCGGCCCGCTGGGAGGAACGCGCCGAGGACGAGCGCGCTCAGGCCGAACCCGCCGAACCCGAGCGTCCCGAGCAGGAGCGCGGTGAGTCCGAACGCGGCGACTCGTCGCGCTCGCGCGCCAAAGGCCCCGGAGATGCCGGGGACGACACCCCTGCCGACACGGAAGGCCCGGCCACGGTCGAAGCTCAGTTCAGGGCCGTCCCGCAGTCACTGGAGGTGCCCTGGCGGACCGGCGAGCATTCTACCGGCGAACCCGAGGATCCATCGCGGCGGGCCTCCGCCGGAGCGACCGTTGCGAAGGAGGGAATCCTCGCCCATGAGGAGCCCTCCTCGCCGTCCCCCGGCTCGCCGGAGCCCGCGCCGATGGAGTCGACCGGGCTGCTCGGGCCCGGAGCGGTCCTGCCACCGATCGACGCTGCCGATGGCGGCCTGCTGCGGACACCGGTGACGCCCAGCAGCATCGTCCGCGAAGCTCGTGTCCCGGCTGGCGAACGGGGGCTTCACCTGCCACACGAGCAGCGCACCGGAGGTCAGGAGACCGGCGATGGGGCGCCCGCCGGCGAGCCGCAATCAGCTGCCGACCCCGAGGCGGACCTGCCCTTCGAGTCCGTCCCGCTGGTCGGCGGGGAGGTGGGCGAACCGGTCGAGGCGCGCGATCCGCTGCCCGTCGTGGACCACGAGGATCGCACCGCACCCGCCGTGAACGGCGACGAAGTGCTGGTTGAGGGGATCCTTTGCGAGCGAGGCCACTTCAACCATCCCAGGGCGCAGCACTGCGCGCAGTGCGGTGTGGTCACCTCCTCGGGGAGCGGCGGCAAGGCGACGGGCCCCCGACCCAGCCTCGGCGTGCTGCTGCTGGATGACGGCACCACCTTCACCCTGGACGCCGAGTACGTCGTGGGCCGGGAGCCGGAACTCGACACGAGCGTGCAGAACGGTCGCGTCCGACCCCTGCGGCTGGTGGACCCGCAACGCTCGGTGTCCCGCGTCCACGCCACCATTGACCTTGAGGACTGGAGGGTGTTCGTGGTGGACCGGGGCTCGTCCAACGGCACCTATGTGGCGCCACGCGGGGCCCGCGAGTGGACCCGGCTCCAGGAGCACCTGCCGCACCCGCTGACACCTGGCACCCGGATGGCGGTCGGTCAACGCATCCTGACCTTCAACACCCATCACCAGGTCAGCGCCTGAACGACGCCGCAACCCCGCGATAGGGTGGCCACGCAGTGAAGCGTGTTGGGTCGGTCCTCGAACTGTCCCTGGGCGAGGCGCGACGGATCGGGCTGGCCGCGCAGGGCTTCACCGATCGTCGTCCGTCCGGTCGGGTGGATCGGCGGCACCTTCGTCGGGTCCTCGGACGGCTGGAATTGCTGCAGATCGACTCGGTGAACGTGCTCGCGCGCGCTCACGAGCTGCCACCCTTCTCCCGGCTGGGCCCCTACCCGACGGACCTGCTGGCGCGCCTCACCTACCGCGACCGGGAACTGTTCGAGTACTGGGGTCATGAGGCGTCCCTGCTCCCGGTGGCGCTGCAGCCCCTGCTCCGGTGGCGCATGGCCCGGGCGGAGCAGGGCGAGGCCTACGGTCGGCTGGTCCGCCTGGCCCGCGAGCAACCGGACTGGATCACGTCCGTCGAGAACGAGGTCGCCGTCCGCGGACCGCTGCGCGCCGGCGACCTGGATCGGCGGGGTGGCCGCAGCGGGTCCTGGTGGGGTTGGGACGAGGCGAAGCAGGCGCTGGAGTGGCTGTTCTGGACCGGAAGGGTTGCGGTCGCCGACCGGGTGCGCTTCGAGCGCATCTACGACCTGACCGAGCGGGTTCTGCCCGCCGACGTGCTGGCCGTCCCGACCCCGACCGAAGAGGAGGCGCACCGGGCCCTGCTGCAGACGGCCGCCCGCGCACTGGGCGTCGGCACGGCTCGGGACCTGGCGGACTACTTCCGCATCCGCACCACTGACGCTCGCGCTCGCCTGGCCGAACTGGTGGAGGACGGCGCGCTCATGCCGGCGCGGGTCGAGGGGTGGGGCCAACCGGCCTTCCTGCACCCTGACGCGCGGCTGCCCCGATGGGTTCGCGCCGCAGCGCTGCTGGCGCCCTTCGACCCGCTGGTATGGGAGCGCTCGCGAGTGGATCGGCTTTTCGGATTCCATCTGCGCCTGGAGTTGTACGTGCCGGCCCCGCAGCGCCGGTACGGCTATTACGTCCTCCCCTTCCTGCTTGGCGAACGGCTGGTGGCGCGTGCGGACCTCAAGGCCGACCGGGCCGCGGGCGTCCTGCGGGTGCGCGGCGCATACCTGGAGGCGCACGCGAACGCGGGCGAGGTCGCCCCCGCCCTGGCCCATGAGCTTCGCATGCTGGGGGCCTGGGTGGGGTTGGACCGGGTGAACGTCGAGCCGCAGGGGGATCTGGCGCCGGCGCTGGGCCTTGCGGTGGGCGCGCAAGCCTGAGGTGTCAGTCCCGCCCGGCGCGGGCCGCGGCGATCGTGACCGGGTTGAGGGTCCGCAGGGCGAGCATGGCGGCGGCGAGCAGCAGCGGCGCGCCCCGCCTGGCGGTCCCCCACCGAAGGCGCGCCGCCACCCCACCTCGACCACGAATAGCCGGTCACAGCAGCCGCAAAGCCGCCCCGAGCCACACATCCAGCGGGCCTGTGGGTGGGTCGGGCCGGCGCCGGTCCGCAGCACGCGAGTCAGCGTGACGGCAGCGACCGCCGGCCCCTACCCCGCGGCCAGGGCGAGGTGGCTGCGGCCCGCTGACGCGGTCCGGGCGACGTGAGCATCCTGCGAAAAAAG
>WHTC01000132.1 GCA_009379795.1 Nitriliruptorales bacterium | reverse complement strand
CCTCATAAGAAACGTGCGCGAGGTGATCGGCGATCGTGCGTTGTACGTGCAGCACCACAACGATTTGGGCGTGGCCACGGCGAACGCCATGGCGGCCGTCGAGGCCGGTGCCGACATGATCGACGTCACGGTTCTCGGCATCGGTGATCGTGGCGGATGCGTGGCGCTCGAGGAGATCGCGCCGCTTCTCGCGATGTACGGCTACGACAGCACGATCGAGCTGTCGCGGCTCTACGAGTTGAGCCTGCTCGCCAAGGAGGCGTTCCGCGTCCCGCTCGCCCCGTGGAAGCCGATAGCCGGCGCCAACTGGAACAAGGAGGAGGGCATCGGACATCTCGATGGCGCTCAGGACGACCTGGCGACATGTGGCATTGCGCCGGGGGTCGTCGGGCGTGCCTTCGAAGGAGTCATCGGAGGCAAGCTGCTGTTCGGTCGAGAACGGAGCAGCATCACGGTCGACGACTACTCCTTCCTGCGCGGCCTGCTGAAGGAGTGGGGTGCCGCGCCCAGCGACGAAGCCTTCGCCGACATCGTCGACCGAGCGAAGGCGACGGTCGCGACGACCCCCGGTCGCTACATCCGCGTGACGGAGTTCAAAGCCCTGTGTGAAGGTGTGCTCGGTCCGCTCTGAGCACGTGTGGTATCGGTCGACAGCGCCAACCCGTGGAGAGCATTCTGATGGCAAATGATCCCCAAGCCCCCGTCACGTCGTTCCTGGGCTCCTACATCGCTGAGACACTGAAGCGCGACCTGCCCGACGAGGTGACCGAGAAGGCCAAGCACCACATCCTCGACACCCTGGCGGCGATCTTGAAGGGCGCAAGGCTCGGGCCGGGGAAGTTGGCCCAGAGCTACGTGGCGTCACGCGGCGGTGTGGAGGAAGCCACGATTGCGGGAAGTGGCCACATGACGACGACGGAGCTCGCCGCCATGGCGAACGCCGCGTGCGCACATGCCGACGAGTCCGACGACTCGCACGAACCGTCGCGCACGCACCCGGGCTGTTCGATCGTGCCCGCCGCTCTCGCGGTCGCCGAGTCCCGGGATCTCGGCGGGGCGGAGTTCCTCAAGGCCGTCAACGTCGGCTACGACGTCTGCTGCAGCCTGAATCGATCGTTGTGGGAACCCGGTGATGTCCTTCGGGCCGCGATCGAGAGCACTCACATGACCGGCGGACTCTTCGGCAGCACCGCCGCGGCGAGCGCGCTGACCGGCTTCGACGAATACCGCGCTCGGCAGGCATTCTCCTACGCGGCCCAGCACGCCTCTGGACTCACCACCTGGATGCGCGACACCGAACACGTCGAGAAGGCGTTCGACTTCGGAGGGATCCCGGCGCGCAACGCCGTGGCGTCCGTCGAGATGGTCGCCTTCGGCCTCACCGGTGTCACGGATGTGCTGGACGGTTCCCCGAGCCTGTACGACGCCGTCGGCGCCGAGGGCGATCCGCAGCGGCTGTTCGACGAACTGGGCTCCGTCCACCAGGTCATGCAGGCCAACATCAAGCTGTTCAGCGTCGGGTCACCGATCCAGGCTCCCGCGCAGGCACTCACCGAGCTACTCGCCGAGCACGACATCGCCGCGGACGACGTGGACCAGGTCATCTGCAACATCCCGGCGCGCTATGCGATGATCGTGGACAACCGCTCGATGCCCGACATCTGTCTGCAGTACGTGCTGGCCGTGGGACTGATCGACCAGGCGGTGACCTTCGAGAACACCCACGACGAGGAGCGGCTCCACCAGCCCGATGTGGCCGCCCTCATGAGCCGGGTCGATCTCGTCCACGACGTCGAGATGGAGGTCACGCGTCAAGCCAACGTCGCGTTGGTCCTGAAGGACGGGCGACGACTCGAGCGGCACGTGTTCCCCGTCCGGGGCACCAAGGACAATCCGATGGAGCGCTCGGAGGTCGAAGCAAAGGCACGCGATCTGTTGACCGGCGTGATGAGCCCCGGACAGGCCGACGAGCTGATCCAGTCCGTGTGGTCCCTCGAGGACGTGGTCTCCATGCGCGAGTTCCGCCCGTTGCTGCGACTGAGCTAGACCGCGCCCCGACGATGGCGTCGTCGGGGATCTCCGGGACCACATGCCTTCGCAAGACCCGTGCGTCGCTCATGTACCAGATGCTACGCGAGGGCCGAACGGCGGGCGTGGCGCCCGCGCGCCGTTGCAGCCGCCCGTTGAACCCGCTGCGCCATCCTTGACCTGTGGCGCGGGCAGAGCCCACAGCCGACCGCCATGCCGCCCTCTTGTGTCGGCTGGGCCGTCGTCTTCCGTCGGACGGGGAGGCTGGACCCGGCGGAGCACCATCACGGGTCGATCGGTCAGTCCTCGATGACACCGCCGGCGAGCGTGTTGAGCTCCTCGTACAACCCCTCCCAATGCTCCGCCTCATCGATCACGCCTTCGAGGTCGGCGGAGATGACCGTGTAGCCAGGGTCGATGGCCCCCAGTTCCACGTCCGGGTGCGCCGCAGACCGACCGAACTCCGCGATGATCTGGCCGCCTTCCGGACTGAGCATGAATTCGGCGAAAAGCAGGCCGCCAGCAGGATTCGGGGCGAGCGCGTTCGGGCTGACACCGTTCGCGGAACCGAAGACTACCGCTGGCGGATCGAACCATGCGACGGGAGCCCCGTCGTCCATGAGCCGACGCACACTGTGGTGGGAGGTGACAAAGCTGATGTCGTATTCGCCAGAAGCCACCAGGTTCGTCACGAGGCTTTGGCCCGAGACAGCAGCAATACAACCCTCGGCCGCGTCACGGACGAGGTCGGTCGCCTCGTCTTCACTGAGGCCTTCCTCCTGCATGAGATGCGGGATAAGGGATGCCAGCCATTCGTGGGCCTTCGACTCGAACACACATCGGCCACCGAAGTTAGTGAGCACATCCATCCACGTCTCGGGTTCCTCATCGGGGCTCACGAGTTCAGTGTTCCAAACCGGCGTGAAGTAGGTGGCGTATACCCAGACCCACTGTCCGTCCGACTCGACGGCGATCTCGGGGTACTCGTCGTGCACCGGGCTGTTGAACTCGGCGAAGACACCCTCGCGGTCGAGAATCACCATCTCCGTACCGGAGGCTGAGATGACGTCGGCCGAGTTGTCGTATCCGGCGTTGTATTCCTGCACGGTCCGCTGGGCGACGTTGCGAGCCGATGCGCGGTAGAAGTCGACCTCGAGACCATACGTCTCGTTGAAGGCATCGACCAATGCGAAGCCCTCGTCACCGTTCATCGTGCTGTAGAAACGGATGACGCCGCCCGCGTCTTCAGCGAGTTCGACCAGTCGATCGGTGCGCTCCTGGCCTTCCAACCCTGCAATCTCTGCGTAGACCTCATCCCAACCGGTGGCCGCCTCCTCGTCGTCGGTAGCCGCGTCATCGGTGGCGGCGCTCTCCCGGTCATCGGCATCGCCACCAGTAGTCGTCGGTGGCCCCTCGCCACAAGCCCCGAGCACGAGTCCAATCGCCAACATCCCTATCAGACTACGAAGGCGTATCACGATTGCCTCCCAGCTCGCCTCGCCCACGACGTGGACCAATGTTCATACCATTGTGAAAGCCGCGGGCATCGGCTGTCAAGCTGTTCGTTTGTGAGGAGCATGCTCACCACCCCCAGATCGCGCCGCAGGGTCTGGACGATGTCGAAGATCTCCGCGACGAGGAGTGGCGCCAGCCCCGTAGAGGGCTCGTCGAGGACGAGGAGCTTCGGCTGGAGCAGGAGTGCCCGCGCCATCGCGAGCATCTGCTGCTCGCCGCCCCACAGCGACCCTGCCCGTTGCCTGACGCGGCTCGTAGCGGTGCAGGTGCTGCGAACCTGCGAGGAGCGTCCGGAGCGCCAAGCGGCCTGGTCAGGCCTTTGCCTCTCCCGTCTTCGACAGGCGGTCCAGCCGCTCGGTCGCCTCCGCCGCAAGTTTCCTCGTGAGCTCGCCGGCCGGCAGGTCGGGCGCCAGGGCCGCCGCCTGCCCCGACCACAGCGGCAGGAACTCGCCGCTGTCCGCGTCCGCCGCGCCTCTGATCGGCGCCACGGCCGCCGTCGCCAGCGGGAACTCCGGCGCGGCGCGGCTGATCGGCCCGACCTCGCGGACGAAGCGGTTGACGAATCCGCGCGCCGGCCGCCCCGTGAAGACGTTGGTCAGCACTGTGCTGTCGTCGCGCGCCGACGTCAGCGCCCGGCGGTGCGCCAGCCCGGCGAGCGACTCCGGCGAACGCAGATAGGCGGTGCCGATCTGCACAGCGGCGGCGCCGAGCGCGAAGGCCGCCGCGATGCCGCGCCCGTCAGCGATGCCGCCGGCGGCGATCACCGGCACGTCAACGGCGTCGACCACCTGCGGCACGAGGGGGAACGTGCCGACCTGCCGGCCCATCTCCTGTGTCAGGAACATGCCGCGATGCCCGCCCGCCTCGTAGCCCTGCGCGATCACCGCGTCGCAGCCTCGCGCCGCCAGCCAGCGCGCTTCCTCCACCGTGGTCGCCGACGAGATCACCTTGGCCCCGCTCGCCTTCACGCGATCCAGAAGGCTCGCCGGCGGAAGCCCGAAATGGAAGCTCACCACCTCCGGCCTCATGTCCTCGACGACGGCGCAGGCGGCCTCGTCGACCGGCAGGCGGCCGGCGCCGGTCGGTATGGTCACGGGATCGATGCCGAACTCTTCGTAATAGGGCGTAAGCCGCTTCCGCCAGCCCGCCTCGCGTTCCGGGTCGGGCGTTGGTTCGGCATGGCAGAAGAAGTTGAGATTGACCGGTCGCGAGGTCCGCTGGCGGACGATGCCGAGTTCCGCGCGGACCTGTTCTGGGCCGAGCATGGCGCAGGGCAGCGAGCCGAGTCCGCCGGCTTCCGACACGGCGATGGCGAGTTCGGCACCCGACGATCCGGCCATCGGCGCCTGGACGATCGGCAGATCGATGCCGAAGAGGTCGAGGAACCGCATGTCAGGCCACATGATTCGGCTCCTTGTGGCGTGGGATGCCACGTCCTTGGTGGAGTGCTTGACAAAGGTACTCTACTCCTGAAGGGTAGTCGTTGGAAGGCCCGTGAGGGCGAGGGGCGGACGCCGACGACGGGAGTGACAGGATGCGGTGCGAGTACGGCAGTGAGGTCATCGTCAAGACGCTCCAGGCCCTGGGGATCCGCTATGCGGCCATGAACCCTGGGGCCTCCTGGAGGGGATTGCACTCCTCGCTCGCGGAGGCGACCAGTCCCGAACTGATCATGACGCTGCAAGAGAATGTGGCGGTGGCCATCGCTCATGGGTACGCCAAGGCGACGACCGAGCCGATGGCAGCGGTCCTGCACAACGTGGTGGGCCTGCAGACCGGTTCGATGGGGATTTTCAACGCCTGGATCAATCAAGCGCCGATCATGGTGCTGGGTGGTTCCGGTCCTGCCGACCACATGCACCGTAGGCCATGGATCGACTGGATCCACTCGGCCCGCCCCCAGTCGCTCGTCGCCCGCGAAGTCGTCAAGTGGGACGACGAACCGGTCAGCGCCGAGGGCATCCCGTCGAGCCTCCTGCGTGCACATCGCATCGCCACCGCCGCCCCGCAGGGACCAACGTATGTCAACTTCGATTCCCTGCTGCAGGAGGAGTGGGTCGGGGACAGGGACATCGCGATACCGGATGGCCCGCTGCCTCAGTCTGACCTCACCGCCCCGCAGGCGGATCTGGAGCGCATGGCGGAGATTCTGGTGAACGCGGAGCGTCCCGTCATCGTGGCTGACTACGTCGGCCGGAGCCGCGAGGGCTTCGACGCCCTGCGTGCCCTTGCGGAGCGGCTGTGGGCACCCGTCGTCGACTGCGGCTCACGGCACAACTTTCCCACGAGACATCCGCTGGACCAGGCCCTTCGGCGGGCCGAGGTGCTGCAGGACGCGGACGTGGTCCTGGCACTCGACTGCCGCGATCTGCAATGGGCGCTGTCGAAGATCAGCCAGCAGGAGCACGGCTACCACATGTCCATCGCCCCGGAGGCGACGGTCGTGGGGATGTCCCTCACCGATCTGATGCACCGGGGCTTCCTGAACCGCGAAGCGGTCTACCCGGCCGACCTGATGCTCACCGCGGACACCCGCGTCGCGCTGCCGGTCCTCGCCGAACTGGTGGAGCAGCGGTCCAGGGACCGTTCGAACGAGCGGTGGGTGGCCGAGCACACCAGAGCCCACGAGGCCAGCGCTCGCCACCTGCAGAAGGCGGGCGGCTCCGGTGGGCCCATCTCGGTCCCACAGCTGACGAGGAGCACATGGGAAGCCGTCCGTGAAGGACCCTGGCAGCTGGCCTTCGCCGGGACCGCACCTGGTCAGAGTTATTACAGCCTCCGCAGCTGTTGGGAGCTCGAGCAGTGGAACTGCAACCTCGGTCCGTCCGGCGGGGCGGGGCTGGGCTATGGGCTGGGAGCGTCGATCGGTGCCGCCCTCGCGCATCGCGACGACGACACCCTGGTCGTCAACCTCCAGGCGGACGGCGATGCGCTCTACACCCCTCAGGCCCTGTGGACGGCGGCGCATCACGCGATCCCTCTGCTGACGGTCGTCCTCAACAACCGGACCTACGGGCAGGATCGAATGCACCAGACGGTCGTCACCCGCCAGCGAGGGAGCGACATGAGCCGGGTGCCCCTCGGGATCGACATCGATGGCCCGCCCGTGAGCTTCGCAGACATGGCACGGTCGCAAGGCGTCGAGGCGTTCGGCGCGATCGAGGACCCCGCGCAGCTGTCGCCGACGCTGTCCAAGGCGGTCAGGATCGTGCGCGAGGAGCGACGCCCGGTGCTCGTGGACGTGGTGCTGAAACGACCAGAGTTCTGACTCCCTTTCCTCAGCCGACGCTGTGGCTGCGGGGTGAGGCCGCCGCGGCAGCGGCGGCGGGGGGCGGGGATCTCGTTGGTCGGTGAGGAAAGGGGGTCGCTGAGGTGATGGTTCCGGGATGGGCGTCCCGTCAGTCGAGCTGGTCGGTGAACTCGTGGGCTACTCCCACGTAGAAACCGAACACCGCGAGCGCGATGCGCTTCGCTTCGTCGTCAAGGAGTTTCTGAAAGTACTCCATGTGCGGGCGCACGTTCTCCCAGACGGTGACGCAGAGGTCTCTGCCACGCTGGGTCAGATGCACATCGGTGACTCGGCGGTCGATCTCGGACTTGCGGCGTTTGACGAGGCTGCGCTCCTCGAGGCCTTTGACGAGCCGGGACGCGACCGCCGCGGGCACGTCGATGCGGTCGCCAAGACGGTTCACGTTGAGCGTGCGGCCCTCGGCGCCGAACAGCTGGATGAGCAGCTGGTGCTCCAGTGGTTCGAGCGCCTGCAGGCGCGCCTGCTCGTCGACGATGCGGGTGACGCGGCGGATCACGTAGCGGGCTTCCGCGACCCCTTTGAAGAAGGCGTCGAACTCGGTGATGCCGCCCGGGCCATGGCTGTTGGCCCAATCCTCGTAACGGATATAGCTAGTCATTTCAGGCGTCCTCTCGCCCATCGCGCTCGCCGATTGACCGCGGAGCATATCGCTTCCTAGAGTCAATCACTGAACAAAGGCAACCTGAGAGGTCAGACGTCAAGCGACGGGAGCTCGTCCGCGGTACGGTCGTATCGGTAGTCAGCGAAGGGGAATCCGTGTGAACAAGCGCAACGAGACCGAGGTCTTGATCGTCGGAGCCGGCGCCGCAGGTCTCGTCCTTGCGCTGAGCCTTCACGAGATCGGGGTCGACTGCCGGGTCTACGAAGCGGTCCCCGAGATCAAGGCCGTCGGGGCGGGGATCAATCTCCTGCCGCACGCCGTGAAAGAGTTGGATGAGCTCGGCCTCGTGCCCGCGCTCGATCAGGTCGGCATCCGCACCAAGGATGCGTCGTACTTCAACCGCCACGGTCAGCACATCTACACCGAGCCGGCCGGTGAGGCGGCGGGCTACCACTGGCCGCAGTTCTCGCTCCATCGCGGCGACATGCAGAAGGTCTTCCTGGACGCGGTGCTCGACCGGCTCGGGCCCGGCATCGTGGTGACAGGGCACCGCTGCACCGGGGTCGACCAGGACGACGACGGTGCGAGGGCCCACTTCGTGGACCGGGACGGCCAGCCGCTGCGGTCCGTGCGCGCGTCGGTCGTCGTGAGTTGCGACGGCATCAACTCGGCGCTCCGAAAGCAGTTCTACCCGGATGAGGGTGAGCCCATCTACGCCGGCCTCACCATCTGGCGTGGCGTGACCCCTTGGCCGCCGTTCCTGAGCGGGGCCAATACGGCCCGCATCGGCTGGATGAGCGTAGGCAAGCTGATGGTCTACCCCATCCGCGACAGCATCGACGAAGAAGGCAACCAGTTGGTCAACTTCGTCGCGACGCTGGAGCGGCCGAAGCCGGACTCCTATGACTGGAACGTCGAGGCCAGGCTCGAGGACTTCTTCCAACCCTACGCCGACTGGTACTTTGACTGGCTCGACGTCCCGGGCCTGCTGAAGAAGACCGATCCCATCCTGGTCTTCCCGATGGTCGATCGCGATCCGCTCCCGACCTGGACCTTCGGGCGCATCACGCTGATGGGTGACGCTGCGCACCCCATGTACCCACGCGGTTCAAACGGTGCAGGCCAGGCCATCCTCGACGCGCGCTGTCTCACGCGCTGCTTCAAGCGCCGGGCCGTGACCGCAGAGGCTCTGCACGATTACGACAGGGCGCGCGTGGAGGCGACGGCGAAGGTCGTGCTCATGACCCGTGCGAATCCGCCCGATGCGATCCTGCGCGAAGTGCACGAGCGCACGGGAGGAAAGCCCTTCGACAATGTCGATGAGGTGATATCGCAAGCCGAGCTGCGGGAGATCTCGGAGCGCTACAAGGCGGTCGCAGGGTTCCGGGTGGAGAACTTGAGCACACGGGCCTCGTTCGCCTGATCTTCGCCATGGCTCCGCGGGTATGACGGACCGGGGAGGAAGCCAGGGGCATGAGCCGACGAGATATTCGCACCGATGTCCTGATCATCGGCGCTGGCGCCGCCGGCATGTACGCCGCCGCGCAGGCCCGCCGGCAGGGTGCTCGCGTGCTCCTGCTCGACAAGAGCATGGTGGGCCGGGGCGGCGCCACGATCATGGCCCAGATGACCGTCGCGGCCGCCGTGGGACACGCCGAGCCGGACAGCTGGCAAGCGCACTACGCCGACACCGTCGGGAGCGGGCGAGGGCTCACCAACGAGCCGCTCGCTGCCCTGATGTGTCACGACGGCCCCGCCCGGATCCTCGAGAGCTGGGAGCGGGGG
>WHTC01000431.1 GCA_009379795.1 Nitriliruptorales bacterium | reverse complement strand
GTGCCTCGGGGCTCCCTCAGTCGAGTTCGCCGCTCTTGGCCTTGACGAGGAAGGCGTCCCACTCATCTCGGGTCAGGCGGACCTCGCCGTCGTGGTCGTCCCGCAGCACGACCTCAGAGTCGGTGAACTCGGCGGTAGGGCAACACCCTTGGACGCCGCAAAGCGCGACGACGCGGTTGACCCCGGTTTCCATAGCCACTCCCCTTCGTCGGTGCCTACTCCATGAGGTAGACAGAGCACTGAACATAATGGAAACAGCGGTGAGTTTCGCAGCGCTGTTTGGGCTGAGGCTTGGCTCACGGTGTACTCACGCACACGCACGGTCAGGAGTGGACGGGCCATGACAAACGAGGCGCATGCACGTCCGGACGCCACACACGAACAGCAGGACGTGTTTGTCGAGTTCCGCCGCTGGCGTGATGTGCGAGGGTTGTCTCGGGCAGCGCGCGCAGCAGATGAACTACAGCCGCTCGTACGTCTCCAAGGTGGAGAGCGGCAGCGAGCACGCCTCACGAGAGTTCGCCAAGGCGGCCGACGCAGCCCTCAACGCGGGAGGGGCGATCCGCCGCGCCTGGCGGGAAGAGGAGAGCACGCAGCCCAGCGCGGGCAGGAGGCCTGCCCCGAATGCCTCGGTGCCTGTCATCGAGCCTGGGGGAGGCTTGGTGGTCGAACATGATGATGCCGAGCTGTTCTATGAGCACGGTGTCTACCGGGCGACGATGCGCAGGAAACTTGATAACAACGGCGAGCAGCCGATCACCCGCTATCTGATCAGGATCTCTGTCGATCGTTACCCGGCGACCCGGAGCGTTCCACCAGCTTTATCGAGACAACCCGCTCACCTGGGATGAGATCAACTTGCGGGCATGGCACGGAGAGAACCGAGCCGAAGTGATGCACTGGAGCGTGCAGCACGACCGGGATGCCTTCAAGGAGGTGTGGCTGGTGTTCGCCAACGACTCCGGGCGTTTCCCGCTGTATCCCGGCGAAAGTACGTGGATCGAGTACACCTACACCGTCAGCGACGACAAGCGGGGACATTGGTTCCGCCGTGCCGTGCGGCTGCCGACCAAGCGGCTGTCGGTCACCCTGAGCTTCCCTACCGAGCTGGACCCCGCGGTGTGGGGACTGCACACGTCGATGACCGCCGAGTCCATGCCGTTTCAGACCGCGATTGAGGCCCAGCACGCCGCTGACCGCACGGTCTATGCCTGGTCCACCGATGAACCGCCGCTGCACGCCCGCTACCGGCTGGAATGGCACTTCCGCAGTGACATTCGAGCCGAGCAGACGGCCCCGCCCAAGCCCAGCGAAACCATGAGGGCTCTCGGCATCGTGCATGAGGGCGATCCTGTGCTCCGCCGCCCCGCCCGTCCGTTCACGTTGCCCGACGAAGCCGAAGATGCCCGCCGCGTGATCTCAGAACTGCATTCACACACGGCGCAGGCCCATGTCGACACCGGCCAACGGCAGGCTACGAACCTCCGCGGCACGCAGGCCGCCCAGCAGCATCGCCAGGGCCGTCGCCCGATCGCGGTGCGTGCCCAGGTCGGCGATGAACGCTGCGACCTCGGCGGCGTCCAGGCTCTCGGGCAGCCGGCTGGGCTGGCGCACCAGCCGCCCGCCGGTCGGTGCCCGGCGCCCGCCGATGTGCCCCAGCTGGC
>WHTC01000480.1 GCA_009379795.1 Nitriliruptorales bacterium | reverse complement strand
GTACGGCTCACCGGCGGTGCCTTCACCGGTCCAGGGCATCCTGGGACTGCTGTCCCTCGCCGGCATGGGTTCGGCCTGGCTTGCGCAGCGCCTGATCGTGCTGGGCCTCCTGCCGATCGCCTGGATCACCGCCCTGCGCGCCGGCAGGATCGTCACCGCGCGACCCGCCCCCCGAGCGCTGGGCGCCACCCTCTACGTCCTGTCACCGGTGGTCCTGGGGGCGCTGAGCCGTGGGCTCTTGGGCTTGCTGGCCGTCGCCGCGCTCCTGCCCGCGCTCGTCGTACTCGCCGCCCGGCTCGTGGCCCCAGCCGAGCTGTACTCGGGCAGGACTGACGACACCCCCTCGCACGAGCGGGTCGGCACCTCCGCCTGGAGGTCGGCCGCGCTGCTGGCGATCACCCTGGCCGCCGGCGCCGCGGTCGCGCCGCGGCTGTGGCCCCTGTTCGCGCTGTTCTCTGTGACGGTCCTGGTCATCGGTATCTGGCGTCGCGAGGGACTGCTGCGCATCGGCTTCGTGGGCCTCGCCGGCGCCGCGATGCTGGCTCCGTGGCTGGTGGGGCTTGCCCGCGAGGGTTGGCCACTGTTCGGCGCCGGCGAAAGCGCGTCCATGCCGCTGTGGCGGGCGCTCGCCGTGGTGCCGGAGGTGCTGCCCAGCCTGAGCGACTCCGGCGCCATCGTCGTGGGCGTGACCACGCTCGCGGTGTTCGTCCCCGGACTGCTCCTCGGCCTGCGCAGCCGCCCGCAACTCATTCTCGGGCTGATGGCGATCTTTGTGATCTCCGGCCTCACCACATGGGTGGTTGGCCGGGTCGGCTTCGAGGGCATCTGGACTCCCGCCCTGCTGCTCCCAGCCGCGCTTGCGCACGCCGGTCTGGGCATGGTGGCCGCCTGCTGGATCCCCGCTGTCCTTCGTGATCCGGCCGGGGGCATCCGCCAGGTGGTCGTGACCGGCTGCGTGGCGCTGCTCGGCGTCGGCCTGGTGGTCGGGGCGGTTCGCCTGGGCGCAGGCCCCTACGAGAGCCTCACGCGCAACCAGGACCTGCTCCCGCCGTTCGTGACCTCCGACTCCGAGCGCGTGGGCCCCTACCGGGTGCTGCTGCTCGTGGAGGAGGAGGGCGAGATCCGCTTCGACGTCGTCGGCGCCGATGGGGCGTCGATGCTGCAGTTCGGCACGGTGCCCAGCCAGGCGATGATCGGCGCCATCCAGGGCGCGGTCG
>WHTC01000507.1 GCA_009379795.1 Nitriliruptorales bacterium | reverse complement strand
CCAAAAAGGGTCGGGTGTGCCGCCTGCGACCATCCCAAGCTCGGGGCCTACGTGCTGATTTCTCGTGGCGCGGCTGTGTCCGATGTCGATCCCGTCGGACGCCGTTCGTGTAGAGGGTGAGAAGCCGGCACGTCGGCGGCGGCAGACAGCCGAAGGGAGCACGGAGATGAGAAAGATCGTTGTGGTCGAAAGCCTGACCCTCGATGGCGTGATACAGGCGCCGGGCGCGCCGGACGAGGACGTGCGCGGCGGATTTGAGCACGGCGGCTGGGCACTGCCCTACAGCGACGCGGTCACGGGCAGCGAGATGGCAACAACCCCGAGCCAAGATCAATGGCACGAGTGATCGCGGGGATGACCACATCGCTGGATGGGTTCGTCGCTGACCAACGCGGCAGCTCCGATCCTCTGTATCCCGATCTCGCGGCGCTACGGGGAACCCCGTACATGAACGCGATGATCTCTGAAACTGGTGCCGTCCTCATGGGAAGGCGGACGTTCGAGATGGCGGACGACCCCGACTGGTACGTCGACGACTACGAGTTCCAGGTACCCATCTTCGTCGTGACACCGATTGGCGGTTGTGCGGTCGGGAACACCACCTACGGGTTGCTGAAGTCGGGGATCGTGATCGAGCCATCCTCCGCGAGCGGAAAGCCCGGGTTGTGTGCAATCTCCCAGACGTGACCATCGAGATCGGTGAAGCACCCCGCATACCCGCCATAGAACGTCGTGGCCGGAGGTCGGGTGACCGTGGCTCCTGCCCGCTCCGCCGTCGCGATGATCTCCTCGACTTCTGCCTCCGACCGGACGTTCTGCGCCAAGACGACGCCACCGAAGTCATCCATAGGCTCGTCGGTGATGCCGCAGTCGAGGGCGAGCTTGTCACGGCCCCACAGGACGAGCGCGATGCCGCCGCTCTGGAAGAACACGGTCTCTTCCACCTCTTGGCCCCGCCAGCCCAGCCGCTCATAGAAGGCCCGAGCGCGCCTCACGTCGGCGACGCCCAGTGTGAT
>WHTC01000173.1 GCA_009379795.1 Nitriliruptorales bacterium | reverse complement strand
GCGTCGCGGCCCACATCCCGCCGAAGGTGGTGGTGCCGGTGTGCGCCAGGGTCAGGAAGATCGCAAGCAGGCCAGGTCGTCTGTTGCCGGCTGTTGTGTTCAAGTGCCGAGCTCCTTTCGCCGCAAAGACCGGTCGCGTCTCATAGGTGGTGTAAAAGTCGGCGGATGAAGCGCGCCGGGCCGCTGATCTGGCCTTGACGCACCTTACGACCGTCGCGGCCAGGGAGCAGCTCTCGGAAGCGCTGGAGGACTTCGACGCCGCGCTGCCTGGCGTGAGTCGGGCCCGAGACGTTCTCGAACATTTCGATGCGTACACCCGAGGCGTGGGCGATCTCCAGCAGCCGAATGTGGGACGGCGGGGCCGAGCCCCCGACGAGCGACTCGCCCGGCAATATCGCATCGACTTCGATCACATCGACGATGATGTTGGCTGGCCACGGCTTCACATCGGCCCGTATCCGATCGACCTGACCGAGGCTGGTCGTGCGGCGAGTCGGCTGGTCGATGAGATCTGGGCAGCAGCCAAGACCGACGAGGGCGAACCTGTCAGCAGACAGGCTCTCGCCGCCTTCCTTGAGTAGCGCGCCCCGCGCACTGACCGGATCAATCCTAGTAGTCCCGACGTGCCAAAATGACAGCCAGCATCACGGTGGGCTGGGCCTCGCTGATACGCACGTAGCTTGGCACCGAGGTGGGTAAGAGGTTGGTGGAGGTGGGTCACGAAGACGGCCAGTCACCACGGGTCAGGCTTCCCCTGCAGCCCACAGCTGGCCGGCCTTCCGCCTGAACCCTAACCAGGGTTGGGCGCGCTTCGTCATCTGGTCGTCTACGCGTCGTCTACAGCGAGGCGGCACCTTGATGCCCCCTGTGGTCGCGCCCAGCCCTTGGAGCCGCTGTTGACAGCCGACGCCATGGAACACGGCCACGAAACCCGGGGCGGTTCACACCATCTGCGCTGGCCCAAGAAGGACCTGGAGGTCGCCATGAAGCTGGCGCAGGACGCCGGCGTGGAGATGCCCTTCATCGGCCAGTGCCGGAGCTCATGGCGCAGCTGGGTGGAGGACCTGGCGGAGCTGCGCTGAGCGCGCCAGTCCAGGCCCCCCGCAGCCGTGACGGAGCACCCTCCCCCGCCCTCACGACCCTCGTCGTCAACGGCGAGGAGCGCGGCGTCCGGGGACGGGCTGCGCCATGGGCGTCTGCGGGGTGTGCACGGTGCTGATGGACGGCACCCCGACGAAATCCTACGTGACGCCGCTGTCCGCCGTCGCCGGCCGGCGGGTGCGCACCCCGGAGGACCTGGGGACGCCGTCGGAGCCCGGCGCGGTGCAGCAGCACGTCCTGCAGGAGCAGGCGGCCCAGTGCGGCTACTGCATCAACGGCATGACCATGACGGTGCAGGCGCTGCGTGACCGCGGTGGCGCCGACGAGGCGGGACTGCGGGCGGCGCTGTCGGAGCACTTGTGCCGCTGCGGCGCCGACCTGCGAATCCTGCGAGCAGAGCCAGCCGCCCGAGCTGCCAGGCCAGCCGGCCGACCTGCCAGGAACGGCCGAGCGCGTGGAGTCCCGGCTGGCCCTGCGCGCGGACGGGCGCGTCGTGCTGCGCTCCGGCAAGGTGGAGCTCGACCAGGGCGTGCCTGGTCCTGGCCCCGGTCACGACCTCGGGCTCGCCCGACGAGGTGGGGCAGCCGCTCGATGCAGGAGGCGGGGACGGCCATGGCGGCCGCCGGCGTCGCTTTCCGGCGGCTGCTGCTCGAGCGGGCCGCCGCCGTACTGCGGGTGGACGCCTCGACGCTCGTGGTAGCCGACGACGAGGTGCGTAGCGCCGACGGGCACGAGGCTGTGAGCCTCGCCCGGCTGGCGAGCCTGGGGCCGATCACCGGGACGGTCACCGACCGGGACGTCCCCGACGGACGGCCGCGCCGCTGGGACGGTCCGTGCCTCGCCCCGACCCGCCCGCCCAAGGTCGCCGCTACCTACACCCAGCCCTACACCGCCCATGCACCCGTCGCGTCGTCGTGCGCCATCGCGGTCGCCACCGGTGCCGTCCTGCGCGTGTGGACGCACGCCCAGGGCATCTTCCCGCTGCGCCGGGAACTGGCGCGGCTGCCGGGACGCCCCGTGCGCTTCGCGTTGTCCGCGCAGGACGTGTCCCGGCCCGAGGGGTCGGGGTCGGAGCTGCTACGGGCCTGGCTGAGACCCGGTGGCACCGGGCCCCGGTGCGGCGCCGGGGCCTCCGGGGCACGCAACGCGGTGCCGCTGTACGACTTCCCAGACATGGAGGCGGTCGCGGATCACGTCCGGGGGCCGCTGCGCACCGCATCCTGCGCGCCCCCGGGCCTACTCAACACCTTCGCCGCGGAATCCTTTACCGACCAGGTCGCCGAGCGCGCGGACGCGCGGATCCGCTGCGCTGGCCAACGCGATCGACGACGCCACCGGCATCCGCCTGCGCCACCTGCCCTCCACGCCTGAGCGCATGCGCGCGCACGTGTCCGCGCTGACGGGCCCTGAAGCCGACCGCTGCGGCTCTGACGTGCTCGCTGATTCCTATGAGTTCTCGCGCAGGAGCTCCTGCAAGGCAGGCGGTGCATCGAGCACGGATCCGACCAGTTCTGCCATCTCCTCGCCGGGCAGGAAGTCGATCGGTCGTGCCTGCTCTTCTGCGGTGGCCAGGAACTCTTCGTCGGTCAACGCACATTCGAACGCATCGCGCAATGCGGCGAGCCGTTCCTCGGGCACATCCGGAGGCGCCGTGACGGAGCGAGCGGTCTCCACCAGGTCGAGCAACGCATCGAGGACCACTTGTTCTTCCTCACCGATCGTCGGTACGTCGGCGGCGTTAGTGACCTCCTGGAGGGTCTCGTCATCGGTCTCACCGATCACCAGCACCGCTCGCACCTCTCCAGACTCGATGAGCTGCGCGGCGCTGTCGGCTGGGGCGATCTGCGCGTCGGCGTCTCCGGCGAGCATCGCCGCCCGTCCCTCTGGCGCACCGGCGAAGCCGATGATGATCTCGGCAGGGAAGTCATAGATCTCCTGCAGGACCACGGCATTGATGTGATCGTTGGACCCGAGGCCTGAGGAGACAAAGCGGACGGGTTCTTCTGCGTTGCGGAAGTCATCAAAGTTCTGCAATTCGCTGTTCGCCGCGACAAGGAGCACATTCGGCACCGCGGACACGCGTCCCAGCCAAGAGAACTCGGCCAAGTCGAACTGCGCACCCTCGCTTTCCGCCACCTGGGCGCTGATCGCACCGACGGTGTTGATGATCTGGATCCGCGGACCGGTCGGGTCGGCGACAGCGGTCTGCGTGGTCGCGGCGAGCCCACCCGCACCCGGCTCGTTGAGCACCACCACCGAGCCACCGGTGCACTCCTCCAGCGCCGGCGCGATCATCCGGGCGTAGACGTCGTAGCCACCGCCCGCATCGTAGGGCACGACGAACTCCAGCGTCTCACCCTCCAACGACACCGTGACGTCGGCCGACGGCTCCTCTTCAGGCCCCGGCTCAGTCGCTGCGGCTGGGTCTTCGGTTGCCGCCGGCGTCGGCGCGGCCCTGCTCTGGCTCTCCGGCTGCACCGCCTCACCACCGCAACCAGCAAGCAGGGCAAACAGCAGTCCGGTGGACAGCGCTCGCCTGCGCGACGGTCGGCATCCCACATCTCGCGTGATCCTCACGGGCGGCTCCTGATCTCGTTCATCGGGCGCTGCGTTCTAGGGGGAGGGTTTGAACCCACGGTCCAGCCACCAGCTGACATCAGCGCCGAATAGCTCGGTCGGCACTTCAGTTCCGCGGCCGGCCTCCATGCACCTCTCATAGATGAGCGCACCGGTAGCTGCGAACTGGATGCCCACCCCACAGTTGCTCTTGTAGTAGATGATGTCGTCGCTGCTCTTCCGACCGGCTGACGGCTCGGCGAGCACGTGACCGAGTTCGGTGACATCATCCCAGGAGACGGTGCCGGCTTCGATGAGGTCCAGCAGCTCCACCTGGTTGTTGGAGATGGCGGTCGCCTTGTTATTGAGCACGATCAGGTCGCTGCGCTCGAAGGTGGCGCGGTCGGCTTCGGTCCGCTGGGTGTTGTGATCTGTGTTGACGATAGTCGCGACGAACTGGCCAGGCGTCAGCCAGTTGCCGTCGAACACCGGCACGCTCGAGTTCGTAGCGCACATCACGATATCGGCACCCCGCATCGCCTCTTCCGGCCCTGAGACAGCCTCGACGGACAGCTCCACCCGACCTGCCATCCGCTCCACGAACTCGCTGCAGTGCTTCTCGTTCGGGCTGTACACCCGGACAGTGCTGAGGTCGCGAACGAGGGCAAGCGCCTCCAGGTGGCGCTCCGCTTCATTACCGGTCCCGAGCAGGGCCATGACGCTGGCGCCGGGGTTGGATAGCTCTCGTACGGCGACAGCCGTGGTGGCTGCCACGCGGATCGGTGACAGCGAGAAGTCATGGAACACCGCCGCCGGCCTGCCGGTTGAGAGCTCGAACAGCAGCACGAAACCCCAGCTGCGCGCGTCAGGGTACTCCCACTCCATCCGGCGCCGCCCGTCGACCTCATGCTCTCCCACGATGCCCGAATCCACCCGAAGGGCCGCGAACCCGGTGCTCTCTGCAGCGCCCGCGATCATGTTCGTCCACCACCCCTGCTCACCCAGCGGGATGCTCCTGGGCAGGGTGTACCGCTGCCGCGGGTGGTTCACAGCGCCGCCCTCCGCCTCCTCCCTGAACACCTTCTCCATCGCATCGATGCAGTCCGGCATCTTCAGGACTTCCACCACGTCATCGGCGGACATGAACAGCGTCACTGGCCGTCCTCCTCAACAGTTGCGTGCCTTGCTTGGAACGACTTCGGGGTCCTCACAACGTCACGGGTGAATGGTCTGGCTGAACATGTCGGCGGGCAGACGCTGACCGACTCCCTGCGCCACCGCATTGTCGTAGGCCACCTTCGCGGCAGCCGCGAACTGGATGCCCAAGCCGATGTTGTTCAAGAAGCAGGTGGTCTGGCTGCTGCTCGTCCGGCCGACCACGGTTCCGGCCATCACCTCGGTGAGCTCCGGCAGATGGCCGAAGTCGAGACCGGCGTCGACATATGGAGCCAGCCGGTCGCTCGCGCTGCCTTCGCCGTCGAAGGTTGGATCGTGTGCCATCACCGGGTCGCGTTGACCCATGATGTAGTTGACGGGAGCATGCATGCGCGTGTTGATGATGGCCGGGTCGGCATCGGCGATGAGGTCCGGGGGGAACTCGAGGTACTTCACGCACGACACATGACCGCCTGCGGCGATCCACTCGCGTCGCACCACCGGCGTCACCGAGTTGGTGGCGGCCAAGACGATGTCGGCGTCTGCGGCGGCCGCCCGCGGCTCATCGAGCGCACGGACAGGGATCCCGAGCTTCGCGCTCATCTCGTTGCTGAAGGCCAGCCGATTGCGAGGATTGGGGCTGAACACCCGCACTTCCTCCAGCGAACGCACCAGCCGCAGCATCTCCAGGGCCGCTTGTGCCTGCCATCCGCTGCCATAGACCGCGACGGTCTTGGAGTCTGCACGGCTCAGCTGCTCGGCGGCGACGGCGGTGCTAGCCGCCACGCGCAGCCCCTGGATGTAGCCGTCCGGCATCATCGCCAGCAGCTCTCCCGTACGGCTGCTGAACAACAGGATGAGCCCGTTGTACCGGTTCCCGGGTACGAGCGGTACTTTGTCCTTGCGGAGTCCCGCTTCGTTCCGGGTCCATTCGATGATGTCGGAATTGAGCCGCAACGCCGCGACATCGAGGTCCGCCACCGCGCCTTCGAACGATTTCAGCACATATGCGGTCATGTGCCCAGCGTCGCCACGGTGGTTGGCGGTGTCAGACATCCACAGGTCGGTGCGCGGTCGGTTCACGGCCCTGCCGCGGCCGAGCTCAACGTAGGCGTGCCGAACGGCGTCGAGCAGGGCCTGCGCGGGCAGCAGCCGTTGCAGCTCGGGGTTGTCCAGTACGACGACCATCAACGCACCTTCACTCTCGCGCGCTCGCACTCCAATGCGCCATCACGCCGGGGACTTGGAAGAGCCCGCAGCGCCACGCTCCGCCCCTGACCAGCTGATCGTCAAAGACCTGGTCTCAAGATATGAGAAGGCAGTCTGATCCGGCCTCAGTAGAGGCCGGAGTGATGGTCTGAAACGGCCCACGTTCCTCGCTCCTTACGCTCGGTGAGCCTTCCCCAAGGCTTTCGGCCGGAGGAGCAGTTAGGAGATGTCGAAGTGGAGCTGTCTGAACGTATCCGGCGCGACCGGCGGTTGGAGCAGGATGTGGGTATCCGCGAGTTGGCGCGCCGGTATCGGGGTGTACCGACATGACGTGCGCCGGGCGTCGTCCTCGGCGATGCCGCCAGCGCGCAAGACCCCGGAGCGGACCTCGCCGAGGATGTCCCGCTCGTCGAGGAATTTCGGTGAGTGCCCACCGTGCTGTTGCATCGTATGTTCAGGGTGTGTTGCGTCCACGAAGCTGGATTGAGCCTGCGGGTGTGAGTTCCGTCTGGGTAGGTGCCGGAGCGCCCAGTAGCAGGTCACAGCCTTTGGGGGAGATCCTTGGGGCTGAGCGGGGTGTCGAGAGACCTCTTTGGAGGGAGCGAGCGCGCGGGCTGCGTACTGCAGCCTCGACACATGAACAATCGGGGAGCCGAGCCGCTCATGTCACGGCGAAGGCCATGTCTGCCAGGCCCTGTTCCGGGGTCAGCCTGGCGGGTCCCTGCGGGGTATGGGGAGTTGCACGCGCGCACGGTTCGGTTCGGAAGTGGAGAGACCCGTCTGCCTGGCCTTGTCGGGCAAAGACCGGTCGGATAAGCCGATGGTGAAACCGAGCGGAGGGCAGCGGGAGTCCGACGGGGTCGTAGTGTGCGCCGGGCGGCGCGCGTTGCTAGCTGGTGGAAGTCCGGCCGGACCGTTCCAAGCGGAGTCCGTAGCCAAAGGTGGGGGTAACGCCTCACCGGGCGTGGGACCGTGCTCGGGGGCTCGGGCAGGAGGCGATCGGGTGTCGTGTCACGGTGCAAGAGCGGG
>WHTC01000153.1 GCA_009379795.1 Nitriliruptorales bacterium | reverse complement strand
GCAAGGCTGTTGAAGGCGCCCTGCCATAGGTGTGGGTCTCCGACGTTCTCGCAGACGACCTCCACTCCCTTGCCCTCGGTCATCTCCATGACTCTGGCGGCGAGGTCCTCACGGCGGTAGTTCACGGTGAAGTCGGCGCCGAAGGAGGCCGCCACCTCGAGTCGTTCGTCCCCGCCGGCGGCTGCGATGACCCGAGCCCCGACGAGCTTGGCGACCTGGATGGCGCACAGACCCAGCCCACCGGACGCTCCCATCACCAGAACGGTCTCCCCTGGCTGCACATCGGCGCTGGCCTCGAGCTGTCCGAATGCGGTGGGAAAGTGGCGGAAGATGAAGGACGCGTCGGCGAACGGCAGGTCGTCAGGGATGGGGAACACCACCGTGGCCGGCGCGACGACGTACTGGGCGTAGCCGCCCCACTGATGCACGCCCAGGTAGCGCCGGTTCACGCAGTCTTCGTCGTGGCCCTCCACGCAGTATCGGCACCGTCCACAGGACAGCCCGCCGAACACGGCGACGCGCTGCCCCCTGTCCAGGCCAGCGACGTCGGCGCCGACCGCTTCGACCACTCCCGCGGGATCGGCGCCGAGCACGTGGGGGAATGCCACCGGCCGCGGGTACTCGCCGGCGCGGATGGTGATGTCCAGCGTGCGGTTCACCCCTACGGAACGGACCCGGATCAGCGCCTCGCCGGGGCCTGGCTGCGGAGTCGGCACCTCCTCGTGGCTGAGCACGTCAGGTCCGCCGCACTCGTGCAGCACGATCGCCTTCACGTCATCCATCCATGCACGCGAGACTCCAGCCGTCGGTCAGCCCGCGAGCAGTGCCTCGGGTGGACCGGGCAGCTGCCAGTCCGGGTAGAACCGCTTTCGCAGCGCGATGACTGCCTGGAGGTTGTCGAGCGAGGGGACTTTGATCCCCTCGACGCCGGCCGGTCCCAGGACGCCCTCAGCCGCGTCCTCGGCGACTTCCCTGCTCCACCCGTTGCGCTCGAGGACATCCGCGATCCGCTCCCGGCCCCCCGCCGACAGGTCACGGGCGCTGTCTTCGAGCGCCTCCCGGTACTCGTCGACCCAGGCGCTGCCGATCGCCGACCGGGACACGACCACCACCGTGCTGAGGTACTCGGGCACGACATCGAGGTGGCCTCCGAGGCGGCGCAGGCCGTTGCGTTCGGCCATCTGCGAGAAGGGCGGCGACAGCGTGGCCCCGTCGACCTGCCCATCGAGCAGCGCTTGCAGACGCTGCTGGGTGCCGCCCACCGGTATGAGATCCTCCGGCGCCACGGCATGCCCGCCGACGTCTTCGACGATTGCCCGCAGCACCAGCGCGAACGCGGACTCGGCTGCGTCCACACCCCAGCGGGCCTCGCCGACCTCGGTGCCCGCCCGCATGTAGACGGCCAGTTCACCGATGCCGCCGCCCAGCACGATCACAGGGTCACGGCGACGTCCGGGCCGCAACAGGTGGTCCGGGGACGAATGCATCACGTCGTACTCACCCGAATCCCACCGCCCCAGCTGCTGGTCGGAGGACGTCACCCAGTCGATGGACACGTCCAACCCGGCCTGCGCCAAGCGGTCCTCGTCCGCGGCGGCCATGAGGTGCACGCTGCCCGCACTCCGGAACAGGCCAACCTTCAGCTGTTTGACCACAATGAAACTCCCCGACTCGGCGCATCCTGGTCTGGCGGCGGGTTCGTTACGTGTCCCAACCAGGGCGGCCGTACTTGGCGATTCTGCTGACGTAGTGCTCGCTGATCTCGGAGAAGCTCGACATCTGCTGCTGGAGGATCGGCAGCATCAGAGTCCACAGGATGAACGGGTGGGCGCCCATGCGGTACAGGGTTTCGAAGTCGAACTCGGTCAAAGCACGCCGCTCCTCCGCGGTGAGGCTGTGCCCACCGACCTTCTCAACGGGCGTGACCAGCGGCCCGTGCTCGCGCTCCCAGTAGGGCACGAACGAAGCCGGATCGGCCACGTAGGCGTTGAACAGATCCTCGCTGCGATCCACCTCGTACAAGAACTTGTCCACCAGGTATCTGCTCATCGTGCGACTCCCACCAAGACCTGCCAGCCGAGCCTCCGCGTGCGACTACCCACCGGCGACCCCGGCCTTCTCCCACACGAAGTAGGGTTGGCTGGATCCCTTGCGCTTCATCGCCTCGGCGTAGGTGCAGGTCATGATCTTGTCGGTCAAGCCGAGCGCCGTCAGGAAGTTCAGAAACTGCCCGGTGGTGTTGCCGGTCTCGACCAGGCGGTCGAACTGGGATTCCGCGATCAACGCCTCGTGGTCGCCCCGCTCGAGCAGATCGGTGACGCGGTCGTCGAAGGCCTGGTGGGGAGGCTCGGGAGCGAACTGGCGGGGGCCCCCCACCTCCAGAGACAGGTTGCCGCTCAGCACCACGGCCACCCGCTTGCCAGGAGAGACCTCGGTGATGGCCTCGCGCAGGATGCGGCCCAGCTCGAAGAATCGCCGAGGGGTCGGCATGGGTTGCGCGCCGCAGTTCGTGAGCAGGGGCACGACCGGCAGGTCCATGCGCGGTCGGATCATCATCAGCGGAATGATGACGGAATGGTCGAGCTTGAGGTCGTTCGAGAAGGAGAGATCGACACCGCGATCGACCAGCCCGGTGGCAATCTGGCCCGACAGCTCCGCGGCGCCCGGAACCGTACACGGCTGCAGGTCGAATTCGCGAGTCTCGTTGTAGAAGATGCCGTCATACTCCTCCATCTTCGCGATGAGGAACGCGGGCATGTTGTTCATGAAGAACTGATGAAAATGGTCGCTGGCCACCACGACGAGCGCATCGGGCTGCGCGCTCGACAGCTTGTCCTCCATCATCTTGGCCAGCTCGGCCATGCGAACGGCATCGTCGGACCACTCAGAGCGTGGCCCCGACGTCTTCTGATAGTAGAAAGGATGATGCGTAATTCCCATCACCAGTGGGATGTCTGCCACGGCGTGTCCTGACCTCGGGGCCTAGCTGTTCTCCTCCAGCCACTCCTGGGCGGTCTGTTCGACGGCCTCGCGATCGAAGTCGTTGGCTCCTTCGATCAGGCTGTCGTTCAGGAACTCACTGGTGTCCAGGGGAGCCTCCAGGTCCCCGGCCTGGACCGCCTGTTCAACCGCGTCTTCCCAGAGCTCGGTCCGCAGAGAACCGTAGGCGTCCATGTCCTGGTTCGCCTCTCGCGTCTCCATGGTCTCCTCGAAGAGGGCGTTCCCGGCCTCTTCGTCCTCCCACACCTCCGGGACGACCTCGCGCATCACGGTCTCCACGACGTCATGGTTCGTCAGGCCGGCGTGGTAGCCCTTCGACCAGGCGCGGAAGAACCTGACGAGGAGATCCTCCTGCTCCGACAGCATCTCCGGAGCCGCCGCAAAGGACGTAGCCGGGATGTTCGTGTAGCGTTCGGGAGTGATGTCACGCAGCGGCACGCCCGCGGCGTTCAAGGCCGCGAAGTCCAGGATCGAGCCGACGTAGACGTCGATGGCCGCTCTCTCGAACGACTGCGCCACGGTGGGCCCGCTGGTGCCGACCTGGACGGTCTCCACATCATCCGAGGTCATCCCGGCTTCCTGCAGGGACAGCTCCAGCAGCGAGCGCAGCTCGTTCTCCGCGAGCCCCACGGTCGTGCCCTCGAGGTCCTCCACGGACTGGATGTCGCTGTCCTCCGGCACGCCGACGTACTCGATGGCGGACTTCGAGTACTCGTAGATGATGTCGAAGTCCTGTCCCGCCTGCAGGCCCTGGAACGTCTCTGCGAGACCCGGGCTGGCCACGTCCACCTCGCCCTGCACCAACAGCGTGGTCATGGACACGTCCGAGCCGACCGCCTCGTGCTGGAAGTCGATGCCTTCCTCTTCCATGAACCCGAGCTCCTGGGCCACCCACGGCGGGTAGTAGTTCGCGCTGGGTGGCACCGGGGCGAGGTAGGTCACGGTCTCGACCTCACCGCTGCCCGCCGCCGCGTCGTCACCCGCACCGTCCACCTCCCCGGCTCCGCTGCACGCCGCCACCAGGAGAGCCATCGACAGCAGCCATATCACCAAGAACAACGTACGTCCGCCGTCCCGACTCATGCTCTGATCCTTCCTCTCATGCTCGCTGGTCGTCTACCGCGACTGGGCCCTCGCAGCGTGCCGTTGCGTGCGCTTCGACGTCGACTCGTCCCGTGCCCAGAACACCACTACCCTGTCCAGATATTCGATGATCCCGTACAAGATCAGTCCTGCCCCCGTGAGGCTGAGCAGGACGGCGAACGCTGCCTCGATGTTGAGCTGGAAGCTGAACGTCTGGATGAGGACGCCCAGGCCATCGCGCGCCGACTCGAACTCCGCCACGATCGCGCCGATCAACGCGAGGGTGATGCCTGTCTTGAGCCCCGCGAAGGTCATGACCATCGCCCCGGGAAGCAGCAATTGGGTGAAGATCTTCCAGCGGCTCGCGCCCAGCGAGCGGAACAGCTCGAGGGCGTCCTCGTCCACCGACATGAAGCCGGTGAGCGTGTTCAGGAACACGACGAAGAAGCAGATCAGCGCCCCCAGCACGATCTTCGGGGAGTAGCCGAACCCCAGAGCCGCGATCAGCATGGGCGCGACGGCGACGCGCGGGGTCACCTGCAGTGCCACCATCCACGGGTACAGCATCTTCCGCAGCAGCTTGGACAACCCGCAAGCCACGGCCAGGAGGAAGGCCATTCCCGAGCCGACGACGAAGCCGCCGACGGTCTCGAGCATCGTGATGTACGCGTTCTCGAGCAGGATGCCCGAGCTGAGCAGGCTGAAGAAGCTGCCGACGATGGCCGTGGGGCTCGCCAGGAGGTAGCTGCTGATCAGCTCAAGGCGCACAGCCAGCTCCCACACCGTGATGAACATAACGAACAGCACGACAGGCGGGCCGGCGCGCCGGACCCAGGATGCGCCCGGGTCGGCCTCGGTGATCAGGGCCGGCGGCGTCTCGCCCGTGTCGCTCGTGGTTGGAGATTCGGCATTCGCTCTCACCGGAGAGCCTCCCCGAGCAGATCACGGACTTCGAACATGAGTTCGTTGAACTCGGGCCTGCGCTGGAGCTCGATGGCACGGGGGCGCTCGAACGGCACGTCGACGACCCCGGCGATCTTCCCGGGACGATCCGTCATCACGATGACGCGATCCGACAGCAGGATCGCCTCGCTGATGTTGTGCGTCACCAGCATCGTGGTGAGGTGGGCCGAGGCGTGAAGGCTCATCAGTTCCAGATTGAGGCGCTCACGGGTGAACTCGTCGAGTGCCCCGAACGGCTCGTCCAGGAGCACGAACTTGGCCCCCACCATCAGCAGTCGCGCCAGCGCCACTCGCTGCTCCATCCCGCCCGAAAGGTGGCGCGGATAGTGGTACTCGAATCCCTGGAGTCCCAGGAGATAAAGCAGCCCGAGCGCCTTCTTCTTGGCCTCGCTCGTCGCGGATCCGTTGATCGTCTGCGGCAGCAGCGCGTTCCCGAGCGCGTCCTTCCAGGGCAACAGCGTGGGCTTCTGGAACATCATCGTCACGTCTGGGCGAGGCCCTGTCACTCGTTCACCGTCGATGGTGACGACACCGGACGTGGCCGGGATGAGGCCGGCGATCAAGCGCAGCAGCGTCGACTTCCCGCAGCCGCTCGGTCCGATGACGGCCGAGAACTCCCGTTCGCGTATCGACATTGACACGGATTCGAGCGCGACGACGCCTCCGCGGAACTGCTTTGTCACCTCGTGGGCGCGTATCGCTCCGTCAGTGTCTACTGTCGTCGTGTCTGACATACGCTTGACTATCCTCGTAGTAGCCCGGTGGCTGGACGCCCGGTCACGAGTAGATGCTCGCCTCCCAGGCCTGCTTGGAGGCGTCCATGGCTGCGCTTCGCCGACCGGGGCGGCCCAACCCAACATTCGACCGCACGCACTGACGTCGGACCTCTTACGCCTGGTCGGTAGCATAGCCGACCTCTTCTCAAGTCAAGTACCTGGTTCATCGATCTCGCGGCTGTCGGCGTTGACTCGGCCGCCGTTCCTGCGCCCTCCGGACGAGGAGCAGGTCACATGGAACGTACGGTCGTCATCGCCGGGTCGCGCGAGGGTCGTCTCAATAAGAAAGACATGATGACATGCGGACGGCGGCGGGTGGCCAACGGTGGGCCTCGTACCCCACGTCTGAGAGGCTCCGATGGCTACTTTTGGTGTATTCGACTGGATTGATCGGAACAGGGAGCTGTCCATCGAACAGCTGTATCAGGACCGTCTTGGACTGCTGCGCCAAGCGGACACGCTCGGCTACGACATCTACCATCTCGCCGAGCACCACGGGACTCCCCTGGGCCTGGCACCGTCCCCGAACCTCTTTCTCAGCGCCGCCACCCAGGTCACCCGCCGAATCCGACTGTGCCCACTTGTCAATGTGCTCCCGCTGCGCCATCCGCTGCGGCTGCTGGAAGAGTTCGCGATGCTCGACCAGCTGAGCGGGGGCCGGCTCGAGATCGGGGTGGGCAAGGGCTCCACCCCCTACGAGCTGACCCAGTCCGGCGTCGACCTGGAGCAGGCGCCGAAGCTGTTCGGCGAGAGCCTCGAGGTCATTCGCCGCGGGCTGGAGGGGCCGCGCCTGGACTGGTCCGGCGAGCACTACGACGCCATCTCCATCGAGCAGGCCGTGACCACCCAGCAGCGCCCGCATCCGCCCATGTGGTATCCGACCACGAACCCCGACTCTGTGCCGCGCCTTGCCGCCGAGGGCTTCAACACCATCTTCTCGTTCGGCTTCATCTCGCCGCCGGTCGAGGAGATCATGGAGAAGCGCGAAGAGTACTTCGCACGCATCGCTGAGCTGGCCACGCCCCCGGTTGCAGGGGCCGGCGCCGAGGAGCCGCGCTTCGGCGTTCTCCGGCACGTCCACATCGCTGACACCGACGAACAAGCCCTTGAGCAAGCGATCCCTGCCCTCGAGTCGCACTACGAGGGGTTCATCAAGCTCTGGAAGGACCATGGCAACACCCGCATCCCCTGGTCGCGGGACTTCCGGGAGCTGAACGAGCAGGGCCTTGTGATCATCGGCTCGCCGGAGAATGTCGCAACGCGGGTGCACGGGCTGCTTGACGACACCGGGGCAAACCACATGGCCTGCGCCTTCGCCTTCGGCACGCTCCCGACCGCGGCCGCCGGTCGCTCGATGGAGCTGTTCGCCAAGCATGTCATGACCGCTGGTTGACATCGCCGGGCCTATGGGTTCTCGTGGGCTCTGGAGTACAGTTGTCCGCTCGTGGATACCCGGGCGCGGCCACCAGGCCGGCCGGCGGACAGGAGAACGCGTGGCGACTGCGGCTTCGATGACAGTCGCAAAGGCCTTCCGCATCCTGGAGCTGTTCCGTGAGCACCCGGTGCTCACGTCATCGCTCTGCCAGTCCGAGCTCGGCATCCCCCGACCGACCGCACACCGCCTGCTCATGAGCCTGCGCAACGCGGGAGCGGTCGAGATGACCGAGGACGGGCACTACCGACTCAGCCTCTCCTTGTTCGAGCTCGGGTCCCTTGCATCCCAGCGACGGCGACTCGGTGACAGCTCGGGTGCCGCTCTCGAACGGCTCGCCGATCACACCGGCCTGCGCGTGCACCTCGGGGTGCGTCGTGAGACCCACGTCCTGTACCTCGAGGCGGCACACGGCCGCCACGCGCAGTCTGTGCGGACCCGTGTGGGTGAGCGCGGCCCACTCCACGCCACCGCGCTCGGCAAGGTTCTGCTCGCGCATGCGCCCGAGGACGTGGTCCAACGGCTCACTGCAGGTGAGCTTCACCCGTACACGCAATACACGGTCGTCGACGAAGACACGCTCAGAGCGGACCTCGAGATCATCCGAGCATGCGGCTGCGCGTTCGTCTCAGAGGAATACGTGCTCGGGATGTGCTCGCTCAGCGCGCCCATCCGAGGTAGTGACGGCAGGGTGCGTGCGGCCATCTCCATCGCCGGCAGCAAAGCCGCCGTCGGCCGGCAGCGCTTACAGCTCGAGGACCGACTGCGGCGGACCGCAGTCGAGATCGGGCAAGGCCGCGCGTGGTGGGAGAGCTACCAGTCCGCGTTCAAGCGCACGGCCCGTGAGAACCCACCGCCTGCCGCCGTGTGCTGACACCCGCCTTTAGGGG
>WHTC01000237.1 GCA_009379795.1 Nitriliruptorales bacterium | reverse complement strand
CGTCCCGGTGACCATCGTGCGACCGGGCGACTGCTACGGCCCGCACAGCGCGCTGTGGACCGTCCGCCCGGTCGAGTTACTGTCCCGCAACCTGTTCATCCTGATCGACGGCGGCAAGGGCATCCTGACACCGACCTACGTGGACGATCTGATCGACGGGTCGCTGTCCACGGTGGAGAACCCGGCCACGTTGGGCGAGGTGCTGCAGGTGACCGGCGGTGACGGCGTGGAGGCCAGGGAGTTCTTCGGCCACTACGCGCGCATGCTGGGCAAGCCGATGCGCTCGCTGCCGGGGCCCGCCACCCTGGCGATCACCACTCCGGTGGACGCGGTGTCCCGCACGCTCGGGAAAGTCCCCCCGTTCTCGCCGCGGACGCTGGAGTACGTCACCCATCCCGGCACGTACTCGATCGAGAAGATCGCTCGGCTGACTGGGTGGAACCCGCAGGTGTCGCTGGATGAGGGCATGAGGCGCACCCGCCTCTGGCTGGCCGAGACCGGCATGGCACCGGCCGCGGACACGGTCAGGTGATCGCGCGCAAGGACCCAGTCAGGGCGTTGAGCGCGACCGCGGCTCCATCCCGGGACACCGACGGGGCCACCAGGTGTGCGACCGCTTTGACCCGATCCGGCGATTGGCCCATGGCGATCGCGGTGCCACCCGCGGTGAGCAGCGGCAGGTCGTTCACGCGGTCGCCGATCACGGCGACCGCGTCCCACTCCACGCCGATATGGATCGCGGCGGTCCGCAATGCCCTCCCCTTGTCGACATCCGGCTTGGTGACGTTGACATACCGCAGCGTCGGTCGGGACGGAGGGGACTCGACGGTCACGTTCGCCCCGATGCCCTCCAGCGCCGCCAGCGTGGGCGTCAACTCGGTGGGGTCGAAGACCATCACCGTGGCCTTCAGCACCACGTCGCGTTCCAGGTCGAGATCCTCGGCGCGTCCCACGGGCTTGGCCTCCAGCAGTGCCAGGTGCGCCGGATGCGAGGACGGCCCGTCGGTGGCGACAACGCCGCTGTCGACCGCGAACTCGGCGTACCAGCCGCGATCGGCGGCAAGGTCGAGCAGCGCACGGGCCAATGTCCGGGGCAGCGGCCACCGCTCGACCACCACGGAGCCGTCCCGCACCTCGGCTCCGCTTTGCAGCACATGCGGCCCGCGCAGGGTGAGCAGTCTTGCCAGCCGCTCGACTCCGGCCCACTCCCGTCCCGTGGCCACGCCGACGCGCAGGCCGGCGTGCTGCGCGACGCCCACGGCCTCGATCACGGACACGGGGGGTTTGCGGAACGGCCCCAGCAGGGTCCCGTCGATATCACACACGACCAGGCGGGCCGCTTTGCCGCACCACACGTCGAAGCGACCCCCTGGCCGAAGGCCGCTCGGCAGGCTCAGGCTCACCGCTGACGTCGTAGTCATAGAACCTCCGAACCCGCGTCCGAACGGAGCGTGCCGCCCGCCCCCAGCTCTTCATCTCCAACCGTACCCTCCACCGGCTCAGATCCGGAATCGGCCGCCTCGCCCGGTCGCTGCGGCATCTACGATTCCCGCATGTCACTGAGCGACCAGATCCAGTCCGACCTGACCACGGCGATGAAGGCCCGCGACACCGAACGAGTCGCCACACTGCGCATGATCGTTGCGGCGATCAAGAACCTGCGGGTGGCCGTCGGCCACTCCGGGGAGGTCACCGATACGGAGACCCAGAGTCTGCTGACCCGTGAGGCGAAGAAACGCAACGAGGCGGCGGACGCCTACGCCAACGCGGGACGCGAGGACCTAGCCGGCAAGGAGCGGCGAGAGCTGGCCATCGTCCGGACCTACCTTCCGGAGCAGCTCGGCGAGGACGAGCTTGCGGCCATCGTGGACGAGGTGGTCGCCGAGACCGGGGCAAGCTCGCCGAGCGATCTCGGACGGGTCATGTCCAGCGTGATGCCCAGGGTCAGGGGGCGCGCCGACGGCAAACAGGTCAGCGCCCTGGTCCGCCACCGGCTCGGCGCTTGAGGCGGGGCGGATGGGCCAGGCGTCTCACCGGTCGCGATCGCGCAGGAAGCGCTCGACCTCCGCGGCAAGCTCGTCGGCGCTGACCGCCTCGCCCGTCATGGTGGTGGAGCTGCGATCGGCCCGCTCCTCCAGCTCGCTCACGTACTCGGCGAGATCATCATCGTCAGCGACGAGCTCGGCGATCTCGTCGCGCTGGGCCACCGCCTCCTCGGCCAACTGGCCGAGGGGGACGTCCACCTCCAGCAGCCGTGTGACGCGCTCGACCAGGGCCAGGGCGCCAGCCAGGTACGTCGTCCCCGAAAGGTAGTGGGGCACGCCCGCCCAGATGCTCATGGCCTGGAGCCCGCTGGTACTGGCCGCGTGGTTCAGGAGCCCTGTGATCCCGGTCGGCCCCTCATAGCCGGACCGGCGCACGCCGAGTTGCGTGGCGACCTTCTCGTCGGTGGCGTGACCGGTGACCGGCACCGGGCGGGTGTGGGGCACGTCGACCTGCAGCGCACCCAGGGTGACCACTGTGTCGATTCCCAGGCCGGCCGCCAGGTCCAGGATGCCGCGGGTGAAGGTGCGCCAGCGCAGATTCGGCTCCGTGCCGTCAAGCAGCACCACATGCCGGTGGTTGCCGGGCAGCGCAGCCCAGGAGAAGCGGTTCAGTGGCCAGTCCACGGTCCGCCCGCCGCCTTCCTGCAGTCGGACGGTGGGCCGGGCGACCTGGAAGTCGAAGAACTCCTCAGGGTCGACCTCGGCGAAGGGCTTGGCCTCGAGTTCCCGCGCCAGGACGTCGATCGCGCCCGTTGCGGCCTCTCCTGCGTCGTTCCAGCCGTGGAAGGCGGCAAGCAGGATGGGCCGCCGCAGGTCGGGCGGGTGCTGCAGCAGGGTGACAACGTCCAAGACGTTCCTCCGATCCGCAGCCAGTCTTGCACGGTGCGTCCCGGATCGCGGAGGCGGGGTCGACCGGCTGTTCAGTCCGTGCCCGCGGCGCTCGGCGGGGGGTGCGCGCGGGTCGGATCGGCACCGGCACGGCTGAGGAAGTCCAGCAGCACGGGCTCCACGACCACCCTGCGGGTGAGCTGGACTTCATGGCCGCCGGCCGGGACGACGCACTCGTCGGCCTGACCCCAGATCGCGCGCAGGTCAGCGTGCTGCGCGGGGTCCACCGCCTCGTCACGGTCGCCTCGCATCAGCAGCACCGGGCAGTCGAGCGCCCCAAGGTCCTCCGGGTCGACCTCGATCTCCAGGCCGCCGGCATCGCGCCGGCATACCTCCCGCCAGGCATCCGGTCCGCCGAGCGGCGCGTGCAGCCTGGACAGCGCTCTGACCCACAGTGGATAGGCCTCGGCGAGCCTGTCCGGGTCGAACTTGTCCCGCCAGCTTCGCAGCCCCGGGTGGTCCCGGTAGCTGACCCCGATCAGGGTGAGGGAGGCGAACGCCTCGGGCCGCTTGGCCGCCAGGGCCATGCTTGCGTGGCCGCCCATCGAGAAGCCGGCGACGTGCACGGGCGGGGCGAGGCGGTCGAGCAGTTCCTCGACGGCCTCGACGTGGAGCGCACGGTCGTAGCGCCCGTCCGGTGGCAGGGGCGTACGGCCGTGGCCGGGCAGGTCGGGCAGATGCACGCGGTAGCGGGTGGACAGGGCCGGCAGCAGCTTTGACCAGTGGTAGCGCCCGGCGCCGATGCCACCATGAAGCAGGACCAGGTCCACCGCGCCCTCGGGCCCCTCCGTCTCGGTGTACATGGCAGCAAGTCTAAGGTGGAGGTCCCGATCTCTCGCTGCGCTCGATCTCCTAGGATGAGGGTTCGGAGGCTGAGCCGGTACCTCCTCCCCCAGCGAGCATCTGGAGTTCTCATGAGCCTGCAGGTCGGCATCGTCGGCCTGCCGAATGTCGGCAAGTCGACCCTGTTCAACGCCGTGAGCGCCGCCGGCGCGGATGCCGCGAACTACCCCTTCGCCACGATCGAGCCGAACGTCGGGGTGGTCGCCGTGCCTGACGAGCGCGTCGAGGTCCTCGGCCGGTTGGCCGGGTCGGCCAAGGTGGTGCCCGCCTCCGTCGAGTTCCTCGACATTGCCGGGCTCGTCAGAGGCGCCAGCCAGGGCGAGGGGCTGGGCAACCAATTCCTGTCCCATATCCGCGTGGTCGACGCGATCGTCCACGTGGTGCGCTGCTTCTCCGACGGCGATGTGGTCCATGTCGACGGATCGGTCGACTCGGGCCGCGACATCGAGGCCGTCGAGACCGAACTGCTGCTCAAGGATCTGGAGACGGTCGAGCGCCGGGAGGAGCGGGCGGCCAGGTCGGCCCGCTCAGGCGACAAGGCGGCGATCGCCGGGGCCGAGATGGCCGGCCGGTTGCGCAGGCATCTGGCTGAGGGCTCCCCCGCACGCACCTTCGGCGCGGGCGGCACCGAGACCGCGCTCTTTCGCGAACTTGGTCTGCTGACCGCCAAGCCGGTGCTGTACGCGGCCAACGTGGGCGAGGACGACCTCGCAGCACTGCACAGGGACGACGCCCACGGCAACCCCCACGTGCAGACGGTGCGGGAGATCGCCGCCAAGCAGGGTGCGGAGGTCGT
>WHTC01000435.1 GCA_009379795.1 Nitriliruptorales bacterium | reverse complement strand
GGATCACGAACTTGCCCTTCTCGTGGGTCAGCACGCGCAGGTCGCGGTGCAGCAGACCCACGAACGCGGCGAGGGCGGCCGCCTGGGTGCTGCGCGTCTGGGCGGGAACGGCGGCGGTGGTCACTCGCGGGCGTCCTTTCCGGTGACGGCGATGAACACGGTCTCCAGGTTGGGGGGATGCACGGAGACATCGGTGACCTGGTGGCCGCCGTGCTCGGCGATGGCGAGCAGTCGCGGCAGCAAACCTGTGGCCGCGGACGCGAACACCCGGGCTTCGTTGCCGCTGACGTCGACATGGGACACCTCATCGACGGCCACGAGGTTCCCGGCCAGACCGTCGAGCTCACCCCCCGCGATGGTCAGGTCGACCACCGTGTCCGCCGCCACCGAGCGCTTGAGCGCCACGGGAGTTCCCAGCGCAAGGATCCGGCCGCCGTCCATGATGCCCACCCGGTGGCAGACCTGGTCGGCCTCCTCCATGTAGTGCGTGGTGAGCAGGATGGTCTGGCCCTCCCCGTTCAGCTCGCGCAGCAGGTCCCACAGGGCGATGCGGGCCTGGGGGTCCAGCCCGGTGGTGGGCTCATCAAGGAAGAGCACGTCTGGCTGGTGGAAGACGGCGCGGGCGACCATCAGCCGCTGGGCCATGCCGCCCGACAGCGCGTCGACCATGGCGTCGGCCTTCCCGGCCAGGTTGAAGCGCTTCAGCAACTCATCGCAGCGCTGACGGGCCGGGCGGTCCCGCAGGCCGAAGTAGCGGCCGTGGAAGTACAGGTTCTCCGCCACCGTGACGCTGCGGTCCAGGGTGTTGGTCTGGGGGACCACGCCGATCTGCTGCTTCACCCGGGCGGGCTGCCGGCGCACGTCTATCCCGGCGACCAGCGCGCGGCCGTCGGTCGGCACGACCCGCGTGGTCAGCATGCCGATGGTGGTGGTCTTGCCCGCTCCGTTGGGGCCGAGCAGGCCGAAGATCTCCCCGGCGGGGACGCGAAGGTCAAGGCGGTCCACCGCGCGCAGCGGGGCGGTCTGGCGGCTGCCCCGGTAGACCTTCGTGAGACCGTAGGTCACGATCGCGTCCAGGGTGGACAGGTGATCCCCGTCGCCCGCGCCGGGGGCGGGATGCACCGGGAGGGTCCTCCTCAAACCCGCTCCTCTCCTGACGTTCCAGTCAACCATGATGGCGGCTCAGGCGCTCGCCTCACCAGGGCTTCGCTCCGACCGCTGCCGGCCGTCGACGGCCATGCGACGGTAAGCGTGGCGCAACGGCGCCGTCGTGAGACCGTGCGCGAGCGTACTGGCTGCGATGACCGCACTGCCCGCGACCCACAACGCGGGGTCGGTGACGCCCCGCTCCTCGGCGTGCGTCAGGTAGAGCAGCGCCGAGACTCCGACCGGACCGAACCACCCGAGGAATACCCGGATTCAGCAGCCTGGGACCACCGGGGCGGAGAGAGAGCCGCCGCTCAGCCTCGGGTGGTCGCCGGCGAGTCGCCGTGCCCCGGCCTAGTAAGAGCCTGTAGGCGGTTGCCATAGCGACATCCCCCTGGTGCGGTTGTCGGGCTTGGTGTCCCAGAACCGCACAGGAGGATGTCATGGTTCACCGTATCGGACCGTCTCGTGGGGATCGACGGCGCAACGCT
>WHTC01000199.1 GCA_009379795.1 Nitriliruptorales bacterium | reverse complement strand
CGCCTCGATCGTCTTCGCGAACTCGACGAGGTCGTCGAGGTCATCAAGGTGACGCCATATCTGGTGGGGATCGATCTCCAGGTAGGCGTGGACCAGAATGTTGCGGAGCCCGGCCGCCTGCCTCAACCGCTGAGCGAGCGGCTCGGGGATGATCCTTTGGTTGGCGAGGAGAAGGAACGCAGAGCCGTAGTCCTCGGGAGTGGCGCCTGCGTCCTCAGCCAGCACGTGGACGGCGATGTCGATCGCCGCCTGGATTGCGATCTGCAGGTGCCGCTCCACCTGGGCCTGCAGGTCGAGATCGACAGCGAACGCCCGCTCGTCAGACGACAGCCTCCTCAGCGCAGCGACCCGTTGGTCGATCTGTCTGAGTCGGCGGCGAGCGACCTCAGGGTCGACCAAAGCGCCCCTCCTCCAGCCGGTGCCGGACACCGGCGTCGAGGGCGCGGCGAAGCGGAGCCGAGTCGAGGTAGCGGTCCACAGTGCGTGCCCAATGCTCGATACGGGCCCGTTCGTCACGTCGGACGAGGAGCTTGCCGTCGCGGAGCACGCGGTAGGCGAGGGCGATGGGGGCCTGGTTCAGGACGATCACGTCAACGCCGTCCCCGAGCACTGCCATCATTTCCAGTTGACGCCTGTGGGCGTCCGCCCCTTCGGTGAGCAGCACTGCGACGTCGTAGTCGGACCCAGGGCGCGCGGTACCCCGTGCGCGGGAGCCGAACAGATAGGCGACCAGGACGTCGGGTTCGGCAGCGAGCCGGGCCGAAAGCTCGGGCACCGCCAGACTCTGCGCCATTGCGCTTCCTTCACCGATCACGTCGCTCCTCTCGCACCATAGCCGCTGGTTGGTAATGGAAGCCCTAGGCTGTGGGCATGCGCTCTGGGTTCTGCTCCATTATCGGTCGGCCGAACGTCGGCAAGTCGACGCTGCTCAACGCCCTCGTGGGGCAGAAGGTCGCCATCATCACGCCGGTGCCGCAGACCACGCGCCATGTGATCCGCGGGGTGCTCCACCGTCCGGACCTGCAGATCGTCTTCACCGACACGCCGGGCATCCACAAGCCCAGGACGCTGCTCGGCAACCGGCTCAACGATCTGGCCCGGGCCAGCCTGTCCTCGGTGGACTGTGTGGTCTTCCTGGTGGACGGCTCCGGGCATATCGGGCGGGGCGACGAATTCCTCGCGAGGCTGCTCCGCGATGTCGACACGCCCGTGATCGCTGCGGTCAACAAGGTGGACGTGATCGGCCGCGAACGGCAGTTGCCGCAGTTGGCGCGCGTCCAGGAGTTAGGGGGCTGGACGGAGATCGTGCCGATCTCGGCGGTCAGCGGCGAGAATGTCGACGTGCTCACCGACCTGATCACCGAGCGCATGCCGGAGGGCCCGCCCTACTTCCCCGAGGACCAGGTCACCGACCAGAGCCTGGAGCAGCGCGTTGCCGAGGTGATCCGCGAGAAGGCCATCACCGTGATGCGTGAGGAGGTCCCGCACTCCATCGCCGTGGTGGTCGACGAGATCACGCCGGGCATGTCCGAGAACGTGACGATCGTCAGCGCGCGGTTGTTCGTCGAGCGCGAGTCCCAGAAGGGCATCGTCATCGGCCATAGCGGCGCGGTGCTGCGCGACATCGGCGTGCGTGCTCGCGAGGAACTGGAGCAACTCCTGGACGGAAGAGTCTTCCTCGACCTGAGGGTCAAACTTTCGAAGGAATGGCAGCGTGACCCCAAGAAGCTCCAGCGTCTCGGCTACTGACCCCCGGGGACGTAGGCTCTGGAGGCATGGGGCTGTACCGTGAGCAAGGCATCGTCCTGCGGACTTACAAGCTGGGGGAGGCCGATCGGATCCTGCACCTGCTCACCCAGGGGAAGGGCAAGGTGCGGGCGGTCGCCAAGGGGGTCCGCAAGCCCGGATCGCGTTTCGGCGGCCGCCTCGAGCCGTTCGGTCACGTCGACCTGCAACTCTATGAGGGTCGCGGCCTCGACATCGTCACCCAGGCCGAGTTGCTGACGTCCTTCACCGCGGTGCGGGAGGATTTCACGCTCAGCGCCTGCGGCTCAACGATGACTGAGGCCATCGACCGGGTGGCGCAGGAGGGCGAGCGCTCCAACCAGTTGTTCCTGCTGCTGCTGGACGGCCTGCGCACCCTGGCCCGGGTGCCCTTGACCCCCGCGTCGGTGCTTGACGGGTTCCTGTTCCGGCTGGCTTCCGTGGCCGGTTACCACCCTCAACTCGACGCGTGTGCCGGCTGCGGATCACCCGGGTACCACGCGGTCTTCTCGATCGCTTCAGGAGGCGCGCTGTGCCCCGCCTGCGCTCCCGCCGACTCGCATCCCCTGGACGGGTCGGTGCTCGGCCTGCTGCAGCGCTTCAGCGGCGGCAACCTGAGCACGCTTGCCGACATGACCGTCCCACCGCGCGCCCGGCGTGCCGCCGGCGCGGTGGTCAACAGCTTTCTCACCTACCACCTCGGCAAGCCGCTGCGGGCCTGGGAGCTTGTGCCTCGATGACCCAACCTGATCTGGACCGTTCCCGCCTGCCCGAGCACGTGGGGATCATCATGGACGGCAACGGCCGATGGGCGGGCCAGCGGGGGTTGCCGCGCAACGCCGGCCACGAACATGGCGAGATCGCACTGTTCGACACCGTCGAGGGTGCGCTGGAGATCGGCCTGCGCTGGCTGACCGTCTACGCCTTCTCGACCGAGAACTGGAAGCGCCCGCCCGGCGAGGTGCGCTTCCTGATGAACTTCAACCGTGACCTGCTGCTGCGCCGCGCCGACGACCTCGACGAGCGGCAGGTGCGGGTGCGATTCATTGGGCGGCGCGGGCGGCCGATGCCTCGGCGGCTGGTCGAGATGATGGAGGACACCGAGCGGCGCACCGCTCGCCACGGCCGGATGACGCTGCAGATAGCCTTCAACTACGGCGGGCGCGCGGAATTGGTGGACGCCGCGCGCCAGCTTGCGGTGGAGGCGGCTGAAGGCCGCCTGCGGCCCGATCGGATCAGCGCGAAGTCGCTGCAGGCGCGCCTCTACGAGCCGGAGGCGCCCGATGTGGACCTTCTGGTGCGCACGTCGGGGGAGCAGCGCCTGTCCAACTTCCTGCTATGGGAGGCGGCCTACGCCGAACTGGTGTTCACCGAGACGCTCTGGCCGGACTTCGACCGCCACACCCTGTTCGCCGCCGTCGCCGAATACCAGCGCCGCGCCCGCCGTTTCGGCCGCGTCTGACGCTCTTTCCCCAGCCCACTCTGTGGCTGTGGTCGGCCGGTGAGGAGAAGGGGTCGCTGAGCGGCCCCACGGCTCAGTAGGGCGTCAGCAGTTGGTCGACCGGCGCGTAGTCGTCGGTCAGCACCCGTGCGCCCTCGGTGAACGCATCCACCTCCGCCCCGGTGATGATCTGGTCGTCGTCGCCGCGCTCGGCGTTGCTGGCCGTGATCGCCTCGACGGGAACGGCTGTGTCCGAGCCGACCAGGATGAAATTGCCCCCGTCGAGTCCTGCAAGCCGGTCGCGGGGAGCGATGACCGCGACGTCGGCGAACACCTCCCGCAGCGTGGCGGCCTCGGCTCGGGCGAAGCCCAGCGGAGGGTTGTCGATCAGGTTGATCGCGTAGAGGCCATCGGGCCGCAGCGTGCGCTGAACCTGCTCGGTGACCTCCCGGGTGGTGAGGTGCCACGGGACCGCGAGCCCGCCGAAGGCGTCGCCGATCACCACGTCGTAGGTGTCATCCGGTTGCTGGCTGAGCGCGGTGCGGGCGTCACCGACGTCGACCCGCAGGCCAGGCCCCGTCTCCAGGCCGAGCTCATCCTCGGCGATCTCCACCAGCGCCGGGTCTAGCTCCAGCACCAGGTTGGTGGAGCCGGGCCGCGCGGCCTCGACGTGGCGAGGCATGGTGAAGCCGCCGCCGCCGATGTGCAGGACGTCGATCGCGGAGTCGCCTGGCGCGACCGAAGCCAGCACATCGGACAGGATCTGGGTGTAGGAGAAGTCCAGGCGCATCGGGTCATCAGGGTGGACGCAACTGTGCCGCAGGGTATCCAGGTACAGCGTGCGCCCGTCACAGGGCTCGAGGCCGTCGATGACCTGGGCGCAGTAATAGGCGCTCTCGATTTCGCAGGGGCTGGTGATCAGCGAGGTGGCGCCGGTGCCGAGCAGGCCGAGGATCAGGATGCCGGCGATCGGCTGCTCACGGCGTACGCCAAGCGACAGGTGCACGACCAGCCCGCTGAATAGCAGTATCCCGCCCACCCCGAGAAAGATCGGCCGGGTGGGGAACGCCGCGACCAGCAGGAACCCGGTGACGAACGTCCCGGCGATCGCACCGGCGGTGCCGAGCGCGGACAATCGGCCCACGACCCGGCCGGTCTCGTCGAGGCTCGACAGCCGTACCTTGATCACCATCGGCGTGACCGCGGTCAGCACCGTGGCGGGCAGGAAGAAGCCGATGAACGCCAGGACGATGGTGGTCCCCGGGCCACCGCGGCTCACGCCCGCGCCCAGACCCTGACCGAAAAGGGTCACGATCGGGACGGTGGCCAAGGCCAGGGCGCCGCCGGCCATGATCGTCGGCCCGAGGGTCACCCGGGGGTCGACGCGGTCCGCGACCTTGCCGCCCAGCCAACTGCCCATCGCGATACCGGCCAGGATCGTGCCGATGATGGCCGTATAGGTCTGCAGGGTCTCGCCGACGAACGGCGCGAGGAGTCGCGCGGCGAGGATCTCGATCACGAGAACGGCGGCCGACGTGAAGAACACGAGCAGCCCGGCGACAAGCGCTGGCATGGTGGCCAGTATGCCGACCAGCTATTTCACCTCAGGCTGCCCTGACGGCTACCGGGGCGGGCCGAGGGCTGCTAGGTGAGCGCTCCTGTCTCGCGGAGGAGATCGAGGGTCCCTTCAAGGTCGGCCAGGTCGGCCAGGTCGACGTCGGGGGTGTCGAGCTCCTCGAGCGGCGGCAGGCCCTCCGGGGCCTCTTCCGCACCGGTGAGCGGGTACTCGGAGGTCTCCTCCACGAAGTAGGTCTGCGCGTCGTCGCTGAGCAGGTAGGCGACGAACTCCTCCGCCGCGCCGGGCTGGTCGGTGGTGGCGAGCACCCCGGCACCGGCCACGTTCACCAGCGCGCCGAGATCGCCGCCCTCGGGCAGGCTGTTGGCCACGGGGAACGCCGGGTCCTCGTTCAGGAACTGGTACAGGTAGTAGTGGTTCACCAGCCCGAAGTCGATCTCGCCGCGACCAACGGCCTCCACGATCGCCGTGTTGTTCTCGAACACGGGGGTGTCGTTGGCGATCATGCCCTCCAGCCACTCGCGGGCGGCGTCGTCACCCAGCTCGACCCGCATCGCGGTGACGAACGCCTGGAACGACCCGTTGGTCGGTGCCCACCCCACGCGCCCGGCGTACTCGGGCTCGGTCAGCTCCAGCACGCTGTCGGGCACCTCGTCCTCGGGGATCGTGTCGGTGTTGTGGACGATCACGCGGGCGCGCCCGGACGCGCCGACCCAGGTGTCGTCGGTGGCGCGGAACCGCTCGTCGACCTGGTCCAGCAGCTCCTGGGGCAGTTCGGCCAGCGCTCCGTCGCCGGCCAGCGCACCCAGTGCGCCCGCGTCCTGGCCGAAGAACACATCGGCTGGGGTGTTGTCGCCTTCTTCGAGGATCTGGGCGGCAAGTTCGGCGGTGTCGCCGTAGCGCACGTCGACCTCGATGCCGGAGTCTTCGGTGAACCGCTCGAGCAGCGGCCCGACCAGTTCCTCGCTGCGGCCGGAGTACACCGTCAAGGGGCCCTCGGCGTCCTCGGTGGCGGCCTCGGTCTCCTCCTCGGCTTCGGTTGCGGTCTCCTCGCCCGGGTTCTGTTCCGCCTCCGTGTCCTCCTCCGTCGCGCCGGGGTCCTGCGCGGCGCCACCCCCGCAGGCGGTCGCGAGCAGGGCGAGGGCGGAAAGCAGGGCGATCAGCAGCGCCAGCCGACGGCGGCGTTGGAGGACAACAGGCGACATGAAGAGCTCCCTTCGGCAATCTGCGACGTCACGTTGAGCGGCGACCAGTGAGGTAAGG
>WHTC01000411.1 GCA_009379795.1 Nitriliruptorales bacterium | reverse complement strand
GGTTTTCAGCCGGACGCTCTACCAACTGAGCTACCTGACCCGGAAATCACACCGGCCGGCTCGCGGACCGGACGGGATCCGAACGTCCTGCGGGTACACCAGCCTCGGCGCACGCCAGATCGTGAATCCCGGTCCCGGTGCACCGGAGTATAACCGAGGCAGGCCCAGCACTCACCGCGACCGCCCGGTCCCATCCATGTAGCGAGCGGCACCGGTTATCGTCCGAGCGAACCGAGAGGAAGACGTCATGACAACACGGTCCCTGCGTGAGGCGCTGGGCACGGGCCGGCCGCTGCTGGGAGCATGGCTGCAGATGCCCAACCCGGTCGCAGCCGAGGCGGTCGGGCATCTTGGCTTTGACTGGGTGGGGATCGACACCCAGCACGGGCTGATCGGCTACGAGACCATGCTGGCGATGCTGCAGGCGGTCGCCGTCTCGGGAACACCCGCGGTGGTTCGTGTCTCGGGCAACATCTCCGGTGAGATCGGCCGGGCCCTTGACACGGGGGCCCAGGGGATCATCGTGCCGCTGGTTGAGACTCCCGAGGAGGCGCGCCGCGCCGCCCGCGCCTGTCGCTATCCACCGCGAGGCCGCCGCAGTTGGGGGGCGATGCGTCCGGCCTTCACCAACTCCCCGTACTCCCCAGTGGTGGGCGATGACCTGGCGGTCTGCTTCGCCATGGTCGAGACGGTTGCCGGTGTGGAACGCATCGGCGACATCGCCGCGGTCGAGGAGGTCGACGTGGTCTACGTCGGTCCGAGCGACCTGGCATCGTCCGCCGGCTTGCCCCCCATGCTCGCCCTGCAGCATCCCGAGCATCGCGAACTCGTCGAGCGCATCGCCGAGGCTTGCAACGGCGCGGGAACCTGGTCGGGCATCCATCCCCCGAGCCCGGACGTCTCTGACTACGCCAAGATGGGGTTCAACCTGCTTCCCGTGTATCGGGACCTCCCGGCGCTGCAGGAGGGGGCGAGCGCGGCGCTCGCCACGGCTCGCGCGACCGCCGGGCAGTAACGTCCGGAACCTCGCCGGCGATCCCCGCAGCCCTCCGTAGCACCTCGATGATGACGGAGTTGTCTGACTCGCCCCAGCCGTTGGCCAAGGCGACCTGCACCAGCGTGTTGAGCTGCGCCATGCCGAACAGCGGCGCGCCGTGGCGACGGCCCAGTTCGAGCATCAGTTCGGCGTCCTTGTTGTGCATGCGGATGCGGGAGATCGGCTCCGTGTAGCGATGGTCGATCATCCGCTGGCCCCACATGTTCATGGCCGTGCTGAAGGCGGCGCTGGAGCGAAGGACGGCAAGCATCTGTTCGAGGTCGAGCGCCATCTTCTCGGCGAGGACAAGACCCTCGGCCATGGCGAAGCGATTCATCGCGAGCACGTAGTTGACGACCAGTTTGGCGCGCATGCCGTCCCCATGGCCGCCGACATGGCGGACCTCACGGCAGAACGCCCGCAGCACTGGCTCCACCCGGGACAGCGTCCCCGGGTCGCCACCCACCATCGCCAGCGTCTCGCCCCGGGCGACCATGTCGCTGGACGCGCTCAGGGCGGCGTCGCAGAACCCGATACCGCCAGCCGCAAGCTCGGCGCCAAGTGTCTCGGCATCCTCGGGCAGCACGGTGCTGGTCTCGAGCAGGATCGTGTCCCTGCGCGCGCCCTCAAGCACACCCCCGGCATCGAGGCACACCGAGCGGCTGATCTGTCCACCGGGGAGCGACAGGATCACGACCGGACAGCGGCCGGCGACCTCGGCTGGGCGGTCCGCC
>WHTC01000203.1 GCA_009379795.1 Nitriliruptorales bacterium | reverse complement strand
GGCTCCAGGCGCGACGGCATGCGCAGCCGCCGGTCCCCTAACTGGACCACGAGCGCTCCGCCCTCGCGATCCAGCCGGAGGACAGACCCGCGACGCCGGCGCACCACCGTCCCGTCGTGAATCTGGTCGAGGGTGAGCAGTTGCGCAAGCTGGCGGGTCAGCAGCGGCGGGCGGCTCGACCAGAAGCGCCGAGCCAGGTCTTCGGCGACCGGCGCGGCGTCCAGCTTGTCCAGCCGCCTGCTCAGCTCGCCCATGTGCGCTGACAGGCCGGCGGTGAGCGCCGCGGGATCGTCGGCATAGCCCATCGGGAGCGGCTCGGCGTAGGCGGGATCGTCCAGGACCCGGTCGACCGACCGGCGCAGCGCGTCGCGCCAGGTTGTGGTCACCATCCCGACGGTCAGGTGGACCGAGGCGGTGGCCGTCGTCCGCGCCGCATGCGGGAAGGCCCTGGGGATGTACAGGACATCGCCGGGAGCCAGTTCCGTGGCGATCAGCCGCCTACCTTGACCGCCCTGGTCGCCCGTTCCGTACACGTCCCATTGCTTGCGGCCGTGGACCTGCAGGACGAAGACGTCGTGCCCGTCGTGGTGGACGCCGAGGCCACGCGCGGCCGGCGGCGTGACGTAGACGTTCACCTGCACGGGGTGCGTCAGGGCCAGTTCCAGGTCTCGGCAGAAGCGGGTCAGCGGCGCCCAGAACCGGTGAAGGCTCTGCAGGACGATCGTCGCGCCGTCCTCGAAGAGCTCGTAGATCCGTCCCGAGTCGGCCAGGTCGGACAGCGGTCGCGATCCCACCCGCCCTGACTTGGTGAAGCGGGAGGCCGGGATGGTCACGCCGTCCTTGATCAGCCGGAACGCCGGGGTGCGCAGGGAAGCCGAAGACACCAGGTGGTCGACGTCGGCCAGCGAGAACAGGTCGGCGAAGGCCGCCGGGTCAGCGCCGGGACGGTGCAGCGGTGTGCGCGCCCAGTATTCGCGCTGGAACCGGTCCACATCGCCGGCGCAGCGTTCCAGCGCGGGAAGGTCGCGGGTCATCGCCCCGCCGCTCAGCGGTCGGTGCCGTCTGCGTCGTCCGCGTCGGTGCCGTCGGTGTCGCCGTCCACGGCGTCGATGCCGTCCGCATCCGCACCGCCGGCGTCGCTGTCACCGCCGGCGTCGCGCGGGCCGTAGCCACCCCCGCCGCCGGCGTCCGCGCCCTCGGCGTCGCCAGCGCTCGCATCGGTCCCATCCGCGTCCCGGATGCTGTTGAACACCCGGGAGGAGGAACGCTCGCTGCCGTCCGGCCAGACGGTGGTGATCTCCTCATCCTCGAGCGGGCTGCTGGCGCTCATGGGAAAACCTCTCTCTCGGCAAGGGATCCGCGGATCAACCTCCTACCCGCGATCGCCGCGCTCAAGCCTGGTCGGTTGAGGCGGCGAGTCATCGGCGATCCGGGCGGTCGGGTGGTGCAGCCGCGGGCCGAGGCGGGGACCGCGAGTCGCTGGAGGGGGAACCTACACTTCGCCGGGATGATCGCCGAGGCACTCGTCCAGCGACTCCGGAATGGGCGGCAGGTCGTCGAAGTACTCGGGGTGTTCCTCGATGACGCGGTTCAGGATGTCCACCTTCAGTAAGTCCTCGACCTCGAAGGGCTCATCCACCTCGATGAGACCGTCGTCGATGAGGCTTTGCGCGGCGGTCATGACGCCCTCCTCCGTGCACACGGACACGCGAGGGTCGTAGTGTGATTGCGGGAAGCCCTGGATCGCATCTTCCAGTTCGAGGCCGCTGATGTAGCTCAGCGCGATCTCCGCCGACTCGGGATTCTGGCGCACGAACTGCGCGCCCTGCACGATGCCCAGGACGAACTTGCGGGTCCCAGGCGCACTGGCGGCGTCAGGCGGGCGATGCGGGCTGCCCACCGGCCAGATCAAGCGCGCCGCGGACGATGTCGTCTTCGGACAGCAAAACGGTGGCGGCGGCGGGACCGAGGGGGACGTAGCTGTCGGCGGCCCGGACAGAGGCGGCGGGCCCGCCGTACCCGTGCTCGATAAGATCGCTCAGCAGCGCCTCGGCGATGCCCCCGCCGGTGGCGCGGCACTCGTCGGCGATCAGGACGCGTCCGCAGGCCTCGGCGTAAAAGCGGACCGCTTCAAACGGCAAGGGGCTCAGCCAGCGAAGGTCCAGCACCCGCGCCCGCACGCCGTGGTCAGCCTCCAGGCGGCGGGCAGCACGCAGCGACAGCCGCAGACCGTTGGCGTAGGAGACGATCACCAGGTCGGCGTCCCCCTGCCCGTAGATCCTCACCTCTCCGGGAAGCAGCGCCGCTCCGGGTGGCGGGTAGTCGAACAGCCAGCCACCGTCGCCCGGTTCGTACAGGTCCTTCTCGTGGTACAGCGCGATCGGCTCGAGGAAGCAGCCGACGCGCCCGTTCGCCTTTGCCACCCCGAGGAGTCCGCGCAGCAGGCGGGCGGCGTCGTCGCCGCGCGATGGCGCCGCCAGCAGCAGCCCCGGGATGTCGCGCAGCGCACCGACCGAGTTGTCGTTGTGGAAGTGGCCGCCGAACCCCTTCTGGTAGGCCAACCCGGCGACGCGCACGACCATCGGGTTGGTGAACTGCCCGGAGGAGAAAAACGACAGCGAGGCCGCCTCGCCGCGCAGTTGGTCCAGCGCGTTGTGCACGTAGGCGAGGTACTGGATCTCGGGTACCGGCAGCATGCCGAGCAGTCCCGCGCCTTGAGCCACGCCGAGGATCGTGGTCTCATCGAGCAGGGTGTCGAACACGCGGCCGCTGCCGAACGCCTGCTGCAGCCCGGCCGTCACGTGGTAGACGCCGCCTTTGCGGCCGACGTCCTCGCCGAACACCAGCATCTCGGGCCGGCGCAGCAGTTCGTCGCGCAGCGCGGCGTTGATGTGTGCGGCCAGGGTCCGGCGGGCGGGTGTGGTGACGCGTTCCGGGATGTCCTCGCCGAACAGGGCGGTTCTGGCCTCGGCCGCCGGCGCCCCCGAGGCCTCGGCTCGCGCGGACGCCTCGTCGCAGGGCGCCAGCGGAGCCATGACGTCGGCCCTGGTCACCAGCTTCGGCCGGCTGGCGGCCTCCTTGGCCGTCTCGCGCACGCGCGACCGGGTGCCCTCGACCAGCGCGAGCAGGTCCTCCGGCGCGCCAGCGCCGGTGGTCACCAACCGGCGGGCGTTGCGCACCAGCGGGTCGCGCTGCTCGTCGGAGCGGATCTGTTCAAGCGTCCGGTAACCGGACTCGACGTCGCTTCCCGCGTGCCCCCACAGCCGCACCGTCGGCAGGCGCACGAACACGGGGGTCCGCGTCTCGCGGCAGACCCGCACCGCCCCGGCGACCGCGTCCCAGATCTGGTCGATCTCGCCGTCGGCCTCGATGTAGCGCAAGTGCGGCAGATCCCCGAACATGCAGCGGATCCAGCCCCTTGGCGTGTCCACCGAGATGCCCAGGCCGTTGTCCTCGCACAGAAAGAGGATCGGCACCGGACTGCCTCGCCGGTGGGAGTATCGCGCGGCGTTGATGCCGGCCAACGCGCTGGCGTGGTTGACCGAGGCGTCGCCGAATGAGCAGCACACGATCGCGTCGTCGGGCAGGGGGGTCGGCAGCCCCAGCCGGCGGGCCCGCGCGTGCGCGAAGGCGGTGCCGGTGGCCTTCGGCACGTGCGAGGCGATCGTGCTGGTCTGCGGCGGCACCCAGAGGGCGCGGTTGCCCCACACCTTGTGCCGACCCTGGGCGATCGGGTCGTCCGCGGAGGCGACCAGCGACAGCAGCGTGTCCATGATCGGGTCGCAGCCGGGGTGCTGGCGGGCGCGCGCCATCATCAGGCCGCCCGAGCGGTAGTGCAGGAAGCACGGATCATTGGGCCGAAGGAGCGCGCCGACCACCGCGTTCTGCTCGTGGCCTGCGCTGGAGATCGTGTAGTAGCCCAGGTTCTGCTGCTTCAGTTCCCGGGCGACGACGTCCAGCACCCGCGAGCGCACCTGGTCCTCGAAGAGCTCCACCGCCCGCCCGGCGGTCAGCCCGCTGCCCGGCACGAGGGGATCTTCCGGGCTCAGCCGGTGCGCGGGCGGCGGCAACGACCTCAGCGCCTCGTCCAGGGCGGCTTCGACGGCCTCGACTCGCCTTTCGAGCATCGCCGACAAACCTAATGCACGACCGCGACCATGTCCGCCCGCTCAGCTCCCGCGGGGATCACGCTGTGTATTTTCATTGACTCAAAGAGTGATTGCAGTAAGAATCCGTACGCATCCCGTGGACGCCACCGCGGTGGTGCGGTGGAGGGTCTGGCAGCACTGGCACGCCGCGGGTCTCGGTGGGTTGGCGAGTCCCAGCCGAGGCTCTGACCGGCGGCGATCCCTCCGGGGGCTGGATGTCCAGCCCCCGGCAGGGGTCTCGGGCGCATCAGCGGCACAGGGCGCCTGCGCGTTACGTCCCCTGCGCCCGGATCTGCCCGCCGCTGTCACGCAGGACGACCGGGAAGCCGCGCAGTTGCTGGGGGAAGCGGTCCGGCGGCGGCGGCGAGGTCACCCACACGTCGATGGCCGGCCGGCCATCGACCTCGCCCTGCCCCACCGCGATCACGCCCAAGCGGACGCCCATCCACGACTGGGCCTCATCCAGGGCCCGCTGGAACTCCTCGCCATCCACACCGCCCTCCAGACGGTCACCCCTCCCGATGGTCGTCCCCAAGGCCTGCGAGGGAACGCCCTCAGCCTAGTCGTCACTTCTCGGTGATGCGCACCCCCAGCAGCGACTGCACGAAGGCGAGGTTATTGAGGATCGTGACCTCGCTCGAACCGGCGAACAGCAGGCCCACGCCCTCCTCGTCGAGGTTGGTGACGAGGCTGCCGGAGTCGCCGCCGGCGCTCATGGCGGTCGTGATGGTCTGGCGGGCGAAGCGGGCCACCCTGCCGTCGTAATTGACATCCACCGTGGCGTTGATATTAGTCACTCTTCCGGTCGTGAAGTTGGTCGTCCGTCCGGTCTTCTGCACCACATCGTTGATGTTGGGAGCAATGAAGAGACGCTTCACGTAGCCCAGGTAGTAGATCTCGCGGGACAAGAGGTGGAATGGCACCTCGGCGATCGCAGCGTCGACGAGGTTGAGGGGCGCCGAGGCTCCGGACATGAACTGGATAGGAACGAAGCGTGCGAGTCGCCCGATCACATCCTGGGGATCCTGACCGCCGTCGACGCGGCCGGGCTGCAGGCAGGGATCACCGATCTGGGCGTTGTTGGAGTTCGCGATGACGTGGTTATTGCTCAGCAGGTAGTAGCGCTGGGGTATGCCGGGGAACGGAGAGGCGTCGTAGCACCCTGTGGCGATCGTGCCGGCCGTCACCTGCGGGTGGCCACAGCTGAACCCACCCATGGCGGGACGGACGCGCTGGGACAGGGCGGAGGGCTCCATCACCTCCGGCGGGACCGGCACGGCCTGCCCCGCCTGCAGCACACCGACCTCCTGCACGTCGGTCGGTGTGTCGTCGACGCTGGTGTCCACAAGGTCGTCCTCGGTGAGCATCTCCCGCGGCAACTTGGTGTCGACCAGCACGGTCAGCGCTTGCTCGCCGGTGTCCTCGCCGCCGGCGATCTTGGTCCCACACGCCACGCCTACCACATGATCTTTGTCCAGCAGATGCGCTTGATTCCTGGCCTGTGTTTCCGCGAGGTCCCGATACCCCGCCGGGACGGTCGGTTCCATTACGCGTCGTCTCCCTTCGCTGTGGATGCCTTGCTGTGAGAAGAAGAACCGCGACCATCACAGCCGGTTGTACGCAGAAGTCTCAGGGAGCCGCCT
>WHTC01000174.1 GCA_009379795.1 Nitriliruptorales bacterium | reverse complement strand
CTGAGGTCCTTTGCGGAAACCGGCTTCGGCATCTCGACGCGTTCTCCTTGAACCACCGGATGGCGGTGGTCGCCGACGCGACGTTCGACCGCAGCGACATCGTGCGCAACATGAACCTGTCCGACATGGACCAGAAGTACGCCGACGTGCTGCCACTCAACGCGATCCTCGGCCAACTGTAGACGGCGACGATGAGCGAAGACGACGAGAGGAGCTGCCCGTGCCCGGTCCGCTGGAGGGCGTGACGGTTCTGGAGATGGCCAATGTGATCACGGGTCCCTACGCCGGGATGCTGCTGGCCGACCTCGGCGCCGAGGTCATCAAGGTCGAGATGCCGGGAACCGGTGACCTCTTCCGCCACTGGGCGGGTGACAAGAACCAGTTCAGCCCCCCGTTCGCGGCCTTCAACCGGAACAAGAAGAGCGTGACGATCAACGTCAAGACCACTCGCGGCGTCGAGTGCTACCTGCGGCTGGCGGCTTCGGTCGACGTCATCCTGGAGAACTTCCGCCCCGGCACGCTGGACCGCATGGGCGTCGGCTACAACGCGGTCAAGGAGATCAACCCGCGGATCGTCTACTGCGCCATCTCGGGCATGGGTCAAAGCGGGCCGGACAGCCACCGTCCCACCTACGACGCGATCGCCCAGGCGCTCAGCGGCCTGTGGAGCCAGCTGACGGAGATGAACGACCCCGAGCCGGTCGGGCCGCCGCTGTGCGATCAGCTCGGCGGGCTCTACGCCGCGTACGGGGTGCTCGGAGCCCTGCTGCACCGCGCCGGCACCGGCCAAGGGCAGCGGCTCGACGTCAGCATGCTGGGCGCGGCGATGGGCTTTCAGACCAACGCGGTGGCCGGCTACCTCATGCAGAGTGACGTGGCCGACAAATTCTCGCGGGCCAAGCGCTCCCAGACCTACGCGTTCGTCGCTGCCGACCGCCGTCCCTTCGCCATCCACCTGTCCACGCCCGACAAGTTCTGGCGAGGCCTCGCCGACGCGACGGAACGCCCCGACCTGTTGAGCGATCCTCGGTTCAAGACCAAGACCGACCGGATCGCGAACTACGAGGCGCTGCGCGCGGAGCTGGCTGGCGTCTTCGAGACCCGCGACCGTGATGAGTGGGTCGAGCGGCTGCAGGCACGCGACGTTCCGGCGGCGCCCATCAACACCATCGCGGAGGCCCTCGACGAGCCGCAGGTCCGCCACCTCGAGATGGTGCGAACCTTCGGACAGGGCGACGAGGCGCTAGAGCTGGTCGGATTCCCCGTCGACTATGCAGTCACGCCAGCCGAACCCGGCGACCGCCCGCCGTTGGTGGGCGAGCACACCGACTCGGTGCTGCGGAGCATCGGGCTCGGCGCGGAGGACATCGAAGGGCTGCGTTCCGAGTCGGCCATCTAGCGCCGGTCAGCCGCGGCGGCACACAGGAAGGGTGACGGTGACCGAGGAAACCAGGGGCCTCACCCGTCAAGAGGTCGAGCATGTCATGCGCCTGGTCAACGACGCCACGTTCGACTGCGTCGAGCTGGACACCGAGGGCTTCGAGCTGACGGTCGCCCGGGAAGTGGCGCTGGTGAGGTCATGAAGACCTACACGGCAATCAAGGCGGACGTGGCCGGAACGGTGGCGGACGTCTCGGTCGACGACGGGGCACAGGTCGCGCGCGGCCAGGTCCTGTTCGTCATCGACCGTGGATAGCGGGATGGCGTTGTCCCGCGTCTTCGTGGCCAATCGTGGCGAGATCGCCGTGCGGGTGCTGCGCGCCTGCGGTGAGCTGGGCATCGAGACCGTCCTGGGCGTCTCCGAGGCCGACCGGCACAGCCTGGGTGCGAGGTTGGCGGACCGGGTGGTGTGCATCGGCCCGGCGTCGGCGGATCAGAGCTACCTGCGCATCGAAGCGCTCGTCGTCGCCGCCATCGGCACCGGCGCGGACGCGGTGCACCCGGGGTACGGGTTCCTCGCCGAGCGAGCCGAGTTCGCACGCGCCTGCGAGGCAGCCGATCTGGCGTTCGTCGGCCCCCCGCCCGACGCGATCGACCAGATGGGCGACAAGCTGCGCGCCCGCAAGATCGCCGAGCGTGCGGGGATCCCGGTCGTCCCCGGATCGCAAGAGATCGGCACGGGCGAAGAAGCGCTGGCGCTCGCGGAGGGCATCGGTTACCCCATCCTGCTGAAGGCGAGCGCTGGGGGCGGCGGCCGGGGCATCAAGGTCGTCGCCGGACCGGAGGAGCTGCCCGGGGCGTTGGCGGTCGCGACGGCCGAGGTGATGAGCGCCTTCGGGGACCCGCGGATCTACATCGAGCGGTACGTCGCGAGCGCCCGCCACATCGAGGTGCAGGTGCTGGCGGATGAGCTCGGCAACGTGATCAGCCTCGGGGAGCGGGACTGCTCCTTGCAGCGTCGGTACCAGAAGCTGGTCGAGGAGGCCCCGGCCGTCCTGCCGTCCATGGCGCCGACCGACGCGGCTGTGCTCCAGGAGCGGATCCAGGAAGCCGCGGTGCTGCTCGCGCACGAGATCTCTTATCGCAACGCTGGCACGGTCGAGTTCATCGTCGACCAGGACAGCGGCGAGTTCTTCTTCCTGGAGATGAACACGCGCATCCAGGTCGAGCACCCCGTCACCGAAGAGATCACCGGCGTCGACCTGGTCGCCGAGCAGCTGCGCATCGCCGGGGGCAGCCCGCTGGGGTACGCCCAGCAGGACGTCGCCGTGCGCGGTCACGCGATTGAGTGCCGGATCACCGCTGAGAACGTCGAGGCCGGCTTCCGCCCGTCACCGGGCCTGATCACCGAATGGCTGCCACCCGGCGGTCCGGGCATCCGCGTGGACACCCACTGCTACGCCGGCTACGAGGTGCCGGTCCACTACGACTCCCTGCTGGCGAAGGTGGTGGCTCGCGGCCGCGACCGCGACCACGCCATCCAGCGGCTGCGCAACGCCCTGTCGGGACTCCGGGTCGCCGGCGTGGACACGACGGCGGCCTTCCTGCACACCCTCCTGAGCCAGCCCGCGTTCGCGGAGGGTCGCTACGACACCCGCTTCGTCGAGCGCCTCCAGGCGGAGGGGGTCGGTCCGGGCGGGGGCTGAGCGAGTCCGTGTCGATGGCCACCCCGACGTAGAACCCGAAGACGGCCAGCGCCAGACTCTTCTCCTGGTCGTCCAGCTGCCTCTGGAAGTTGCCGACGTGCAGCTCCACCATCTCCCAGATGGCGACGCAGCGCCTATTGCCCAGCCCGGTGATGAACACGTCGGTGACCCGCCGATCGCCCGACGACTTCCTTCGTTCTGCCAGGCCCCCGGTCCCCCAACGCCTTCAGCAGGCGGGACACGACCGCAGCCGGGGACGTCCAGACGCTCGGTCAGCCGGTTCACGCTCAGAACCTGGTGCTCGCTGCCGTATAGCTGCAGGGCCTGGTGCTCCAGCGGGTCCAGACCCTGGCTCCTGGCCTGCTGGTCCACCATGCGGACCACCCGGCGGATCACATAGAGCGCCTGGGCACGCCGCGGAAGAACTCGTGGAACTGGATCCCCTCATCAAGAACGAATGACAGGTTGTCTCATTCTGCTTGACAGGTTCCGGTCCAGGCCGCCGTGGCTCAGGTGTTGCTTGAGTACTCGGAGGTGCTCCAGCGCATTGTCGAGATGCTGGAAGTCCGTGCGCTGGCGTCTGCTCACAGCGCAATCGCCTCCGCCAGCGCCCGCGCGACGTGCGATCGGAGCATGCGAGCTGGCACGATGTCGGCCTTGTGTCCCAGGAGCTTCTCCAGCTCAACGTCAAGGCTGGCGAGGTCGAACAGATCCGCGCCGGGAGCCAGATCCACCAGCAGGTCGACGTCACTGGACGCATCGTCCTCACCACGCGCGACGCTACCGAAGACTCGGACATTGGTGACCCGGTGCTCGTGGGCGAGGGCGAGGATCCCGTCCCGGTGCTTGGCTAGCAGCATGCCGAGATGCGATCGCGGCTGGAACTTGCTGGCCTGGTAGTTCTTGATCAGCCGTGACACCTCCGGTTGGCTTCGTCCGATCGCGCGAGCGATCTGTGTCTGGGTGAGGCCACTCTCTGCGGCCTCGCCGACCGCCCGCCGCAACGACTCGCTCGCCTGCGTCCGCAGCCGGTCCGTCTCGGCCGCCACCCTGGTCAGCGCCTCCAACAGATCAACATCACTCGGCATATAGCACATGCTATAGCCGGCATCCGCTGCAGCGCCACCCATGAGCGTCCCGGCTGTTTGAACCCGGGAGCACCATCATTCAGGGAGTGGCCGCCAAGAGCGTCTCCTCTGAACCACGGGATGGCTGAGCCGCTTGAAAGGGCTCGCTGCCTCGTTCACGAAGGCGCACGCAACCGCTCTTCCGGCGGGCGGCGGGCCTCGTTACGGTAGGCCAGCCAGGAGTTGATAAGGCCTATCGGGGCGCAGGAGGCCTTCTTGCTCGCTCCCCAGCGACGCGCCCTCAACCCGCAAGGACCGTCCTACCACTCCCGGCGCGTCATCTGTGGCGGCTGTGTGCTCAACACCCTCGGGGTGGGCCGATGCCGGCGGCGTCGCCGGAGCGCACTCGGTCGGCGAGGCTCCGCAGCGTCGATACGGGGATCGCGAATCCATACCGGCCGTTGGAGGCGTAGACGACGCCCACGACCTCGCCGTTGTGGTCGGCCACTGGACCGCCCGAGCTGCCCGGGCGCACCGTGGCGTCGAGCCGCATGAGCTTGCCGACGTTGTCGGGGAAGTCGACGTCGCGGGCGTCGATGTAGTCCAGGACCGTTCCGGGGCTGGCGTCCTGCACGCCGCCGCCCGGGTAGCCGGCGACGATGACCGGCTCGCCGGGTCGGGGGTCGTGCGGGGCGAGCGGGATGGTGGTGGCGAGCTCGTCGTCGAGGGCGGCGAGGGCGAGGTCGCTGTAGAACGCGACGGCGACGAACGCGCCCTGCAGCGAGACGCCGTCCCAGGTATTGAGCTGCACCTGGGTGGCGTCATCGACGACGTGGCGGTTGGTCACCAGCATCGACCGGTCGAGCATGAACCCAGACCCGGTTCCGAGACGGCCGCAGCCGGTTGCCCGCACCCGCACCGTGGCTTCGCGGAGCGCGCGCTCGACGTCCTCGTCCGCCGCGTCCTCGTCCGCCGCGTCCTCTTCCGCCGCGTCGACGGAGGCGGCGTCGCCCGCAGGGGCGGTGGCCGCGCCACCCTCGGGAGACGCATCCTGGGTGCCGTGGTGGCCGGTCGGGGTCGTCGGCGCGCCGGCCGGGGAGTCGACCGGCGGCGCGCAGGCGCTGCCCGCGAGGACAACAAGGACCGCGAGGAGTCCCGCCCTGGCCCAACGCTTCAGGGGGGCGATCATCCCCCGAGCATCCTTTGCAGCTCGATGAACTGGTCTTGGGCCTGGGCGCAGAACTCCGCCACGAGGTCGCCGTCGGCTGCCCAGGCCTCCCATTCCCAGTCCGCGGCGAACGCGCCGGGGGCGCTGCCCATCCAGCCCACGATCTCGTCGATGCACACGTCGAGCTGCCCGCTGACCTCGGAGGCGACCTGCGTCGCCTCCGCGAAGAACTCCGATTCCTGGAAAGCCACCTCGCGCTCGTCCTCGACGGCGGCCTTCTCGTTGGCCAGTGTGCGCAAGCGGTCCTCCAGGTCGGAGATCTCCTCGCCCTGCTCGGCGGTCTGCTCCTCCAGGCTCGCGCGCGACGCCTCAACTTCGTCGAGCTGCGCGCTTGTCTCCTCCAGCTGCGCGTTGATCTCCTCAAGCGCCTCACTGGCGGCCTCGTGCTCGGCCTGAGCCAGTACGGTCTGCTCCCGCCACTCGGCCGCGCGCTGGGCGTTGACGGCCATGCCCGCCCCCATTGCGACGACCGCGGCGGCCAGGACCCCGACCGCGCCGATCCACCTCCACGGCCGGCCCGGGCTCGGCGGCGCCGGCGGGCTGGGCGGAACCGCGCCCGACTCCCCAGCCGCAGACGTCGCTTGGTCGCCTGACGTCCGATGCTCTGGACTTGTGTCCCAGTCAGAATCGCCCGCCATGGCTGACTCCTCTCGCTGAATCGGCCAAATCACCGTAAGGGAGGGCTGTGACTGCCATGGTGTTAGGCGTCACCGAGAGGTGATGGGAGGATGCCGGGCTGGTGGGCCCCTTGTAGCGGGTCTGACCCCCAGCAGCTCGACCGGGCCCGCCGCTTCCACGACCGCGCGACCCCCGACCCTGTGGTGCGCCACACCCGCTACGTGCTGCGCGAGCTCGCCCACCGCATCGCCACCATCGAGGCGCAACAGGCCGATCTGGAGAAACGGCTGCGTCCGCTGGTCGCCGACCACGCCCCCGCCCTGGTCGGCCTGAACGGCGCCGGCGTGCACACCGCCGCGGCGCTGCTGGTCACCGCCGGCGACAACCCCGAGCGGATGCGCTCCGAAGCAGCCTTCGCGAACCTGTGCGCGTCAGCGCCGATCCCCGCCTCGTCGGGCAAGACCACCCGCCACCGGCTCAACCGTGGCGGTGACCGGCGCGCGAACCAAGCCCTGTGGCGCATCGCCATGGTGCGCATGTCCAGTGACCCGCGCACCCGCGACTACGTCGAACGGCGCACCACCGAAGGCAAGACCAAGAAGGAGATCATGCGCTGCCTCAAGCGCTACATCGCCCGCGAGGTGTTCCGCGCCATCACCAGCCCGCCTGGCGACCTCCCGCCCGCCGGTCCCCTCCTGCGCCAGCTCCGCAAGCAGCGCGGGCTGTCCCTGCAGGCCGTCGCCGACGTCATCGACACCACCGCCATCCGTCTGTCCACCCTCGAGCGCGAGCTCGCATTCGACACCAACCTCGCCCGCCGCGCACACACCTACATCACGACTTGACATCAATAGGAGCTTCATTTAGGCCCTTCGGATCGAACGGGGCCGATGCTCGGGCAGCACGTGGAGTGGTTATCGAGGTGGGTCGGGGGACGCTTTGATCGCTGTTGCGACTAGCTTGACCACGGCAGGAAGTTCGGCGCGAGCCCGCTTGTGCACGGTGGTGGGG
>WHTC01000190.1 GCA_009379795.1 Nitriliruptorales bacterium | reverse complement strand
GGTTACTCGGCGTGGCCGAACGCTTTGATGTCCTCCATCTCCTGGGGGGACAGCTCGCGCGGGACCTCGCCACGGGCCACCTTCTCGCCCTGGACGTGGTGACGGATGTCGTCGACGATCTCGACGTTCGCCAGCGTGGTCACGTCGCCGACATCGGCGAAGTTGGAGATCCCGGCGATGACCCTGCGCATGATCTTTCCGGAGCGGGTCTTGGGCATGTCCGGGACGATCCAGACGTTCTTCGGACGCGCGATCTTCCCGATCTCATGCTCGATCGCCTCGGCTACCTTCGCCTCTATGTCTTTGCTGGGGCTGACCCCCGGCTTCAGCGCGACATACATTTCGACGGCCCGGCCGCGAACCTCGTCCATCACCGGGACTGCGGCGGCCTCGGCGATCTCCTCGACCGTGAGGCTCGCCGACTCCAGCTCTTTGGTCCCTAGCCGGTGTCCGGACACGTTGATCACGTCGTCGATCCTGCCGAGGATCCGGAAGTAGCCGTCGGCCGCCTGGACAGCGCCGTCGCCTGCCATGTACGGCCAGTCGCGCCAGTCCGTGCTCTTCTCATCCTGGCAGTACCGCTCGTAGTAGATCTGCACGAACCGCTCAGGCTGCCCCCAGATGGTCTGGAAGATCCCGGGCCAGGGGTTGCGGATGCAGATGTTGCCGGCCCGGCCGCTTCCGGCCTCGATCACATTGCGTTCCTCGTCATAGATCACCGGATAGATCCCCAGAACCCCCGGGCCGCAGCTCCCGGGCTTCATTGGCTGCAAGGCGGGCAGGGTGCTGCCCAGGAAGCCGCCGTTCTCGGTCTGCCACCAGGTATCGACGATGACCGCTTCGCCCTTTCCGACGACGTCGTAGTACCAGCGCCAGACGTCTGGCTCGATTGGCTCGCCCACCGTCGTCATGTGCTTGAAGTGGTAGTTGTACTTGTTCGGCTCGTCCGGACCGAGCTTGCGCAGCATGCGGATCGTCGTGGGCGCGGTGTGGAAGATGTTCACCCCCAGCCGCTCTGCAATCCTCCAGGGACGACCGGGATCCGGATACGTCGGCACGCCCTCGTACATCACGCTGGTCGTCCCGAGCGACAGTGGGCCGTAGACGATGTAAGAGTGCCCGGTGATCCACCCGATGTCGGCGAAGCACCAGTACGTATCCTCCGGATGGATGTCCTGGTAGTACTGCGAGGTACCGGTGACATAGGCGAGATACCCGCCCGTGCTGTGCTGGCACCCCTTGGGCCGGGCGGTCGTGCCGCTGGTGTACATGAGGAACAGCGGAGCCTCCGCAGGCATCGAGACCGGCTCGACCAACGTTCCGCGGTAGTCCTTCAAGAGTTCGTCGACAAAGAAGTCCCGGCCATCGATCATGGGGCTCTTCGATGCATACTGGCCGGGGTATCGGCGCCAGACCAGCACCTTGTCCACCACGACACCCCGTTCACGAGCCGCCGCGACCGCCTCGTCCGCCTTGGCCTTGTGGTCGATCAGCTCGCCGTTGCGGTAGTAGCCGTCCATCGTCACCAGGATGCGGCTTCCGGAGTCGGCGATCCGGTCTCCGCACGCCGCACCGCTGAACCCTCCGAATACCTCGGAGTGGACGACGCCGAGTCGGGCACAGGCCAGCATGGAAACGGGCAACTCTGGGACCATCGGCAGATGGAAGGTCGCGCGGTCGCCAATCTCAACGCGGCAGAAATCTCGTAGCAGCGCGGCGAACTCGTTGACCCGGCTATAGAGCTCCTGGTACGTAATCGCCTTGGTGTCTTCACTCTCCGGCTCGGGCACCCAGATGAAAGCTGCCTTGTTACGACTGGTTGCCAGGTGGCGGTCGACGCAGTTGTAGCAGGCGTTCAGTCGACCACCGACGAACCACTTCCAAAACGGCGGGTTACTTGTGTCCAGCGTCGTGTGCCAGTAGGCGTCCCACACGAGCAGATCCGCGTATTCCTTGAAGCACTCGGGAAACTGCTCCTCGCGGAACCGTTCGAAGATGGTCGGGTCCGCCGCGTTCGCCTGCGCGATGAACCTCGCCGGAGGGTGATAGTACTCCTCCTCACGCCAGTGAACGGCGATCTGCGCCTCGGAGACCTGCGCGCCCTGTCCTTCTGCCATTACTAAACCTCTCGCTGGGGAAGCGGCTTCGAAGATAGCGACGCTATTCCTCGTCAAGCAGGTCGGCACACGTGCCGAATTCATGCAGTTCAGCGCAGAGCGCCGCCTGACGCGCGAACGCCGGCGTGTCTCCCCGACTCAGCGAGTCCCAGCACAGACCGTTGGTCAACTCCAACGCGCGCACCGCCACAGAGCCCAGTGCCGTCAGCGGCCCCGTCTCTGCCTCTCGACGCAGGTACGCGGCGTCACGCACGCACGCGTGGCTCGTGGCCACGGCCTGCAACTGCCCCAGTAGCAGCGACATCTCACCGGCGAGGTAGTGCTGCGTCATCGCCACACCGACGGCACCCAGGCTGCGTGCCAGCTGTCAACCCTGTCATGCCGGCCTCCCAGACCCTGGGAGAGGCCCGAATAATATCGTTGAGCGACACCTAATACCACCGCCGAGACGCCGACCGGCGTCCGTTACCGGTCGGGAGGCCCGCTCAGCATCGCTTTGGCGGTCTCGATGTCGGCCTGAAGCTGTTCTCGCAGCGTGGGAACATGCTGCGTCACCGCTTCCCAGACGATGCCGCCGTCGAGGGTCAGGTAGTCGTGGGCGATGCGGTTCCGCATGCCTCGTATGAGCGTCCACGCGACAGAGGGATGGGCAGCGATCCAGCCGGAGCCAAGCCGCTCGATGTCGGCGGCGAGTCTCACGATGCTGTACTGGCAGGCCCTGGCGACCGCGATGTCGCGGTCGTAGGCCTCCCGTCCGCGTTCGGCGAGCAAGGCGATCTCGGCGCAGGTTTCGTCCAGGTACAGAAGGCGTTCGGCGGTACGCTCGTCCATCTCAGGCAGCGCTGGTCAGCGCTTTGCGCTCCCGCATGACCCGTCGCTGGAAGAGTTCGTTCGTCTCGAGGTCGGTGGTTGCCACGACATCGACTCGGCAACCGAGCACGCCCGAGAGTTCGTCATCGAGTCCGACCTGTTCTGCGAACGGTGTGCCTGCCTCGAACTCGACCAGGAGGTCAAGGTCCGAGCCCGGGCCGTCCGTCCCGCGAGCAACGGAGCCGAAGACCCAACCTCTTTGTATCGGATAGCGTGCGAAGACGGCCTCGACCTCATGGCGATGGTCGGCGAGAAGCTGCGAGGGTCGGATCGCATTGACCAGCCGGGCGTCGATGCGGAACCCGGTCGCCTCGATGAGCTTGGCGAGCATCACCACGCTGGGCTGCTGACGCCCAGACTCGATGGTGGAGATGGTGGACTGTGCGACGCCTGACCGCTTCGCGAGCGCGCGCTGCGACAAGCCGCGGCGCCTCCTGGCGTCGCGCAGCAGGTGGGCGCCGAGACCGGGTCCTCGGGCGGCACCTTCGCGAGCGATCGTCATGGACGCGATGATAGCGCATACACAATCATTCGTCATCGTCCTTGAGGGCCGCTGCCCGGGCACGCCCAACAGTTACGAGGACGGAGCGTGGGTTCGCCGTGCGCCCGGGACCGGCGGCCGCGGCGCTGACCGTGCCCTGGCTATGCGTGACCATCGCGGTCGCCGTCTTCGGGCTGTGGCGCCTGGGCCGCGCGGGCTGCGCCCGGTGGAGGAGTTGGCCGTCGACGCCGCGCTGGTGGGCATGCTCGGCTGGACCTGGTGGGCCCGGCGGTGACGAGTATTCCCCGTTCCCACCATCGTGGCCGGAGTTCCGCGCCGCGGCCTGGGGCAGGGTGGTGCGCCCGTGCACGAGAGACGTCGATGCCGTGCGGGGAAGCGCGGCACGTGAAGGAGGACTCTGCAGATGGCAGCCAACCCTGAGGCGCTGGTATCGACCGAGTGGGTCGCCGAGCATCTCGACGACCCGAATGTCGTCATCGCCGAGGTCGACGAGGACGCCAGCGCTTATACCGCCAGCCACATCCACGGTGCTGTGGGCTTCGACTGGAAGGCAGACTTCCAGGACCCGCTGCGCCGCACGTTCTTGGGCAAGGAGGGCTTCGAGCAACTGGTCGCGTCGCGCGGGATCGGCAACGACACCCATGTGGTGCTCTACGGCGGGAACAGCAACTGGTTCGCCGCGTACGCCTACTGGTACTTCAAGGTCTACGGTCACCGGAACGTCAGCCTGGTCGACGGCGGCCGGAAGAAGTGGGAGCTGGAGAGCCGGCCGCTGACCGGCGAGCCGACCAAGACCGAGCAGACCGGCTCCTACACGGCCAGCGAGCCGAACCTGCAGATCCGCGCCCGCCGCGATGAGATCCTGCAGCGCTACGTGGGCGCACCCGACGGCACGGCGCTCGTCGACGTGCGCTCCCCCGCCGAGTTCGCCGGCGAGGTCGTCGCGCCCCCGGCGTTCCCGCAGGAGGCCGCCCAGGTCCCCGGTCACATCCCCGGAGCGAAGAACATCTCCTGGGGTAAGGCGGTGAACGCGGACACGGGTGAGTTCCTGCCGGTCGACGCATTGCGCGAGCTGTACAGCTCGCAGTCCATCACCGCCGACAAGGACGTCGTCGCCTACTGCCGGATCGGCGAGCGCAGCGCGCACAGCTGGTTCGTGCTGCACGAGATCCTCGGCTACCCCCAGGTCCGCAACTACGACGGGTCGTGGACGGAGTACGGCTCCCTCGTCGACGTGCCCGTGGAGCGAGACGCCTGAGCCTTCCCCGCCAAAAGGGGTGCGGACGCGAGACCGCACCCCTTTCTCATGCCTGCACGGCGCCGCCGCCGCCGAGCGGTACGGTCAACCCTGCGGAGACAGGAGGGGCGTGGATGGCCGAGGTGTTGCCGGGAGCCGAGGCGTGGTCGGCGGAGGGTGGCGACGTCGGGGTGCTGGTGCTGCATGGACTCACCGGCAACCCGGTCAGCACGCGCCCCCTGGCCGAAGCGCTGGCTCGGGCAGGCTTCGCGGTCGAGATGCCGCGACTGCCGGGGCACGGGACCGTCTGGCAGGAACTCGCCAAGGCGACCTGGCACGACTGGGTCCGTGAGGCCGTCGACGCCCTGGCGCGGCTCCGCCGCCGCACCCGAGCGCGGGTCGCGGTCGGCATCTCGATGGGCGGCACGATCGGCCTGCATCTGGCCGAGTCCCATGGCGAGGACCTGGCCGGCATCGTCGTGATCAATCCCTCGGTGTACAGCGGAGACCCACGGCTGAAGGCCCTGCCGTTCCTCAAGTGGGTCATTCCCGGCCTCCCCGGCATCGGGAATGATATCGCCAGGCCCGGTGGTGACGAGAAGCCCTACGCGCGGCTCCCCCTCAAGGCGTTGGCCTCCTTCCTCCAGATGCAGCGCATGGTTCGCGACCATCTCGCGGCGGTGACCGTGCCCACGCTGATCTTCAGCTCGCGCGTCGACCACGTCGTCGAGCAGGGCAACGGCGACGTGATCATGGAGGGCATCCAGTCGACCGAGGTCGAACGGATCTGGCTGGAGCGCAGCTACCATGTGGCCACGCTGGACTACGACGCGGACATGATCGAGGAACGGACCGTGGCCTTCGTTCGCAGGGTCACCTCGGTAGTGCCGTGACCAGGCGTCTGGAGATCTTCGCCGCTGGCTGGGCGAAGCCCGACGATGTCTGGGCACTGGTGGGCAACCCGCGGCGGCTGCCGGAGTGGACCGATGTGGAAGCCGTCGAGAAGGTGGATCCCGAGCCGGTCGAGGTCGGCTCGCAACTGGTGCTCCGGCACGGTGGGCAAGCCCAGACCTGGGAGGTGACAACCTTCAGGCCTCGGCTTCTGGAAGCGGTCACCGTCCTTCCTGCTGGACGGCTGGGCGTCGGGGTGCGCGTGCTCACCGACCCCATGGGCAGCCGGGTGGTGCTGGCCGCGGCCTTCGCCCCGGCCGACCGGCTTGCCAGCCTCAGATTCCTGGTGGCCGGCCGCTCCCGCATGCGCCGGATGTTCGATCAGTGGTCCCAGGGTGCCGTGCAGGCACGTACCGGCGGGGCATGAGGCGCGGCCCGGTCCGGGCGACGGCGGGCTGGGGGCAAGGTAGGGGCGCAACGGTCGAAGGTCCGCGCCTTGTGGATGCCAATCAGTGATAATGCTCGTGACATGAGCCGGGTGCGGGTCGACGGGAAGCGGAGGACCAGCAGGATCCTCTGGGGCCGCATCGCGATGCTCCTCT
>WHTC01000329.1 GCA_009379795.1 Nitriliruptorales bacterium | reverse complement strand
GCTCCGCGCGTTGCTGCGCGCCAGCGAAGGGGATCAGGTCCCGGCGAGTGCCCTGCGCCAGTTGATCGCCCAACTCGACCCGCGCTGATCCGCCGCCGGCGACCGCACGGACATGGCAGCGTTTCCTCTCGCCTCCCGGTGCGCGCGCAGGTAGCGTGGTCGAGTTGACTCACGTTCAGCAGCCTCCCGTTGCCCCGTTGCAGGCGGTATTCCTGCCGGACCCGGTATTTCCCGCACGGGGACGGCTGGCCTTCTATCACCTCACCGGTGCCCCGCCACGACCGGAGACGCTCGGCGTGCTCGGCGTGTCCACCGAGCGGATGGGCCGTGCACGCCTGGCGTTGCCCGGCCAGGACGGCTTGCCGGCGGTATCCGACGTGCCGATTGCGCTCGCCGATCTGGAGGACGCGCTGGACGCCCTGGCCGGGGTGAACGGGCGGGCGCAGGCGACCGACAGCGTGCGGGCCTGGGCCCTCGCCGCACGCCTCGCCGGCTCGCTGGTGAGTGCCAGAGCGCTGGTGCCCGCCCTGATCCGCCACCCTCCGGCTGACACCGCGACCGTGGTTGAACCGGACGTGGTGGCGCAGTGGCGCGTCGATACCCAGGATCCCGCCGTCGCGGACGCCCGCCGCCGGGTGGCCGCCACGCTGCCGCTCGCGGGGCACGCCCTCGTGCGCCCGCAATCGAGCGGACCCGAGCGGATCTGGCGTGCCGAGGCGCTGCTCGGGGCGTTCCTGGACGCCGTGGCCGATCTCGCGGTCCGTCGCGGCGGGGACCCGCCTCGCCCCGGCCGTCCCCGCGCGCGCCTGCTGCCCTGGACCGCCCGCTGGGCCGAAGCGCTGATCGACCCCAGCGACCCCACGGTCCCTCTGCGCGACGACGCCGATGAGCTCGTCGCCGGCGTCGCCGCCTGGTGGCGTGGCCAGTTCGAGGAAGGACCAGGCGGCAGCCTGGAGCTGCGCCTGGCCGCACCCGCCGCCCAGGATGGCGATTGGCGGCTGGACCTCGGCGTGCGCACCGACAACGGGGAGCATGTCCCTGCGGCGGAGATCTGGTCGGGAGCGTCCTTGGCGCCGGACGGCGACGGCGCGCGGGGCTCATCGGCCGCCGGGCTGCAGCGAGCCCTCCTGCGGGGTCTGGCGCGCGCGGCCCGGCTCTTCGCACCGCTGGACACGGTGCTGGACGCCGCTGCCCCCGAAGGGCTCGACCTGGACCTGGACCAGGCTTGGGCGTTCCTGGACCAGGCCGCTGACCGGCTGCTGCTCGACGGCATCGGCGTGGTGCTTCCTCCCGACCTCGTCGGCACCGATCTGCTGCTCCGCCTGCGCCTTGGTGAGGACGGCGTGGCGGCCGGTGCGCCGGCGGCCGCCCTCCTCGAACCCGACGGCCTGGCACGCCTGGCGGGCATCCGCCACGACGGCGTCGACCCGGGCGCCATCCCTGGGCCCTTCGACGGGCTGCTGGCCGGCTTCCGCTGGGAGGCCGCGCTCGGCGACGACGCGCTCACTCCCGAGGAGTTCCGGGTTCTGGTTCAGGCCAAGGCGCCACTGGTGCGCGTCCGGGAACGCTGGGTGCGCATCGACTCCCAGCGCCTGCGGCGGCTGGAGCGGTTGGGCCCGCCCGGCGAGCTGCCGCTGGCCGACGCGTTGGCGCTCGGACTGGCCGGGTCGGCCGCCGAGATCGCCGGGGTCAGCATGGATCCCGGCGGGGAAGAGCTGGCCGAGCCGATCGAGGTGGCGATATCCGGAGGTCTGGGCGAGCTGATCGACCGCCTCCGGGCGGCGGGCGAACGCCCGCCCGTCGAGGCCGCCCCGCCAGGCTTCGACGGTGAGCTGCGGCCCTACCAGCGCCGCGGGGTGGCCTGGCTGCAGGGCATGGGGGAGCTCGGCCTGGGCGCGGTCCTCGCCGACGAGATGGGCCTGGGCAAGACCCCAACCCTGATCGCGCACCTGCTGCTGCGCGATGGCGGCGGTGGACCGCATCTCGTGGTCTGCCCGACGTCCGTCGTGGGCAACTGGGAGCGGGAGTTCAACCGCTTCGCCCCGACGGCCACCGTCAGCCGCCACCACGGGGCGGACCGCCCTGACCGGCTCGAAGGGGTCAAGGGGGTGCTGCTCACGACTTACGGCACCCTGCGCCGGGATGCCGAACTGCTGGCCGGCGTCGAGTGGGACACGGTCACGCTGGACGAGGCCCAGCAGGTCAAGAACCCGGGAACGGTCGGGGCGCGGGCGGTTCGCCGGCTCCGCTCCCGCCAGACCGTCGCGCTGACCGGCACCCCGCTGGAGAACCGGCTCGCCGAGCTGTGGTCGCTGCTGGACGCCACAAACCCGGGGCTGCTGGGCAGCCGCGCCCGGTTCGGCCGCCGCTTCACCGCACCGATCGAGCAGCGTCAGGACGCCGAGGTCGCCCGCCGGCTGCGGCGCCTGGTCGGGCCGTTCATCCTGCGCCGCGAGAAGCGCGATCCCGGCATCCTGGCTGATCTGCCTGAGAAGATCGAACGCACGGTGGTCTGCCCGCTGACCCCCGAGCAGGC
>WHTC01000210.1 GCA_009379795.1 Nitriliruptorales bacterium | reverse complement strand
CGTCGGGCTGGGCGTCTGGGTCGACGTCTGCGTCGGCGTCGGCGTCGGGCTGGGCGTCTGGGTCGACGTCTGCGTCGGCGTCGGCGTCGGGCTGGGCGTCTGGGTCGACGTCTGCGTCGGCGTCGGCGTCGGGCTGGGCGTTGGGGTCTGGGTCGGAGTCGGGCTAGTGGTCGGAGTCGGGCTGGGCGTCGGTGACGACGTCGGACTGGGCGTCGGCGATGTTCCCGGAGGCCGCGTCGGGGCGCTGGTCGGTGACGGGGCGGGGGGTCTGCCCGGCCGGATCGGCGAAGGACTCGGCGTGGCACGGGATGTGACCGTCCCGACCGGCTCGGGCCGACCTGGAACAGTGGATGATGCGTCCGGTATCCCGCCCCGAGCCTCCCCCGCATCGGGATCCTCGGAGGTGCGCTCCGCCGGCAACCCGGTACTCGCCGCAGACGGGGCGCTCCACGGGCGGCTGCGCCCCCCCAACGAGCCGGAGCGGATGGCGCCCGACTCCTCGCCCGCTTCGAGGCCGGCGTCAGGGGGTGGGAGGGCGACAAGGGGTCGGGGGGCAACCCATATGGCGTTGGCCGTTACGCCCAGCCCGCACAACAGCATCAGCGTCGCGATCACCTTGACCACCGTCGCTGAACGCAGCGTCGAACGGGAGACGCCAATATCCGCCGTCGTCTCGATTCCCTCGGCCCGCACGGCCACCGGGGGCGGCTCGACGACCGGTTCGGTCGGATCCTCCGCGGTTCGCCCCGGGCGGATCCTGATCCTGCTGAGGCTCTCGGCCGCGGCGACGGGACTGAGCGGGCACACCAGGTTGTGCTGGGTGACCTCGGCGGCCCGCTGGTCCCCGATCTGCTCGCGGATCCGCAGCGACTCCACGAGTGCGGCATGGCCCACCTCGCTGCCCAGGCACATGGCCCGGGTCCCTGACTGATGCAGCGCCCAGGCGCTGCTGGCCTCGTCGCCGAGGGCGCGGGCCGCCGTGTGCGCCGCCTGAAGGACTTCGGCCCAAGAACCCCAGCGGCGGGCGAGCGCCAGGCGCTCCTCGATGCCGCGAGCAAGCTCCAGCGCGCCGGCCCAGTGCTCCGTGGCGATCGCCCAACGCAGGAGCACGCGCGCGGGCTCCACCGCGTCGGCCGTCTCCGGGCGCCCACGGCGCTGGGCGTCGAGGACGGCTGCGAAGTACCACAGGGCGCGCCGACGCCATCGTTCGGTCTCGGCCTTGCCGGCCAGCATGGCCGCAAGATCCCCGGCCAGCCGGTAGCAGCCGGCTGGCCCCTCCTGCTTGACCAGACCGCGGCGCTCCAACCGCTGAAGGATCTCACGAGCATCGCTCACGTCCGTCAGCGCCGCCACGTGAGCAGCTTCGATGGCCGCATCCGGCATGGCTGCCAGCAGCGTCAGCAGGCGGGACTCCGCCGCGGAACGCGGCCGTACCGCGCGCATGGCCAACTCGCTGGGCGGCGCGATCCCCGGTTGCTTCCTTGGACCCGCGCTTGAGGGCTGGCCCGGCGGGGCCTTCTGCAGCGCCGCCGCCACCCGGTGCAGGGAGGCACCCCGGTCGGCCAGGAGGGTGAACTGCTGGCGCAGGCGCAGCGGGTTGCCCCGGAGCGCCTCAATGATGGCGGTGCCCGAGCGCAGGTCCTTGCCGCCCAGGGGTCGCCCCAGAGCGCGTTGGAGCAGCGCCAGGCCGTGCTTCACGTCGAGCCCGCGCAACGCCACGCTGCGACCCCGGCCGCCCAGGCGCGGCTGGTCGGCGGCGAGGACGACCACGCTGTGGGGCAGCGCGTCGAGCAGGGTGCCAACCTCGTCGTCTCCCAACTGGACATCGTCCAGCAGCACCAGGGCCCGCACATCGGCCATGGCGCTGCGGATCTCCTGGAGGGTGGCCTCACGAGGCGGGTCGCTCTCCACAAACAGGTCGTGAATCTGCTGCAGCAGATCGTCCAGCGGCTGCTCGCGCGCCGACAGGTAGACGATGCCTCCCGGAGGGATCGCCGGCGGGTCGTTGGCCAGGCTGCACAGCAGGGTGGTCTTGCCCACGCCGGCTTCCCCGTAGAATTCCAGCGGCAGGGCATTCGCAAGCGCCTCCGCCACCGCCGCCCGCTCCGGTTCCCGTCCCAGGACATCGGCCGGGACCGGCGGCAGGAACCCGTCGGGGCGAGGCCGCAGGCGGGCCACGAAGGGCGCGCCGGAGGGCGCCACGTTCAGCAGTCCACCGTGGGCGGATCCGAGGAGGAGGACGTCGTCACCGATCGCCACCTCGCCGACCGCCTCGCTATGCAACTGCGCCGCCACTTCTGGTGACAGTGTGGACTGGCTCGTGAGAACTCCGCTGTCGTTCATGGACTCCACCGCATGGTCGAGCACACCTGCTGGTCTGGAAGCCGCAGGCTGCATCGCCTCCGAGCCTTCAGCATTCCGACCGAATCGGTGCATTGGCCGCCTGGGCACTCTAACTAGTGCATAGCAGCCGTCGAGGCGGCGGTGTCAGTGAGCCGCTCCCACGTTCATCCCGGCGTCGGTATCGATGATCGGCCACTCCGACTGGGACAGACGGTGGTCAACCAGGAACGACCGGCCGGCGATCTTCCACAGCGCCCGCCCCCGCGGCAGGCCCGGCAGCAGGGCCGCCTCGGCATCGGTCAGCCCGAGCAGGCGGACGGCGGTGGAGATCTCGCCCGGAGGTTGGTTGAGGATGATGCGGGTCTCGGTGTCCTCCAGCAGCCCACGCGCCAAAGTGCGGGTCTCCGACCCGGCCGCGCCGGTCGCTTCGAGGTCGCTCAGCCGGTGCAGCACGATGATGTTCTGCACCCCGTACGAGCGGGCCAGCTTGTAGCTCTCCTGCATGCCTCTGGCCACGGAGGTGTAGCGCAGGGTGGCCCACGCCTCCTCGGAGACGCTGATCCACTTGCTGGAGTCACTTCGAGAGACTGCCGCCTGCTGCCAGGCGTTGGCGCAGAGCATGATGATGCCCAGGGCCGGCGAGGAGTACATCCGCGACAGGTCGATCAGCGTGAGCGGGCCGCCCAGCGACACACCAGGTGTGGTCGGCGCGTCGAACATGCCGCGCAGGTCGCCTGTGACCATGCGACGCAGCGCCAGCCCCGCTTTGCGCCCGTCCTGGGCGAGGGTCTCGACGTCCACGGCGATGGATTCGGCGGCGCTGCGGGTGGGCCGCAGGAGCGCATCTACCACCGCCGGCAGCGTCAGCACGCCGTTGTTGCCGGGGTTGGCCTCGGCCAGGGCGAGCCCGGTGGCAGTCACCTCTTCAGGTTCCAGCGGCCGGCGAACGGCAGCCTCGGCCAGCGACACCAGCAGCGTCTCACGGTGCTGAGCCACCGCGGTCGGCGTCGCGTCCGCGGGAGCGATCATCGCGTCAAGCGGATTCAGCCGGACAGCGCCGCCGGGGTACAGCGAGATCGGCGTGACCCCCATCGCCTCGGCCAACCGGTCGTACTCCCCTGGCTTGGGCGACAACACCACGGCGCGGCGCCCGAACACCTGCTGCCGGAGGATGTACGACTTGACCAGCGCGGACTTCCCCTTGCCAACCACCCCGGCGACCAGCGCGTTGGGATTGGACAGCACCCCGGCCGAGTAGAGCTCCCACGGGTCGTAGGTGAACGCTCCACCGAAGAGGTCCTGGCCGATGTAGGTCCCGCGCCCGCCCAGCCCGCCCTCGCTCATGAACGGGTAGGCCGCCTGGAGATGGGCGGTGGTGACGCGGTGAGCGGCGGGCAGGCGCATCGCTCACTGGCCCCGCTTCAGTGCGCTGGTCTCCCGCAGTCCCCGGCACAGCGGCAGCGTGGTGGTGAAGGCCATGTCCTGCTCGCCGTACATGCGTCGCAGCGTCACCCGGGACTGGGAGGCGCGCTGCTCGATTTCCCCGCACGCCCGTTCCAACTCGTCTTCGGAGGTGGCCGTCACCGTGACGTAGCCGGAAAAACGGTACTCGCTGTGCCCGACGGCCAACTCCTGCTCGCGCTCGCGCACCGCGTCCTCCTGCCGCGACCGCCGGGCGGTGGTCATGAACCCGCGCTGCTCCCGCATGGTGCGGTTGGCCTCATCGCGGGTGATCGCGGCCTCGGCCTCGCGGGCCGAACGCTGCGGATCGACCGGCTCCATCACCAGCGACACCGCACGAACCGCCCGGGTGCGCAGCAGCAGGGGTGCGAGGAAGTCGGGACCGACGGCCACCCTGGGCCACTCGGCGATCCAGTACGTGCTGTGCCAGGCGCCATCGGCCCTGTAGGAGTTCCAGGCCGCCTCGGTCGCGTGCGGGAAAGCCTCGTGAGAAGGGGCGCCCTCGCGCGCGGGGTCGGCCGCGCCGATGCGGCTCATGCCCACGCGAGCGGAAGGGTCGAACCCCGTGCGGATCGCGCGGGCGTACAGCCGGGGCGGCAGTACCCCTTCGACATGCAGGTCCGCGTCGTACAGAAGATCGACCAGACCCTCGAGCGCCCGCAGGGTCACCGCGCAGGCGCCCTTGTCACCACCGCCGGCCTTGCGGATCGCCTTGTACGCCTTGCGCGCTGAAACCTGGAGCACCACGAATGCCTCGTGCTGCTGCGTGACGGGCTGGGCCTCGTCGACCAGTTGCAGGTAAGACTGCACCGAAGGGTGTTGGGGCTCCAGCACCGCCCGCTCGGAGAAGTAGCGCGCCAGCGCGTCGCTGTCCGAGGGCGCGGTGCGCTCCAGCCACTGCAGGCGTGAGATCGGGGAGTTGGCGACGGCCAGCCCGGCGAGCACGTTGGCCCAGCCCATGAGCCGCTGCTGCTGGTCGCTGGCGCTGAGCAGCGCGAAGGCGGTGCCCCGTACCGCCACTGCGGCGGTGAAGGTGCCGGCCCGCTCGTCCTTCACCACGCCGATGCGGGGCCCGCCCGCGGCCTGCTCCGCAGCCAGGATGCGCAGCTTGGCCAGGTTCGGAGGCGTTTCGCTAGGTGGCTCACCGCTGCGGGTCTGTCCCATGATCGGGATCGAGGCCACCCGCTTGCGTCCCAGTACCCCCAGGATCAACCAGCGCACCACCGTCGGAATCCACTCATCCAGCCCCCGGCCGGCCACCGGGGTAAAGGCCACCACTGCGGCGAGCACCATGATGCCGATCCCGCCAAGGAACCCCATCACGCCGCTGTCCAGGTTGATGACCACCACCGTGATGAACAGCCCGAGCAGCAGCACGATCACCCGGCCGCCGGAGAGACCCAGCACGATCCCAGGACGCTCGAGCGGCCCGAACTGGTACTGCGGTCCGGCCATCAGGGCCTCCGCTCACCGTCGGCGGGTGGGTTGGCGCGCGGGGTGGATCGTTGGGGAGGCGGCGAAGGCCCGGGTACGGGTGGCGGTTCCGCGGTGCGCACCGGGATGGCTCCGCCAGACGACGGTGCGGTTCCCCCGGTGCCCCCTGCGGGCGGCCTGGGCCCGCCGGGTCTTCGCCGGTCGCCGCCGCCCTGGCCGTCCCCGCCCTGGCCGTCCCCGCGCTGGCCG
>WHTC01000249.1 GCA_009379795.1 Nitriliruptorales bacterium | reverse complement strand
GGGCGGGCTACGACGCTGGCTTCAACGACCCCGCACTCAGCGAACTCGTTGCGACCTCGGCCCGCTCGGTACTGAGCGAACACCGGGTGCTCACCGAATCCAAGCCCAGCCTGGGAGGTGAGGACTTCTACGCCTTCGGCAACACCGGACTGCCGGTCAGCATGTTCCTGCTCGGGGTGGCCAATCCTCGGAAGGGCATCGGCGCGCCGCACCACAGCCCGGACTTCGATGTCGACGAGGCCGCGTTACCCACGGGCGTGGCGGTGCTCGCTGAGACCATCCGGCGCCTGCTCGACAACTGAGGCGAGCGTCACGCTACGGTGTCGGTGCGCCCGCTGCGGGCGCCACGGCCCGAACCACAGCACGGAGCGGTGATGAGCGAGCGTGTCGAGCTGACCGAAGACGAGTGGCGCCAGCGCTTGACGCCCGAGCAGTACGAGGTCCTGCGCAACAAGGGAACCGAGCGGGCGTTCACCGGCGCCTACTGGGACGCCAAGGACGAGGGCGTCTACCGTTGCGCAGCCTGCGGCCAGGCACTGTTCACGTCCGCGACCAAGTACGACTCGGGCACAGGGTGGCCGAGTTTCTGGGACCCCATCGAGCCGGGAGCGGTCCAGTACGAGGAGGACCGCAGCCACGGCATGCGGCGTATCGAGGCGGTCTGCGGCCGCTGTGGCAGCCACCTCGGCCACATCTTCGACGACGGCCCGGCGCCCACCGGCCAGCGCTACTGCATGAACTCGATCGCACTCGAGCTCGACGCGGCGGACACCGGCGAGGGCGCCTGAGGCGTCCCACCGTCCGGCCGGCGGGGATGGGCCGCTCGGGTGTGCTGGACCTGCCGACCCGGACACCCTCGGCTGCCGAGGCACGAGGAATTCTAAGGGTAGCCTCACCTACCGTTTCGCTCGCTCAGGAGAGGCTCAGCCAGTGCCCACCGCCGTGCTCGACGCGCCTGACGGCCACCTGGCCCGCCAGGCCGCACGGGAGTGCGTGCGGCGTCGACTGATCGTTGAACGGGGCGGGCCGCACGCCAGCGTCGTGCGCTTCCTGCCACTGCTGACCGTCACCGCCGAGCAGGTCGAGACGATCGCCGACCGCTTCGCCGAGGCCGTGGCGGCCGCCGAGCGCGACCCAGGCGCGAGCCGAGGGACGCCGCCGGCATGACCTTGGACCCCGATCCGGCGGCGCTGTTCCCCGGGCCACACCCGGCTGCCTTCGCCGCCCACCGGGCCGCCCTCGAGGCGGCGCTCAGCTGCCTGGAGCGCGCTGCGGCCGGCCGGGGCCCCTACCGCGGCACCTCGCCGTCCGCCCTGGAAACGCTCGCCGGAGCCGTCGAGGTGCTTCCCGAGCACGGCCGGCCGCTGGGCGAAGCCCTTGCCGGGGTCGGCGACCTGGCTGTGGCCCATGCCGTCGATCCGACCCACCCGGCCTGCGCCGCCCACCTGCACAGCCCGCCCCTCAACGCCGCGCTGGCCGCCGACGTGCTCGTCAGCGCCACCAACCCGTCGCTGGACTCGTGGGACCAGTCGCCCGCCGCCACCCACCTGGAGCTGCGGCTGATCGAGACGCTGTGCGCTATGGCCGGCCTGCCCGCCGAAGCCGACGGGGTGTTCACCACCGGCGGGACGCAGTCCAACCTCATGGCGCTGCTGCTCGCGCGTGACGCCGCGCTGAGCCGCCAGGGCCACGACGCTGCCATGGACGGACTCGGCCCGCAGGGTGCGAACCTGCGGATCGTGTGCTCCGAGATGGCGCACTTCAGCGTCCAGCGCTCAGCCGCCGTGCTCGGTCTGGGCAACCGCGCGGTCGTCACCGTCCACACCGATGACCGCTACCGGCTGCGACCGGACGCGTTGGAGGACACGCTTGACAGGCTGGAGCGCGATGGGCTGACGCCGATGGCGGTCGTTGCGACGGCGGGCACGACCGACTTCGGCAGTATCGATCCCCTGCCGGCCGTTGCCACCGTCGCCCGCCGACGTGGCGTATGGCTACACGTCGACGCCGCGTATGCCGGGGGGTTGCTGCTCAGCGACCGGCACCGCGGCCTGCTGGAGGGGGTCGAGCAGGCCGACTCGGTGGGCGTGGACTTCCACAAACTGCTGTGGCAGCCGATCGCCTGCGGCGCGCTGCTGGTCCGCGATCGTGTCGCACTGGCACCCGTCGACGTCGAGGTCGCCTATCTCAACGCCGCCGATGCGGACCAGGAGAGCGAGTGGCGCCAGCCGCACCTGGTCGGCAAATCGCTGCAGACCACGCGCCGCTTCGACGCCCTCAAGGTGCTGGTGACCTTCCAGACGCTCGGGCGCCGCACCCTCGGCGCGCTACTGGACCGGACGCTGGATCTGGCCGCCTGCGCCGCCGATCTGATTGCCGCAGCCCCGTCACTGGACCTGGTTCAGCGCCCCACGCTGAACAGCGTGGTGTTGCGGTGCCGGCCATGTCTGGACGAACCGGAGCGCTCCGACCGGCTCAACGCCGCGGTCCGAACCCGCCTGCTGGCCGACGGCGCGGCCGTGGTGGGGCGGACCGAGGTGGGTGGGCGCACCCACCTGAAGCTCACCCTGCTCAATCCCGCCGCCAGTCGAGCCGACCTGGCGGTCCTGGTCGCGACGATCACCCAGACCGCCGACCGGTTGGACCGTCACCCGCCAGCACCGCCGCCAGGACCCCGCTGATGCTCACCTCGCCCGCACCCACCACGGTCACCGCGCGGCTCGCTCCCGCCGAGCAGGCTGACGACGTCGCGGTCACCACCCTGCTGAACTGCCACCTCCGCGAGACGCTGGGCGGCGCCCTCGACGGCTGCTCGCCGGCGGAGACCGACGCGGTAGACCTACTCACGCTGCGACTGGCACGGCTCGGCCTGGAGATCCAGGTGCAGCGCACCCGACGCTCCCCCACGGGCCAGCATGCGTACCGGCTGCCCGCGCTGCTCCGCACCGCGCCCAGCGCCCCGGCAGTCCCGCTGGACCACGTCACGCTGGCCACGCTCCTGGGGCGCGAGCTCGCGCTCAGTCACGCAGGTGATGCCGATCTCGGAGGGTTCGTCGCTGCGGTGGTCGACAGCACCCGCAACGTCGCGCGCTTCCTGAGCACCGGGAGCACCCCGTCCAGCCCCGATGGCACAGCGCCGGGCCCGACCCCATTCCTGCGGGCCGAGCAGTCCCTGCGCATCGGCCATCCCTTGCATCCGGCCGCCAAGAGCCGCCAGCCGATGGACGCCGAGGACGTCGAACGGTACTCACCGGAGATTGGCCGCTGCTTCGCCCTCCACTGGTTCCGAGCCGAGGGCACCCTGGTGGAACAGGACAGCGCCTGGGAGCGGCCCGCCGCCGACATCCTCGCCGACCTGCTGGTCAGCGATGCCGAGGTCGACCCGGCGTTGCCGCTGGAACGCTGGCGGCGGCGCGGGGACGCCCTGCTGCCGCTGCACCCCCTGCAGGCCCGGCGGCTGCGGGAGCATCCCGCGATCCGCGCCCTGCTGCGCAAGGGCAGGCTCGCCGACCTCGGTCCCCAGGGCACGCCCTGGTCCCCGACGTCGTCGCTGCGCACCGTGTACCGGGCCAGCGCGCCTGTCATGCTGAAGCTGTCGCTCGCGGTGAGGATCACCAATTCGGTGCGGTGCAACCTGCGCAAGGAGCTGGCGAGGGGCGCCGAGGTTCACCGGTTGCTGGACGCGGGGCTGGCCGCGGAGATCGCCGAACGCTACCCGCGCTTCCGGGTCATCCGCGACCCCGCCTGGATCACGCTGCGGGCGGGACACGGCGAGTCCGGGTTCGAGACCGTGCTGCGGGAGAACCCCTATTTCGCCGGGGACACGGTGGACGCCACGGTGGTGGCCGCTCTGTCCCAGCCCACACCCGCCGGCGGGCCGTACCGCCTGCGTACCCTGCTCACCGGCCTGGCCGCCGCCGAGCAGCGCGCCGTCGACGACGTTGCCCGAGACTGGTTCCGCCGCTACCTGACCGTCGTCGCCGACCCGCTGCTGTGGCTGGCGGGAACGCACGGCATCGCCTTGGAGGCCCACCAGCAGAACGGGGTCGTCGAACTGGAGGGCGGCTACCCCGCCGGCTTCCGCTACCGCGACAACCAGGGCTACTACTTCAAAGCCTCTCACGCC
>WHTC01000508.1 GCA_009379795.1 Nitriliruptorales bacterium | reverse complement strand
GAGGCCGGTGAGGTGGAGGCGCTCCTCGAGGAACGCGAGCGGGCGCGGAGCGCCCGGGACTACGCCCGCGCCGACGCCATCCGCGAAAAGCTACATTCGCTTGGGGTGGCCGTGGAGGACACGCCAGACGGACCGCGCGTAGCGCCCCTCTAAGTTCCGCTTCTTGGCGCGGCCCTCGGGGCAGGGGGACCGGGTCACGAGCAGCGCGGGCCCCACGACGGCCCACCGGCGCGCAGCCGATGCCTGGGAAGGCCGTCGACGCGGCTGTCCCAACGTCGAGGAAAGGGACCGGACAGGATGGTAAGCATGCGCCTCCACGACACTGCCACGGGCCAGATCCGTCCCTTTGAGGTTCCTCGTCGCGTTGGGATGTACGTGTGCGGGATAACGCCATACGACGCGGCTCACGTAGGCCATGCGGTTACTTTTCTCACCTACGACTTGCTGCGTCGTCGGCTCGAAGACCTGGGGCACGACGTGACCATGGTCCGCAACGTGACCGATGTCGATGACTCGATCCTTCCACGCGCCAGTGAGTTGGGCGTCCACTATGCCGACCTCGCCACCGACGAGATGAGGCGGTTCCGCGAGCAGATGGAGGCGTTGAACATACGTCCTCCATCTGAAGAGCCCTTTGCCACGCAGCACATTGACGACATCGTGGATCTCATCAAGCACTTGAGCGATGCTGGATACACGTACGAGCTTGAGGGGTCCATCTATTTCGACGTTGTGAAGGCTCCGTCATTCGGTCAGTTGTCGGGTTACGGCATCAAGCTGCAGAGGGGATTTTTTCAAGTACGGGGCGGCGACCCGGATCGGATCGGCAAACGCAACCCGCTTGACTTCGTCGTGTGGCAGCCGTCCGCCGACGGGGAGCCCTCGTGGGACACGCGTATCGGGCGAGGCCGCCCGGGCTGGCACATCGAGTGCTCAGCCATGTCGATGGCGTTCCTGGGCGCTACGATCGACCTGCACGGTGGCGGCACTGATCTGATCTTTCCTCATCACGAGTG
>WHTC01000315.1 GCA_009379795.1 Nitriliruptorales bacterium | reverse complement strand
GCTAGGCTTACGGGCGTGGTCATCCCGATCGCTGACGAGAACCCTACGCGGCGCCGGCCCGTTTGGACGCTGACAATACTCGCGGTGAACGTCGCCGTGTTCCTGCTCGCCCAGCCCTGGGATGCCGGAGCCTGCGCCCAGCAGGCATTCTTCCTCGAATGGGGCGCGGTACCCCATGAGATCGTGAGCGGTGAGGCTCTGGATCAGCGCGAGGTGGACCACAGCACGCTCGCCGAGTGTGACATCGACGCAGCCCCCGAGAAGAATGTCCACCTGTCGATCCTGTCGGCGATGTTCCTGCATGCCGGCTGGGGTCACCTGCTGGGCAACATGCTGTTCCTGTGGATCTTCGGCAACAACGTCGAGGACCGGATCGGGCGGGCGCAGTTCCTGATCTTCTATCTGACCTGCGGGGCGATTGCGACGCTGGTGTTCGTGCTCCTCAACGCCGGCAGCCTCGCGACGCTCGTCGGCGCCTCCGGGGCGATCGCCGGGATTCTGGGCGCCTACCTGGTGATGTTCCCGCGCGCACGCGTCACCCTGCTGGTGATCCCGCTGTTCTTCCTGCCGCTGCGCCTGCCGGCGCTGATCGTCCTCGGCGGGTGGTTCGTCCTGCAGTTGTTCGCCGGGCAGGTGGCGGACATGGCGGGCGGCGGCGTGGCCTACCTGGCACACGTGGCCGGGTTTGTCGCGGGGGTGCTGATCGTGCTCGCCCTCGGCTACCGCCCCCAGCGTCCCCGGGTCCGGCAGCGGTTCGGTTCCCCCCGCCGGGACTCACCCGGTTGGCCGCCCCCCAGACGGCCCTCGGGATGGGGCCGGAGGTGAGTGGCGGGCTCAGCCCGTGCGATCCCGCACCCGGGCCAGGGCGGTGGTGTAGTCCTCACGTGGCGCCAGCGCGCACGCGAGCTTGTAGTACTTGGCGGCCTCGGCGAGCCTGCCCTGCCGCTCGAAGCAGCGACCAATGACAAAGTGGGCGAAGTCGTCGGTTGGGTGCAACTCCAGCGCGCGCTCGAACTGCTCCCGAGCCCAGGTGAGGTGAGCGGTCGCAAAGTAGGCGCGCCCGAGCGCCTCATGCAGCGAGGCCTTCTCAGGCTCCTGTTCGACCGCCAACTCGAGCAGTTCCGCGGCGCCGGCGGCGTTCCCGTTCTCGAGCCGCGCACGACCCTGCTCGTAGAGATCGTAGGTGGTGGGCTGCGGCTCCTGCGTCATCGTTCCTCCATCCGGGGGTACCGATCCATCAAACAGTATGGTTGCGCCAGGCATTCCAGGGCTCCGGGCCACCCCGGAGCACGCCCTCCCGCGCAGGTCGCGTGGGCCGAGACAGTGATGGGGGCGGTAGGCGAGTGGTAGACGCGGCGCCGTTCCGGGCCCTGCGCTACCGGCCTCAGGTGGCCGGGGAACCAATCAGCACGTCGGCGCCGGCCTACGACGAGTTCGACCCGCTCGACTATGCCCAGCACCGCACCGCCAGCCCCTACACCGTGCTGGAGCTGCTGGCGCCGCCGACGGAGCGCGGCTATGACCACGCCGCCGCATCCCTGGAACGCTGGCAGCGCACCGGAGTCCTGGCGACCGATCCCGATCCCGCGTTCTTCGTTGTCGAGCAGCGGCGGCCCGCCACGCCGCGGCGCCCCGCCAGCGTCCAGCGCGGTGTGCTGGCAGCCGTGCGGGTCGAGTCGCCCGGCCCGGGGTCCGCGATCCTCCCGCACGAGGACGTCGATCCGGTGCGCGTTGCCCAGCGCCTGGCACGACTGCGGGCAGTGCCGGCGGAGCTGACCCCCGTATTCATGATCGCTCCAACACTGCCGGAAGGGGCACACGACCTGTTCAACCGGATCCTGCGGCGCGAGCCGACCGTGGCGCTGGCCGACGAGGCCGGGGTCGAGCACCGGATCGTGGAGACGTCGGCGGACGCTGACGTCGCGTCGCTGCGCGCGCACCTCCGCAGGCTCCGGCTCGTGATCGCCGACGGGCACCACCGCTACGCTGCGGCGGTGGCCCGGCACGAGCGTGGTGATCCGGAGAGCGGACGCACGCTGGCGTTGATCGTGGACGCCACCTCTGACGGCCTTCACGTCCTCCCGGTGCACCGTGTGCTGGCCGAACTGCCGGCCGACTGGGTGGACCGCCTGGCTCCCGACGTCGCCGCGGTTCCGGCCCCGGCCGCCCTTCCCGCGCTGCGATCGGCACTTCAGCGCGAGCCGTCCGGAACCGTGGCGCTGCGGGTGCCCGGCGCGGGCTTCCTGCTCCGGCCGACCGACCTGCCCCACCTGCGCGCAGCGCTTTCGCCCGGCCGCTCGGCCACCTGGAGGGGATTGGACACCGCTCTGACCGACCATGCGCTGCTGCCGCGACTGGTCGTGGACCCGGCGAAGATCGCCTACCGGGTCGATCCTGAAGCAGCGACCGAGGTTGACCGGGGGGAGGCTGCGGCACTGCTGCTGGTTCGGCCACCCAGCGTCTCGACGGTCCTCGCCCTCGCACTGCGCGGGGAGCGGATGCCCGCCAAGACGACCTCGTTCCGCCCGAAGCCGCGCATGGGTCTGATCATGCGGCCGCTCGGCTGATGACGGCGAAGGCGACAATCCCCGGGGCTGACGGCGTATCGTGGCGAACTGTGCCGAGCCAGGATCCCACCACCGCATGAGCGCCGAAAACGTGCAGGCGCTGGGTCTCTCATGAGCGCCGAAAACGTGCAGGCGCTGGGTCTCTCATGAGCGCCGAAAACGTGCAGGCGCTGGGTCTCTCATGAGCGCCGAAAACGTGCAGGCGCTGGGTCTCTC
>WHTC01000483.1 GCA_009379795.1 Nitriliruptorales bacterium | reverse complement strand
TGCGGAGTTTACGGAGCATTCGACGGAGGGTGGGGATCTGAATGGGGATCCGCAAGTACAAGCCGACGTCGCCTGCGCGGCGGGGTATGACCGTGTCGGACTTCGACTCGGTCACGACCGACCGACCGCTGAAGTCGCTGACCAAGCCGAATCCCAAGCAGGCCGGCCGCAACGTGCATGGGCGCATCACCACCCGCCACCAGGGCGGGGGGCACAAGCGCCGCCTCCGGGTCATCGACTTCCGCCGCAACAAGGACGGCGTGCCCGCCAAAGTTGCCGAGATCGAGTACGACCCGAACCGCTCCGCGCGTATCGCGCGGTTGCACTACGTGGACGGCGAGAAGCGCTACATCCTCGCCCCCGAAGGGCTCAAGGTGGGGGACCGCGTCGAGTCCGGCGAGGGCGCCGACATCCGGCCGGGCAACGCCCTGCCGCTGCGCAACATCCCCGTCGGCACCATCGTCCACGCCGTGGAGTTGCGTCCGGGCGGCGGCGCCAAGATGGGTCGCAGCGCTGGCAACCGCATCCAGTTGCTCGCCAAGGAGGGCAAGAAGGCGGCGCTGCGGTTGCCCTCCGGCGAGATCCGGCTGGTGCTGGCCGAGTGCCGCGCGAGCGTGGGCGCCGTTGGCAACGCCGAGCACGAATTGATCAACCAGGGCAAGGCCGGACGTGCGCGCTGGAAGGGCAAGCGCCCCAGCGTTCGCGGTGTCGTCATGAACCCGGTCGACCACCCGCATGGTGGTGGTGAGGGCCGCACCTCAGGTGGCCGGCACCCCACCAATCCGAAGGGCAAGCCCGAGGGCCGGACCCGGTCCAAGAAGAAGCCGTCCAACTCCGAGATCATCCGCCGGCGCGGCAGGCGTCGCCGCTGATCGGATGCGATCGCACCCCAGGAGCGCACCATGCCACGAAGCTTGAAGAAGGGGCCGTTCGTCGACGAGCACCTCGCCAAGAAGGTCGACGAGCTCAACAGTCGCAAAGAGAAGCGGGTGATTAAGACCTGGTCGCGTCGCTCGGAGATCTTCCCCGAGATGGTCGGCCATACGATCGCCGTCCACGACGGGCGCAAGCACGTTCCCGTGTACATCTCCGAATCGATGGTCGGCCACAAGTTGGGCGAGTTCGCGCCCACCCGTGTCATCAAGTGGCGGGGGGCCGGCGAGAAGCAGCAGGTGCGCGTGAAGGGACGAAGGTAATGGTTACTGGGTGGGGCC
>WHTC01000224.1 GCA_009379795.1 Nitriliruptorales bacterium | reverse complement strand
GACCAGGACCAGGAGCAGGCCCGGCAGTTGCTCGCCGGCGCCGGAGCCGAGGACCTGAGCATGGGCCTGATGGTCACCGACGAGTTCCCCGAGACCGTGCAGGCGGCGCAGGTGATCGCGGCCCAACTCGGCGAGGTCGGCATCGACGTCGGGATCGAGGTCGAGGAGTTCAGCGCCTGGCTGGACCGCCAGACCCAGGGTGACTGGGAGGGCCTGATGCTCGGCTGGATCGGCAACATCGACCCGGCCGACTTCTACGACTCGCAGCATCTGTGCGACGCGAGCAACAACTACCAGGGGTACTGCAGCTCGGAGACCGACGACCTGCTCGGCCAGGCGTCCACCGAAACCGACCAGGACGCACGCAAGGAGCTTTACGATCAGGCCGTCCAGCAGATCGTGGAGGACAACAGCTACCTCTACCTCTACAACCCCGACGTCGTGGAGGCGTGGAGCCCCGACCTGGAGGGGTACACCATCCGGCCGGACCGGGCGATCAACTTCGAGACGGTGCAACTGGGCGGCTGACAGATGGGCCGCGCTCCCCTGGGGAACGACAGGCGACAGCGGTGATCGGGTACGCGCTCCGGCGTACCGCCCAGGCCCTGGTCGTGATGCTCGGGGTGAGCGTGGTGGTGTTCCTGCTCATCCATCTGGTGCCGGGCGACCCGATCCGCCTGGCGCTGGGCACCCGTTTCGACCCCGAGGTCTACGAAGCGCTCCGCGAGCGGGCCGGGCTGGACCGGCCCCTGCCCGTGCAGTACGTGACCTGGCTTGTCGCGGCGCTGTCCGGCGACCTCGGCGTGAGTTTCCGCACGGGGCGCCCGGTCACCCTGATGATCCTGGAGCGCCTGCCGGCGACCCTGTCACTGTCCGGCGCGAGCATCGGTGTGGCGCTGCTGATCGCCGTGCCCCTCGGCGTGCTGTCCGCCGTGCGCCAGGGCTCACCGCTCGACTACGCCGCGACGGTGTTCAGCCAGGCGGGGATCAGCATCCCGGACTTCTGGATGGGCATCATGCTGATCCTCACGGTGTCGCTGGGGCTGGGGATCCTGCCCTCGTCCGGTTACGTGCCGCTGTTCGAAGACCCGGCCGCCTGGGCCGGCCATCTCGTGCTGCCCTCGGTCACGGTGGGCGTGGTCTCCGGGTCGATTCTGACCCGCTTCGTGCGCTCCTCCACGCTGGAGGCGATGGGCCAGGACTACACCCGCACGGCGCGGGCCAAGGGCCTTCGGGAACGCACGGTGCTGAGCCGCCACGTCCTGCGCAACGCCCTGGTGCCGGTGATCACCGTCACCGGTCTGCAACTGGCGTTCCTGCTGTCCGGCGTGGTCGTGGTCGAGGTGGTGTTTGCCTGGCCCGGGCTGGGAGTGTTGGCGCTCACGGCCGTGCAGGCGCGTGACTACCCCGTACTCCAGGGAGCGGTCCTGCTGTTCGCGCTCGCGTTCCTGCTGATCAACCTGCTGGTCGACCTGCTCTATGCCTACCTCGACCCAAGGATCAGCTACTGATGGCCGACGCCGCGCACACCGCTGGGACCGCCCCGGTAGCCGAGGCCGGCGACCTCGCCGCCCCGGACACCCGCCCACGCCGGCAGGAGATCGTCGCGATCGTGGTCGGCAACCGCCTGGCCCTGTTCGGGTTGATCGTGCTGGCCCTGCTCGTCTTCGCCGCGCTCTTCGGCCAGTGGCTGGTGCCCTACGGTCTCAACGACATCAGCGTGGCGGACCGGTTGAGCCCGCCGAGCGCCGCGCATTGGTTCGGCACCGATGAACTCGGCCGCGACGTGCTCACCAGGGTGGTGCTGGCCGCCCGGGTGTCACTGCTGGTCGGGCTGGTCGCGGTCGGGATCTCGCTGTCGATCGGGGTGGTGTCCGGCCTGATCGCCGGGTTCTACGGCGGGCGCCTGGAAGACGTGATCATGCGGCTGATGGACGTCATCTTCGCGTTCCCCGCGGTGCTGCTGGCCATCGCGATCCTGGCGATCCTCGGCCCTGGCACGACCAGCACGATGGTCGCCATCGGCATCGTCTACACCCCGATCTTCGCCCGCATCGTGCGCGGCAGCGCGCTCAGCGTGCGCGAGGAGGTGTACGTGCGCGCCGCGCGTGCGGTCGGGGCGAACGACACCCGTTTGATCGCCCTGCACGTGCTGCCCAACCTGCTCGCGCCGGTGATCGTGCAGACCTCGATCAGCCTGGCGTTCGCCATCCTGTCGGAGGCGGCGCTGTCGTTCCTGGGGTTGGGGGTGCAGCCGCCCGACCCGTCGTGGGGCCGGATGCTGTTCGAGGGGCGCGGGTTCATCCAGCAGGCGTGGTGGATCGCGGTGTTCCCGGGGCTGGCGATCTTCGTGACGGTGCTGTCGTTCAACGTGGTCGGTGATGCGCTGCGCGACGCGCTCGACCCCCGGCAGCGCTCCGCCATCCAGTCCCAGGGGCTCGATCGCGACTAGGAGCCTCCGCCGGACAGGGCCTCGTACTCGGCGATCACATCCGCCTCGACCTCTGCCCACTCATACGCGTCTACGAAGCGGACTTCGGCGTCGCCAAGGTCGGAGAGGTCAGCGCGGGTGACATCGATCTGCAGCTCGGCCATGACGTCCTGGCCCTCGTCGAGTAGCCAGTCCATGAGCAGGATGGCGCTGGCGGGACGGGGCGTCTGCGCGATGATCGCCGCAGCCTCGGGGGTGGCGAACAGCGGCTCGACCGGGGGCCTCCACTCCACCGGTGCACCGTCGAGCTTCTCCTGCTCGATGCTCCTGCTGAAGGCCGACGTGAAGAGCGCGTAGCGGCCAGCGATAAGCAGCTGGTTGGTGCTGGTGTGCCCGGAGTTGAAGTCGGAGCCGTCGGTGACCTGCTCCCAGTACTCCGCGACTTCTTCCTCGCTGAAGCCCTGATCGTTCTCCAGGTAATCGCTGACCGACCAGTACCAGTCGGCGTCGGAGGACTCCATGGTCATGCGCCCGTCCCAGTTGGGGTCAGCGAGATCTTCGAAGGTGGTCGGCTGCTCGCCTTCGGCAGCCAGATCGGTGTTCCACGCAACCGCATACAGGTTGTAGCGTATGAGCGTCCAGAAGTCCTGGACGGCGCCGTCTACCAGGTCCTCTTGATAGGGCGAGGTGTAGGGCGCGAGCAGGTCGGCGTCGACCAGTGGAACCATCCGGGAGTCGCCGATCGCGACGACGTCCGGCTCCAGCCGGTTGGCCTGTGCCTCCTCCAGCACACGGGTCCGCACGTCCTCGGCCGCGGCGCGGTAGCTGAGGATCGCCACGCCGGTGTCCTCCGTGAACACCTCCGCCAGTTCGTCCAGATTCTCGGTGTTAAGGGAGGTGTAGATGGTGACGCTGCTCCCCTCCTCCGCCGCCATGTCGATGAGCTCGGCGCGACGCCCATCTCGGTCCATCCCGTCCAGGGACGCCAGCAGGTCCGCTACGCCGCCGGACGCCTCCCCCGCTGCATCACCGGGGCTGGCGGCTGGCTCGGTACCGTCGGACGCCCCCTCTTCCGTGGGTTCGCCGCCGCATGCGGCCGCCAGCACGCTGATCGCGATGCACAAGACAATGAGTCTCCGCCACATGGGTTACCTCGCGCTTCGCCACTGATGCAAGCGCGAACGTAAGTGTGCGCGCCCCTGTGGTCAAGAGCCTTCTACCGGTGGCAGTCGGGCAACCCGCCGCGTGAAAGAGCCGATTCTTGCTCCATGGTGTGTGGGTGCGCGCGAAGGGCGCTGCTATGTTCCGGCACCACCGGGGCCGCCGGCCAGCGGCAACATCGATGTAGCCGCGGCGGCAGGCCTGACGTGACGTCGCGCAACCTCATCGCTGACAGGAGTGTGCAACATGCGCAAATGGCCGGATGGCAAGAACGTCGCCCTGGGGCTCATGGTCCCATGGGAGCGCTGGCCCGATGATCTCGGCACGTCCCGGTCGCACCAGCGCAGCAACAAGCGACCCCTGCCGGCCGAGGCACGCTACGACCGCGACATGTCGGTGATCTTCGATCACCTGTACGCCGAGCGCCAGGGCGTGAAACGGCTGTTGAACCTGTTCGACGCCCATGGCGTGGACGCGACGTTCGTGACCAACGGCATCCGCGTGGAGGAGAGTCCCGACCTGGCGCGCGAGGTCATGTCCCGTGGTCACGACATGGGCAGCGAGAACTACATCCACGAGTACGCCGTAATGTACGATGAGAAGGGCGAACGCGACTCGTTGCAGCGCACGGTGGACGCGTTCCAGACGATCCTCGGCCAGCCGCCGGCTGGCTACATCTCACCCGGGCACCGGATGACCCCGCGCACCGTGCCGCTCGGCTTTGACCTGGGGTTCCGCTGGAACGCCGACTTCCAGCTGGACGACCTGCCGATCGTCATCCGGGACGGCGACCGCCGCATGGTGGGGATGCCCTACGCCCACCTGAGCGACTACCACACCTATTCGAACGCCGGCCGCACGCCGCGCCAAGTCCTGGAGATGCTGCGCGACGAGTTGCGCCACCTGCGCCGGGAGGGACTGCGCGGCGACCCCAAGATGATGGGACTGGCCATCCACCCGTTCATCTGCCGGGGCTTCCGGGTGGAGATCATCCACGACTTTCTCGCGGAGGTGCGCGAGCTAGGCGATGTGTGGGTCGCAACCCGCTCGGAGATCTGCGACTGGACGCTGGACCACGAGCAGGACTTCGAGTCGATGACCCTCGAGCAGGTCGTGGCATTGTTCCCGACCGGCTGAGCAGCCTATGAGCCGGTCGTCAAGTGGCGGGTTTTCGGGTTGAGGTGTCGTTGGGATGGCTCGTCGGCCGGTTGCCGGCGAGTGTGTAAGGGTGGGCGCGCTGGGGTGCCCGGTCGGGCAGGCGGTCCGGTGT
>WHTC01000492.1 GCA_009379795.1 Nitriliruptorales bacterium | reverse complement strand
CGAGCTGATGATCTCCAAGGCCGTGGACCTGGGCATCCGCTACACCCGCATCGGTGACAACTGGAACCGCATCACCAGGCTGCGGGACAAGAAAGAGCGCCTCGAGCGGCTCGGGATGCGGCCGGTTATCAACGTCATGTATTCCGTCTCCGCGCGCCACACCGACGAGTATTTCATTGAGCGGGCCAGGCAGGCGGCTGCTATCCAGCCCTTCCGGATATGCTTCAAGGATGTTGGCGGTCTGCTCACACCCGAGCGCACCCGGGAGCTGGTTCCCAAGCTCCTCGCGGAGACCGGTGACATCCCCTGGGAGTTCCACGGGCACTGCAACAACGGCCTGGGGCCGTTGAACGCTCTGGAGGCAGTCAAGGCCGGCGTGCAGTACGTGCACACCGCGGTCCCACCACTGGCCAACGGCAACTCGCAACCCTCGGTGTTCAACGTCGCCCGCAACCTGCGGGCGCTGGGCTATGACGCGCCGCTGGACCTGGAGGCCCTGCAACCGGCCAGCGATCACCTGCGGGCGGTCGCCCGCCAGGAAGGATTCCCCGAGGGCCAGCCGGTGGAGTACAGCGAGCGGCAGTACACCCACCAGATCCCCGGCGGGATGATCTCCAACCTCGTCTACCAGCTGCAGCAGGCCGGGCTCGGTGACCGGATTGAGGAGACCCTGGAGGAAGCGGCGCAGGTGCGGGCCGACTTCGGCTACCCGATCATGGTGACGCCGCTGTCGCAGTTCGTGGGCAGCCAGGCCGCCATCAACGTCATCCTGGGTGAGCGCTACAAGCAGGTCAGCGACGACGTCATCCACTACGCCTGGGGCCGCCACGGCGGCGACGAGGCGATCGCGGGGATGGACCCCGAGGTGCGCGCCAAGATCCTCGACCGTCCCCGGGCGCGGGAACTGGAGCATTTCGAGGTGCCGGAGCCGACCCTGCGGGAGCTGCGGCAGCGCTACGGCGAGAGCACCTCCGACGAGGAGCTGATCCTGCGCGCCATCGTCGGTGACGACGCCGCCGAGGTGGTGCGGGCGGCCAGCGCGCGGCACGCCGGCGCCGATGGCCGGCCGCTGGTGGAGCTGCTCCGCGAGCTG
>WHTC01000426.1 GCA_009379795.1 Nitriliruptorales bacterium | reverse complement strand
TATCGGGAGCACGTCGACGGCCGCCCGCGCTACGACGGCGTCCGCACCTTCCTGGACTCCCGTGGCATCACCCTGCCGGAGGGCGACCCCGAGGACCCGCCGGACGCGGAGACGGTCTGCGGGCTGGGCAACCGCAAGAACAGCTACTTCCGCCGGAGTCTCACCGAGGACGGGGTCCAGGCCTATCCCACCTCGGTCGAGCTCATCCACGCGCTTCGCACGCGCGGCATCGCCACGGCCATCGTCTCCTCCAGCCAGAACGCGGGCCCGGTGCTGGACGCCGCCGGACTGTCAGGGCTGTTCGAGGTGCGGGTCGACGGGCTTGACGCGGCCGAGCAGCACCTGCCCGGCAAGCCTGACCCCGCGCTGTTCCTGGAGGCTGCGAGGCGACTGGACGTGGAGGCGTCCCGGTCGGTGGTGGTGGAGGACGCCCTGTCAGGGGTCGAGGCCGGACGCCGTGGCGGGTTCGGCCTGGTCGTGGGCGTCGACCGGGTGGGCCAGGCCGACGCGCTGCGCGCCAGCGGCGCCGACGTCGTGGTGACCGACCTGGGCGAGTTGCGCCTGGAGGGGGAGACCATGGCGCTGCGCCCCGCCGCCGCCCTCCCCTCGGCCCTGCATCAGCGCGCCATCGAGGAGCGTCTGTCGGGCCGTACGCCCGCGGTGTTCCTGGACTACGACGGCACGCTGTCGGCGATCGTGAGCGACCCCGGCAAGGCGATCATCGAAGCGGAGATGCGCGAGGCGGTCCGGCGACTGGCCCAACGCTGCACCGTGGCGATCGTCAGCGGCCGGGACCTGCCCGATGTCCGCCGCTTCGTCGGCCTGGACGGTCTGGTGTACGCCGGGAGCCACGGGTTTGACATCCAGGGTCCTCAGAGGCTGGAGGTGGACCACGGCGCCGAGGCGTACCTCGAGCCACTCCGCGAGGCTGAGCGGGAACTGGAGCGCCGCCTGGCCGGTGTTAAGGGCGCTGGCGTGGAGCGCAAGCGCTACGCGGTGGCCATGCACTTCCGCAACGTGCCCGACGACGAGGTTGACCGCTTCGCGCAGATCGTCGATGAGGTGGCGCGGGCTTACCCGCGGCTGCGAAAGACCGGGGGGAAGAAGGTCTTCGAGCTGCGCCCGGACCTGGACTGGGACAAGGGGCGGGCGGTCCTGTGGCTGCTGCGGACCCTTGGCCTGGACCGCGACGGCATCGTCCCCATCTACGTCGGCGACGATGTGACGGACGAGGACGCGTTCGTGGCGCTCGCCGAAGGCGATGTCGGCGTCGGCATCGTCGTCGGCGACGTGGAGCGCACGGCCGCGCAGTACCGGCTGGGGGACGTCGACGAGGTCCGGGCGTTCCTGGAGGACCTCACCGGACTGCTTGACAGGAGGGCCGGATGAGCGTGTGGGAACTGGCCTACGACAGCGTCGATCCCGAGAACGAGCGGCTGCGCGAAGCGCTGTGCACCCTCGGTAACGGGTACTTCGCGACGCGCGGCGCAGCTCCCGAGTCGCGGGCCGACGGCGTCCACTACCCCGGGACCTACGCGGCCGGAGGCTACAACCGGCTGGTCACCGAGATCGCCGGGCGGCCGATCGAGAACGAGGATCTGGTCAACCTGCCGAACTGGCTGCCCCTGACCTTCCGTATCGAGGGCGGCGCCTGGTTCGCCCTGGATCAGGTCGAGGTGCTCGACTACC
>WHTC01000139.1 GCA_009379795.1 Nitriliruptorales bacterium | reverse complement strand
GGTGAGGCGCCGGCGGCAGCCGGCGCGGGGGGCGGGGATCTGGAAGGTGAGGCGCCGGCGGCAGCCGGCGCGGATCTCGCGGACGCCGATGAGGATAACCAGCGATCGCCCCTGGCCGGCGGCACGGAGACCGATGTGCGGCTCGAGGAGCAGGAGTCCGGGCTGGTCCGCAAGCTCGGGCTGCTGGGCACGGTCAACCCTCTGGCCCAGCGGGAGTACCAGGCGCTGCAGGAGCGCCACGAGTTCCTGTCGGACCAGCTGGAGGATCTGCGGTCCTCCAGGCGCGACCTCACCAAGGTGGTAGAGGCAGTCGACGAGCGCATCCGCGACGTCTTCGGCGCCGCCTTCACCGACGTCGCCGCCGCGTTCACCGAGACCTTCCCGCGGCTGTTCCCCGGTGGCGACGGCCGCCTGGTCCTCACCGATCCCGCCGACCTGCTCAACACCGGCGTCGAGGTCGAGGCCAGGCCTCCTGGCAAGCGCGTGAAGCGGCTGTCCCTGCTGTCCGGTGGCGAACGCTCACTGACCGCGTTGGCCGTGCTGTTCGCGATCTTCAAGGCCCGTCCCTCGCCGTTCTACGTGCTGGACGAGGTCGAGGCCTCCCTGGACGATGTGAACCTGCGGCGCTTCCTCGACCTCCTGACCGACCTCGGGCGCACCTCCCAGCTGCTGGTGGTGTCGCATCAGAAGCGCACCATGGAGATCGCCGGCACGCTGTACGGGATCACAATGCGTGGGGACGGCGTGTCCCGCGTGCTCAGCGAGCGCATGGCTGACCGGGACCCCGACGACCGCTCCTCCTCCAACGGCTCGAAGCCTTCCCGGATCCCTGTGACCACGTCAGCCGGACGCTCCCGGCGGGACTAGGCTTTGCGGGCGGACCCACTGGCTGCAGGCCGGGTCGGCAACCCTTGGGAATAGTTCGAAAGAGGGATCGCGTGGACGTGGCGATCGAACTGATCGTGGTCGTGGTGGTGCTCGTGGCTGCGGCGGCGGCCGGCGGGCTCACGCTCCTGCGTGGGCGGCGGCGCCGTGACGCCGTCATCGGCGAGGAGATGGACACCGGGGTGCGCCGCACGCATCCGGAGGCGGTGCCGGAACCACAGATCACCCCGCCCGCGCCCGATCCGATTACGCCCGCCGAGCGTTTCCGCCAGCGGTTGAGCCGCGCGCGGGGGGCGTTCGGTGAGTCGGTGGCCGGCATCTTCAGCCGGGGCATGACCCAGGAGGCCTGGGAGGCTCTCGAGGAGTCGCTGATCAGCGCGGACGTCGGGGTCGAGGCGACGATGGAACTGGTCGAGGGTCTGCGGGAGCGGGCCTCGGCGGAGGGCATCAGCACCGGCGAGGGCGCCCTGGCGCTGCTCAAGGAGATCCTCCGTCTGGAGTTGGCGGTTGTGGACCGGACGCTGCACCGGCGGGCCGAGGGCGCCAGCGTCTGGCTGGTGACCGGGGTGAACGGCACCGGGAAGACCACCTCCATCGGTAAGCTCGCGGCGAGTTCCACGGCGGCGGGCGAGAAGGTCGTGCTGGTGGCCGCCGACACCTTCCGGGCCGCCGCGGCTGAGCAGTTGGAGCTGTGGGGGCAGCGCAGCGGCGCTCGCGTGATCCGCCACGGCGAGGGCGCCGACCCCGCCGCGGTCGCCTTCGACGGTTACCAGGCCGCCCGGGCCGCCGGCGCCGACCTGGTGCTGGTCGACACCGCCGGGCGTCTGCAGAACAAGGTCGCCCTCATGGAGGAGCTCGGCAAGGTCAAGCGCGTGCTCGAGCGCGAAGCCGGGCCCTGCGACGAGGTCCTGCTGGTCCTGGACGCGACGACCGGCCAGAATGGGCTCGCCCAGGCCAAGGCGTTCATGGACACCGTGGATGTGACTGGCGTCGTGCTGACCAAGCTGGACGGCACCGCCAAGGGGGGGATCGTGATCGGCATCCAGCGCCAGCTGGGTCTCCCGGTCAAGCTCGTCGGTCTGGGCGAGTCTGTGGACGACCTGGCCGAGTTCGACCACGACGCGTTCGTCGACGCCCTGTTCGGCCAGGTCACCGATGGGGGCCGCAACGACCGCGAGGATGACCTGCGGCGCGGCAACGGTCGGGCCTGAGCCGTGCCCGATGTCGCGGGGCTTGGGGCCGATGCGGTCCGGGAGGCCCTGCGTCTGCTCGGCGAGCGCGAGGCGCCGGCCAACGCCAGGCAGGCGGCACGCGCGCTGCGCGAGACGCTGGTCGCGCCCGGGATGGTCCGCGCGCTGATCGAACGCGCCCCGCCAGGAGCGCGCGACATGTTCGTGCGCCTGTCGCAGAGGGGCCCCGCGGCGGTCGAGGATCTGTTGGGGCGCGGCTGGTGGGGACATGGAGCTCTGCCGCCGCCGCTCGACTGGCTGCAACGCCGCGCGCTGGTGACGGTGGGCGCAGACGGGTTGGTTCACGTAGTGGACGAGGCACGTCGCGGGTTCCTCGACCTGAGCCTTGATCTGACCACTGTGCCGGCGCCCGCCGCCGAGGCGCTGCGGATCGAGCGTGTCGGCTGCGTGGTCGTCGCCTCCAGCCCGGCCGCGCTTGACCGGGCGCTCACCGTGGCCGTGGCGGGGCTGCGCGGCGTCGCGCCGACGGTGGCCGTCTCGGAGCGTTCCGCCGGCGCCGTGAGTGCGGCGCTGCGTGCGGCAGGGGTGTGGCTGGCCGAGGAGCCAGCGGTCACCGCCGCGCCGGCGGCGCCCGCACTGCCATCGATGGCCGAGGACGCGGTCGGCCCGCGCGCCCTGCGCGCGTTGCTGGCCCGGGCCGTGGAGGAGGAGCGGCAGGTCCGCCTGCGCTACTTCGCCTCCTCGCGGGGCGGCGCGCCGACAGAGCGGGTCGTGGACCCGTGGTCGTTCGAGGACGACCTGCTGCTGGGGTATTGTCACCTGCGCGCGGGCGAGCGCACCTTTGCGGTCGATCGCATCGGCCACGCCCGCCTGCTGCCGTCAGCCGTGGAACACAGGGCCGGTTGACTCCGCACCGATCCGGGCCGTCGGCCAGCCAGGGGTGGCCTCCCACCGGTAGACTCGAAACCTGGTCCCTCCCCCTTTCATTGAGGTGCTTTGCGTATGTTCGACGCGCTGTCCGACCGGCTTGAGGCCGTCTTCAAGGGCCTGCGCGGTCGGGGCAAGCTGACCGAGCAGCAGGTCGAGGAGGGGCTGCGGGAGATTCGCCTGGCTCTGCTCGAGGCGGACGTCAACTTCCGGGTCGTCAGGACCTTCATCGGCCGGGTCCGGGAGCGGGCGGTCGGCGCCGAGGTCAGTGCCGCGCTCAACCCTGGCCAGCAGATCGTCAAGATCGTCCACGAGGAACTGGTCCGGATTCTGGGCGAGGCCTCCGCTCCGCTGGATCTCGGCAGCCGCTCTCCCGCGGCGGTCATGCTTGCCGGGCTGCAGGGCTCGGGGAAGACGACCGCGGCCGGCAAGCTCGCCCGTTTGCTGAAGAAGAAGGGGCGGCGGCCGCTCCTGGTGGCCTGCGATCTCCAGCGCCCCGCGGCCGTCCGCCAGTTGCAGATTCTTGGTGAGCGCGTCGATGTGCCCGTCTACGCGCCGGTCACTTCCGGTGATCCCGTGGTCGTGGCGCGTGACAGCCTCGACGAGGCGCGCCGGTTGGGGGCGAACGTGTTGATCGTCGACACCGCCGGCCGCACCAACGTCGACGAGGAGATGATGGCCCAGGCAACGGCCATCAAGGAGGGCATCGACCCGGTCGAGACGCTGTTCGTCATCGACTCGATGATCGGCCAGGAGGCCGTGTCGGTCGCCAAGGCCTTCCAGGAGGCGGTCGACTTCAGCGGGGTCGTCCTGTCCAAGCTCGACGGAGACGCACGCGGCGGCGCGGCCCTGTCGGTGGCGGAGGTGACCGGCAGGCCGATCAAGTTCGCCTCCATTGGGGAGAAGCTTGACGAGTTCGAGGCCTTCCACCCTGACCGCATGGCCAGCCGGATCCTCGGCATGGGTGACGTGCTCACCCTGATCGAGAAGGCCGAAGAGGTCTACACCACCGACCAGGCCGAGCAGATGCAGGCCAAGATGCTGTCGGCGGAGTTCACCCTCGAGGACTTCCTGGACCAGATGCAGCAGGTCAAGAAGATGGGCCCGTTGCAGAGCATCCTGGGCATGCTGCCCGGCATGGGCCAGGCACTGCGCGACGTCGACCTCGACGACGGCCAACTCAAGCAGGTGGAGAGCATCATCCAGTCGATGACCCTGGAGGAGCGCCGCGATCCCAAGGTGCTCAACGGCCGGCGCAAGAAGCGCATCGCCAAAGGCTCCGGCCGCAGCGCCCAGGAGGTCAACGAACTGCTGCGCAGCTTCGGTCAGATGCGGCAGATGATGCGCTCTCTCGGCGGCGCCAAGGGGATGAAGGCGGCCAAGGCGCTGCGCGGCATGGACCCTCAGGATCTGATGGCCGGCATGGCCGACGGTGGGATGCCCGGGCGCCTGCCGATGGGCGCGGGCATGGGTGCCGGGATGCCAGGTGCCGGACGCGGCGGCTCCAACCGTCCCATGAACAAGCGCGTCCCCGCCCGAAAGAAGAAAAAGCGCCGGTAAGCCGGGGGCGTCCCCCCGGCTCCCTGGGGGCGTGTAGGGCTCTTGGCACGCTCGGAGCGGGTGGGGCGGAGCAGGTCAAGGACCGAGCAGCTCCAGAGGGATGACGGCGATGCCGTCGGGGCGTCGGTAGGCGTAAGGACCCGTGGAGATGACCGCTGCGTCGAGAAGCTGATCTCCGATCCGGTCGGCCAGCCAGCGCAGGCCGTTCGCGTCGTGACGGTCAATGGTCGAACCGAGCTTGACCTCGAGCGCGACGATGCGACCGTCGCGCCGTTGCACGATGAGGTCGATCTCGCGGTCGCCTCCGTGGGTGCGCAGGTGGCGTACCCTCGCGCCGGCTGCCTGGGCGAAGACGCGCACGGACAAGGTCGCCAGCGACTCGAACAGCCGCCCGAGCAGCAGCCCGTCGGAGAGCAGGCCGGGGACGTCCAGGCCGAGCAGCGCGACCGCGAGCGCTGGGTCGGCGAGGTGGCGCTTGGGTGCTTGGCCGAGCTTGGTCAGCGCTCTGGTGGACGGCGACCAGCCGGAGACGTCATCGACGACCCACAGTCGCTCGAGGACATCGTGGTAGGCCAGCACGGTGGTTTTCGCTGGGGTGGTGCCATCACCAGCGGTCGCTGCGTCGCGGATCTTCTCCAACGACGCGACGGTCCCGACCGACGCGGCGAAGGCGCCCAGCCAACGCCGCAGCGTCTCCGGCCGTCGCACGTCATGCCCGGCCTCGCCGACGTCGCGCTGGACGATCTGTTCGTGGTAACCGTCGAGCAGCGCCGTGCGGGCCCTTTCGCCCAGACGCTGCAGTCCCGGGAACCCGGAGGAGACGATTGCGTCGGCGTAGCCGGCCAGGTCGCGTTCGGCCCGGCCCGTCACATCCGCCCTGTCGCCGGAGAGCAGGGCCGCGAGCGAGACGGTGGTGGTCGCCCGCGTGCGTTCGGGCAGCGTCATCGGTCGCATGCGCAACTGCACGATCCGACCGGCGCCGGTATGCGCGGTGACGTGGTCGGGACGGGCGGAGCCGGTCAGAACGAACCGGCCGGGTGTGGCGTCGGCATCGACCGCACGCCGTACCGCATCCCAGACGGGAGGAACGAGTTGCCACTCGTCGATCAACACCGGCGTCGGCCCGGTCAGGATCGTGCGGGGATCCGCTTGGGCCGCGGTGTGCACGCCAGGATCGTCGAGGAGGACAGCTCGGGCGGCCTGCCTGGTGGCCGTCTCGGTCTTGCCGACCGCCTTGGGGCCCTCGATGGCGACCGCTGGAAGCACCTGGAGCAGCTGAGTGAGTTCGCTATCGACGATCCGGGGCAGGTAGCTCTTTGCCGGCACTCCGTTCACCTGCTCCTGACCTGGTCGGGAGCCCTAACCGTTCCCCGACATCCGCGCTACCGGTTCACCCCCAAGTACACTACTTCTTCTCCGATTCCTACGCTACCATTCCTTCTAACAGTGCCCCGAGGGCGTGGTTTCGCGGCCGGTCACCGAACTGTCGGGTGAACGCTCCTGAGGCTAGCCCCAGCCAAGTTCGTGGAGGTCGTGGTCGTCGATGCCGACGTGGTGGGCGAGCTCGTGGACGACGGTGATCTTGACCTCTTCGACCAGCTCATCCTCGTCGGCGCACATCTGGCACAGCGGTAGGCGATAGATCGCGATGCGGTCGGGGAGCACCCCGGCATAATCCCAGCGGTCCGTCAGCGGGATCCCCTCGTAGAGTCCCAGCAGGTCAGGGTCCTCGGGATGCGCGTCCTCGACAATCACCGCCACGTTGTCCAGGCGATCCCAAAGCGTGTCGGGCAGCTCATCGAGGGCCTTGTCAACCAGTTGGGAGAAGCGCTCCTCGCTGATGGCGTCCATGGCCGACAAGCGTACGCTGCCGTCCCGTCTGGACGCTGTGTCCCGCGGGCGATCTTCTTGCTGCTCGCGTTGCGGTATCCTCGCGTTCCCGGTCCCCTGGCGGGGCGGCCGGTTAGCGTGCGTGCGGACTGCCGGCCCGCACACCCGCCTCCAGACCGAGCGAGGCGCGCCGGGCCCCCGGCGGCACCGATGACGCGAAACCGGCCGCGTCAACGAAGAGGGACCATTCATGGCCGTGAAGATGCGCCTCCGGCGCGAGGGCAAGAAGAAGCAGCCGTTCTATAGGGTCGTCGTGGCGGACGCGCGTTCGCCACGCGACGGGCGGTTCATCGAGGATCTCGGCTACTACCAGCCGCTCCACCAGCCGTCGACGATCAAGATCGACCATGAGCGGGCGCTGTACTGGCTGCGCAACGGCGTGCGGCCCTCCGATGCGGTGTTGAGGCTGCTGCGCATCGAGGGCATCTGGGAGCAGTTCAAGCCCGGCGATCCCGGCAAGGACCGCAGCGCCAAGCACCAGATCCGCGCCGCGGCCGCTGAGGCCAAGGAACAGGAGCGCAAGCGGGCAGAGGAGGCGGCCCGCCGCGAGCGGGCGGCGAACGAGGCTGCCGAGGCTGAGGCCCGGACCGCGGCAGAGGCAGAGACCGACGGGCAAGAGGACGGCCGCGCGTGATGAGTGTCGAGGTGCTCACCTACATCGCCAAGTCCCTCGTCGACAACCCCGACGAAGTGGTGGTTACCGAGATCGAGGAGGAGGACGGAGAGCTCGTGCTCGAGTTGCGCGTCCACCCTGATGACATGGGCAAGGTCATCGGCAAGCGGGGGCGGACCGCCAAGGCGATCCGGACGATGGTGAAGGCGGCCGCCACCCGGGAGGGCGCGTCGGCCACCGTCGAGATCGTCGAATAGCGCCGGGTTTCATTCGGCGTGAACGAAGGACCCACCGACGGGCGCGAGGTCGCCGTCGGCGTCATCCGCCGCCCCTTCGGGCTGCGCGGCGAGGTGTTCGTGCATCCCGACCCGGACCTGGACGACGAATTCTCGATCGGTGAGCGCTTCCGCGCTGTCCCGCCCACGCCTAACCAGGAGGCCAGGGAGTTGACCGTCGACGGGACGATGCTTCATCGGGGAATGCGCATTGTGTCCTTCGCCGGGGTGGACGACCGGGATTCGGCGAGCCTGCTGCGTGACTTCGTGCTGTGGCGCGAGGCGTACGGGGAGGACCTGGACGCGGAGGCGTTCTGGGCGAGCGACCTGCTCGGCCTGCCGGTGGTGGACGAACATGGTGCGGCCGTTGGGGAGGTCACCGGCTTGCGAGACGGCCCGGCGCACGACTACCTGGTCCTGACCCCCGCCCACGGCCGGGAGGTGTTGATCCCCGCTGTCGCCCACCTGGTGACCGTGGAGACCGACCGCGTGGTGCTGCGCGCGATGCCCGGCCTGCTCGACCTGGACCAGGCGGAGGGGTGATGGCGGAGCCGGACCCCAGGTCAGGCGATCCGGACGTGCACATCGACGTCCTGACGATCTTCCCGGAGTACTTCGCCACCCCGCTGACCGTGTCGTTGCTCGGAAGGGCCCAGGAGGCCGGCCTGGTACGCATCGGCGTGCACGACCTGCGTTCGTTCGCCACCGACCGGCACCGCGGCGTGGATGACGAGCCCTTCGGCGGCGGGGCCGGCATGGTGCTGGCGCCAGAACCCTTCTTCGCCGCCGTGGAACACCTGTACGGCGAGGTCGAGGCGCGCCCGCGCACGGTGCTGTTCACCCCGCGTGGGCGGCTCCTGGACCAGCCCCTGGTCGCCGAGCTGGCCCGCGAACCCGCGCTGCTGCTGCTGTGCGGGCGCTATGAGGGGATCGACGAGCGCGTCCACGAGGCGCTTGCGACCGATGAGGTGAGCATCGGCGACTATGTCCTCGCCGGCGGCGAGGTCGCGGCCTGCGTGCTGATCGAAGCGGTCACCCGGTTGGTCCCCGGGGTCATGGGCAACCAGGCCAGCGCGGGCGACGAGTCCTTCGCCGGTGGGTTGCTGGAGTATCCGCAGTACACCCGTCCGGCGGAGTTCCGTGGGATGGCCGTGCCGGAGGTTCTGCGCAGCGGGCACCACGGCCGGGTGCGGCAATGGCGTCACGAGCAGGCCGTGGCACGCACTCAGGCGGTGCGCCCTGACCTGTACGAGGTCTGGCTGGCCCGTGAGGATCCGGCTGAGGGTCCCGGCACCGGCCGCTCCGGCGCATCGCCTTAG
>WHTC01000317.1 GCA_009379795.1 Nitriliruptorales bacterium | reverse complement strand
GGGGGTGGGTCGGGTAGCCCCGACGCATTGCTGCGCCGGGGCCCCCTCAGAACCGGACGTGCGACTGTTCACCGCATCCGGCTCAAGCAAGCCCTGAAGGCTCGCGGGCGGGCAGAAGTGCTGGATCACCGTCGTCGTCGGCAGCAGCGTGCCGACGGTGACAGTGGCCGTGGATGAGACGGACTTCATCGGTCGTGCCGAGCGCCCCGTGTGCGATGACGTGTTGCTTTGTCATCGCTTGGCGGATGACCGCGAGCCACTGTTCCCACTCACACGGGCTTTGGGGCTCGTGGTCGGTGTAGAGCAGAAACCCGCCACATACGGGGCAGCGGCCGTCCTGTGCCTTCATCCGGCGCAGGTCGGCTCTGCCCAACGGCGGAGGCGGTCCTTTTCTACGCCGCTCGGCCCAGTAGTCGGTCAGGGATGGGTCGTCGGGCGACGAGGTCCCCTTGACCATCTGGTGCCGCACGATCCTGGTCCAGGAGAACTTGTGTAGGTACGCGCCGCTGTCGCGGTCGCCGAACACCCAGCGGTCGCTCCTGGCGCGGTTGAACCGGCCGAAGTGCCGGGCGATGACCCAGCGCGTCGGCTTGTTGCGGTGGCCGCGGACGGCCCACCTGTAGGTGAGCCTCCACACGTAGTTGTCCAGCGCGGTGAACGTCGCGCTGGACACCACCGTCCGGTAGTAGGCCGACCAGCCGCGCACGATCGGATTGATCTTGCGCAGCACCGCCGCAGCGTTGGCCCCTCGCAGGGCCTGCATCTCGGCGCGCAGCCGTTCCCGGATCCGTCTCACCGCCCCGGGGCTCGGTTTGATCAGCAGCTTGTCGTTGTAGCGGCGGACGTTGAACCCCAAGAAGTCGACGCCATCGTTGACGGACACGACTTGCGTCTTGTCCTCGTTGAAGGCCAACCCTCTGGGCGCCAGCCACCCGGCAAGCGCGGCTTTGACCTCCAGCGCCTGCTCACGACTGTGGCAGAGCGCGATGAGGTCGTCGGCGTATCTGACCAGCACCGGGGAGTCCGCTGCGCTCTCGGCAGCGTGGGCACCGAGCTTGCGGTAGCGGACCCCTGCGGCCTGCTCCATCCCGTGCAGGGCGATGTTGAGCAGCAACGGAGAGGCCACGCCTCCTTGGGGCGTGCCCTCCTCGGTCGCGGCGAACCGGCCTTGGTCGATCTCGCCCGCCTTCAGCCACTGTTCGACCAGCCCCCTGGCAGGGAACGTGCCGAGCGCGGCGAGTAAGCGGGAATGGTCGATGCGGTCGAACGCCGACACCAGATCTGCGTCCAGCACCCACCGACGCTGCGGGTTCTTGCCCTTGAGCGTCATGTAGATGGCGCTGATCGCGTCCTGGCAGCCACGGCCCGGCCGAAACCCGTAGGATCTCGGCTCGAACCGTGCTTCCCACTCCGGTTCCAGCGCGGTGACCACCCGTGCTTGCAGCACGCGATCCACGATCGCGGGAATGCCGAGCGGGCGCTGCTTGCCGCCTGCCTTCGGTATGAACACCCGCTTGACCGGCAGGGCCTGCCAAGAGCGCGACTGGTGATGCACCCACGCGACCAGCCGTGCCTTGTCGAGGGCAGTCACGAGGACCTGCCCGTCGATGCCCGCTGTCAAGCGGCCAGCGTTTCTCTCCGTCACCCGCCGCACGCTGAGTAGCGTGTTCGCACGCGAGCGGAGCATCAGCTTCTGCAGATTGCGGACCTGCTTGAGGTCGCCTGCCTGCGATGCCGTGAAGATCCTCTGGCGCAGTCGCCGTACGTCACCCTCGACCGCACGCCAATCGATCGCATGCCAGTCGAGGGTCTCGCCCTGCGGTCCGTTCACCACGACCTCGCCGTTCGCCCCGGAGGGCGGCGGTGGTATCGCAGCGTCCAACTTGTCCGCAAGTTCCAGCGTCGTCGTCAACGTTTCCTCACAGGCTCACCTGGCTCCTGTCAGCACCCTTTCGGGTCGGGCACCAGCCCGTATCCGGCCAGTTATCCGGGACCGCATCGGTGAAGGCCGATGCCTGCTCATCCCAGTTTCCTGCCGCCTTTCGGCCGCCGGCCTTTGCTTCTGGGCCATCCTCACCCGCTGAGCAGTTCAGCGTTCCTCACGGTCGGCCTACCGGACACGCCTGGCGCGCCCGGACCTCAACGGGGTTTCCACGTTCCACACGAGCGAGATACGACCGGGGTGGGTGCCCCCTCTACCCCGAGGACGACGGTGTCCCCCCGACCGTGATGGCCTCTCCCGATCGGCGTCTGCCGCTTCCCAGCGGCCAGTCCTTGACCCCACTGCTGCATCCCATCGGCGGGGGTACTGATGACGAGGCATCATCGAGGGTTCACTTGCGTTCACCCGTCCGGTCTTCCCCACGCCTGTAGCTGCTGGATGGAGCAGCAGCCCTTGGGCTTGCCACCTGAGCTTCGCACCCTGCCGTTGCCAGCAACGCACGTCAGGCCCGGGGACAGGCCATCGAACACGGGCCTGGACTACGCCTTCGACATCAGCCGACCTCCAATCGGTGTAGCCACTCAACTCGTGCGACCTCGTGTCGCACGGCCATTTCAGGCTGTCACCACGGCTCCTACTGGGGCCAAATCAGAGTGGCATTCCCAAACAAGCGCGCGTGGGAGCTGGACGACGCGCTGCGCTGGGCGCAGGGCACCGTGACGGCGGCCGGGTTCGGCGGGCTGGTCGTGGCGTGCGAGCCGACCGGACACCGCTGGCGGGTGATGTTGGACCAGTGCGATGCGCT
>WHTC01000102.1 GCA_009379795.1 Nitriliruptorales bacterium | reverse complement strand
TGGGCCACGCCGTGGGCGAGGGCTTCGCTGTGGGACACCAGGATCAGGCCGACCATCGACCACCCCTGAGCTGTCAGCCGACGTCCACCCACCCGAAGGTGCGCTCGACGGCCTTCTTCCAGCCGGCATAGCCGGACTCACGCTGGTCCTTGCTCCACTGCGGCTCCCAGCGCCGGTCCTCGTTCCAGTTGTCGCGCAGGGCCTCCTGGTCCCCCCAGAACCCGGTTGCCAGACCGGCCGCGTAGGCAGCGCCGAGCGCGGTCGTCTCCGCCACCACCGGTCGCGAGACCGGCACGCCGAGGATGTCGGCCTGCATCTGCATGAGCAGATCGTTGGCGGTGGCGCCGCCGTCGACCTTCAGGAACTCCACGTCCACACCGGAATCCTTGGCCATGGCGTCGGCCACGTCACGCGACTGGTAGCAGATCGCCTCCAGCGTGGCCCGCGCGAGGTGGGCGCGGGTGTTGAAGCGCGACAGGCCGACGATCGCCCCGCGCGCGTCCGAGCGCCAGTACGGGGCGAACAGGCCCGAGAACGCCGGCACGAAGTAGACGCCCCCGTTATCCTCGACGGAGCGCGCGAGCGCTTCGCTCTCGGCGGCGTTGCCGATGACGTTCAACTGGTCGCGCAGCCACTGCACGGCCGATCCGGTGACCGCCATCGAGCCTTCGAGGCAGTACACCACCGGGGCGTCGCCCATCTTGTAGCCGACGGTGGTGAGCAGCCCGTTCTTGGACCGGACCGGTTCGTTCCCGGTGTTCAGCAGCAGGAAGTTGCCGGTGCCGTAGGTGTTCTTGCCCTCGCCCACGGCGTAGCAGACCTGGCCGACGGTTGCCGCCTGCTGGTCGCCGAGATCTCCCGACAGCGGGATCTCGCCATCGAACGGCCCGCCCGACACGGTGGTGCCGTACAGGTTCGGGTCCGAGGACGGCCGGATCTCGGGCAGCATCCGCCGGGGGATGCCGAAGAAGGACAGCAGTTCCTCATCCCAGTCCAGCGTCTCCAGGTTCATCAGCATGGTTCGGCTGGCGTTGGTCACGTCGGTTACGTGCGCGCCGCCGTTGCGGCCGCCCGTGAGGTTCCACAGGGTCCAGGTATCGGTGTTGCCGAAGATCGCATCGCCGTGCTCTGCTGCCGCACGGACCCCGTCGACGTTCTCCAGGATCCATTGCAGCTTGCCGCCGGAGAAGTAGGTCGCCGGCGGCAGACCGGCTTTCTGGCGGATGACGTCGCCACGGCCGTCGCGATCGAGTGCCGAGGCGATGCGGTCGGTGCGGGTGTCCTGCCACACGATGGCGTTGTAGTAGGGCCGGCCCGTGTTGCGATCCCATACGACCGTCGTCTCGCGCTGGTTGGTGACCCCGACGGCGGCGAGGTCGCTGGGCTGGAGGTTCTTGTCCGCGATAACCCGCTCCACCACGGTGCGGGTGCGCTCCCAGATCTCGGCAGGGTCGTGCTCCACCCATCCGGCCTGCGGCAGGATCTGCTCGTGCTCCAGTTGCGCCAGACCGGCCACGTTGCCGCCGTGGTCGAACAGCATGAAGCGGGTGCTGGTGGTTCCCTGATCGATCGCTCCGACGAAGTCGGCCATGCCTCGACTCCTTTCGGTGGGTGTCGGCGCGGTCCCTCCTATGGGTCCGCGCAGGAGAGGGTGGCAAACAGCAGGTAGGTGGACGTCGCGCCGGGATCCTGGTGCCCGGCGCTGCGCTCACCCAGGTAGCTCGCGCGCCCCTTGCGGGCTACGAGCGGGGTCGTGTCCTTCATACCCTTTTCGGCTGCCGCAGTCGCGGCGGCCAGCACGCCGGGTAACCCCTGGCCCGCCTCGAGCGCCTCCCGGGCGGCGTCCACGGCCGGAGCCCAGGCATCGATCATGGTCTTGTCGCCCAGGTCGGCCTTCCCGCGAGCTTTCAGCCCCTGGAGCGCGGCGTCCAGCGCCTGCACCACAGCGCCGGCGTCCAGTTCCGCCTGTCCGTCGAGCGCCGCCGAGGCGCGCAGGAACGCCGTCCCGTACAGCGGGCCCGCCGCCCCGCCCACCTTGCTGATCAGCGCCATCGCCACGGCCTTGAGCACATCGGTGGGTGTGGACTCCTGCGGGTCGGGAAGACGCTCGACCGCGGCCCGAAAGCCACGGTCGAGGTTCTCCCCGTGGTCAGCGTCACCGATCGCCGCATCGAGCCTGATCAGTTCGGTCCGGTGCTCGCGGATCGTCGCGGCGTACGACTTGATGAAGCCAATGACCTCCGGGGTGCCAACGGTCACAAAGCCGCCTCAAGCTCCCTTGCGCATCGCCGGGGTCAGCACCGGCGCGTCCCACAGGTCGACCATCTCCTCATCCAGCTTGAGCAGGGTGATCGATGTGCCGGCCATCTCCAGCGACGTGATCCAGTCACCGACGAATGCGCGGGTCACCTCGATGCCCCGCTCCCCCAGCACCTCGGCGGCACGCCGGAAGACGATGTACAGCTCGATCAGCGGGGTTCCGCCCATGCCGTTGACGAACAGCAGGGTGCGGTCGCCGCTGGTGAAGGGCAGGTCCTCGAGGATCGGCTCGAGCAGGCGGGCCACGATCCGGTCCGCGGTCTCCAACTTCATGCGCTCCCGGCCCGGCTCCCCGTGGATGCCGATGCCGATCTCCATCTCGTCGTCACCGAGTGTAAAGGTGGGCTCCCCGGCGTGCGGCACGGTGCAGGAGGTCAGCGCCATGCCCATCGAGCGGACGTTGGCGTTCACCCGTTCACACAGCGCAGCGATGTCGTCCAGCGTATCGCCGCGCTCGGCGGCGGCACCGACGATCTTCTCGGCCACCACCGTGCCGCCGACACCGCGGCGCCCAGCGGTGTAGAGACTGTCCTTGACCGCGACGTCGTCGTCGATGACGACGCTGCGCACCGTGACCTGACCCTCAGCCTCCGCCAACTCGGCGGCCATCTCGAAGTTGGCCACGTCGCCGGTGTAGTTCTTCACGATGTGCAGAACGCCGGCCCCGCCGTCGACGGCCTGGGTGGCCGCCTGCACCTGGTCGGGGGTCGGCGAGGTGAAGACCGCGCCCGGGCAGGCCGCGTCCAGCATGCCCCGGCCCACGAACCCGCCGTGCATGGGTTCGTGACCGCTGCCGCCGCCCGAGACCACACCGACCTTGCCGGCGATCGGGGCGTCGGCCCGGACGAGGTACGCCGGGTCGAGGCTGACGCGGACCAGATCGGGATGCGCTGCGGCCATGCCCTGCAGCGCCTCGGTGACCACGTTCTCCGGATCGTTGATGAGCTTCTTCACGATTAGACCCTCCCGGGAGCGGGGCGGAGCCGGTGAAACCCGCCAGGATCACGAACCGAAGCCGAGCGCGGTCCACGCGAAGCCGCCGAGCAGGCCGCCGACGACGGGCGCGAGCACCGGGATCCAACTGTAGGTCCAGTCCGAGGCGCCCTTGCCGGGAATCGGCAGGACGGCGTGGGCCACACGCGGGCCGAGGTCGCGTGCCGGGTTGATGGCGTAGCCGGTGGGCCCACCGAGCGACAGGCCGATCGCGAACACCAGGAACCCGACCAGCAGCGGGTTGATGCCGGCGGTGATCACCGCCGAAAGGTCGCCGAGGGTCTCCTCGGCGGCGAGGGCGTTCGCGCCGATCGCCAGCACGCCGAAGACCAGCATGAACGTGCCGATCACCTCGGCCACGAAGTTGGCCGCGGGGTTGCGGATCGCCGGGCCGGTGGAGAACACCGCGAGCTTCAGTCCGGGATCCTCAGTGACACGCCAGTGCGGCAGGTAGTGCAGGAACACCAGGCAGCCGGCCACGAAGGCGCCCAACATCTGCGCCGCGATGTAGCCCGGGACCTCAGACCAGGGGAACTCCCCGATGCCCGCCAACCCGATCGTCACCGCGGGGTTGATGTGCGCCCCGCTGATGCTCCCGACCGCGTAGACCGCCAGGGCGACCGCGAGACCCCAGCCGGTGGTGATCACGATCCAGCCGGCGTTCTCGGCTTTGGACTCGCGGAGCAGGACCCCGGCCACCACGCCATCGCCGAGCAGGACCAGGATTCCCGTACCGACGAATTCTGCGATGTAGATTTCCACGCCTCACACCCCTCGCTTCGAGTAGTTGTGCCGGTGACGTGCGGCGGCAGATGGTCGGCAGGTCTCCCTGATGCCTTTGCGGTCCTCTCCTTGTGTGGGTGTTCTCAGCAGGAAAGCCTGTCCCGCCTTGTCGTCAGAGCATGGGGATCGATCCGGAACGGCTTCAACCCCGCGCCTGCGACGCATGCCACCGTGGCGTCCGTACGCCGTCCAGGTTCGATCGGTCTCAGGATCTGGACGCTAAGTGACGCTAGCGATCCGATCAGCGACCGTCAAGGCCCTCCGCCGCTGGTCGGCGAACGTTGCTGATGCACCCTCGCCGCCATCGCCGGGGTGGACGCTCCGGTGCACGCGAGCAGGCCCGGATCGGCCCCCTTGAGCACCAGCATCCGGGCGGCGGCCTCGTCCACACGGGACTCGGACAGGCGTCCCTCGTTCACGGCGGCGACCAGGGCGTCGCGCATCGCCCGCGCCTGGTTGCCGTCGCTGGCCAGCAGGGAGTCGGCACCGGCGGCCACGGCCTTCACCGCCGCATCGGTATAACTCCAAGTAGTGTTGACCGCGCCCATGCCCAGGGAGTCGGTCATGGCCACGCCCTGAAAGCCCATCTCTCGCAGGAGGGCGTACGCGTTCGGGTCCAGGCTGGCGGGCAGGTTCGGATCCAGTGCACTGAACCCGACGTGGGCCAGCATGACCACGGGTACCCCCGCATCAATCTGCGCCTGGAATGGCGCCAGGTCGGTGGCCCGCAGGTCACCCAGATCCGCCTCGACCGTCGCCAGCGAGACATGGCTGTCCGTCGGCGAGCGGCCGTGCCCGGGAAAGTGCTTGGCCGCGGCCAGCACGCCGGCCTCGATCAGCCCCTCGGAGAAGGCGAGCCCCGCCGAGGTCGTCAGTGCGGGGTCCAGTGAGAACGAGCGGTCACCGATGATGCCCCGGGGGTCGCCGCCGTCCAGGTCCACCACGGGGCCAAGGTCCAGGTCGACGCCGAGGTCCGACAGTTCTACGCCCAGGTCACGAGACCAGTTCCGAATCTCCTCCACCGACTTCTCCGCGGCCAGGGTGCGTGCCGAGGGACTGCCGCCGATCAGCGACCGGAACGTTGAGACGCGCCCAGGCTCCTCGTCGGCGGACACCAGGATCGGAGCCTCCGACCGGCTGCGCAAGGCCTCGATCAGTGCCCGAACCTGCTCGGGATCCGCCACATTGGGTTTCTGCAGCAGCACGCCGCCGACGCCGATCTCGGTCAGTTCCTGTGCCAGGGGCTCCTCTCCCGTGACCACACCCGGCAGGCCGACCACGAGCAGCTGCGCAGCGCGCTTCTCGATCGGGGCGGGGGTGCACTCCAGGGCTGGCTCCGGTTCGGCGACCTCCGGCGGCTTGGAGACGCGCCGGGAGACCGTCTCGGCTTCAGAGGTGGCAGGAGGTGTGGTGAGAAGAGCAGTAAGCCCGACTAGCCCGACAGCGGCAAGCACGATGAGAAGGCCGTTGCGCATCGCGGCAGCCTAACCGCTCGCCCCGTCCGACCGGCCCAAGGCCAGTCGTCCCTTCAGGCACTGCACGCCCGAGGCCACCGGGCGACCTCGTCCAGAGAGGCGGTGATGGTGGACAGGCCCGCACGGCGGCTCAACTCGCCGCGTGCTGCGAGAACTCCGGCTCCTCGTCCATCATCCTGCCCAGTTCCTCAAGGTCGCCTGAGCCGATGATGACCTCGCCGGACTTCACCTTGGCGGCGTACTCGTCGACATACTCCTGCCCCGACAGCAGCATCAACTCGTACATCAACTCGTCAGTGGCGCTGCGCAGGATGATGCGGTCGTCCTCCTTGCCTGCGTAGCGGGAGAAGTCCAGGGGCCGACCCACGCGCACGCCCACGCGGAGCAGCCTGGGAACAGGCCGGCCCGGGGGCATCACCTCGAAGGTGCCGATCATGGCGACGGGGAGGATCGGCGCGCCGGTACGCAGCGACAGCCGCACCGGTCCGGTCTTACCGCGGTACAGCCGCCCGTCCGGCGAGCGCGTTCCCTCCGGGTAGATCCCCAACAGGTGTCCCGCCTCCAGGATCTCCTGACCCTTGCGCAGGCTGGCCTCGCCCGCGTCGCCGCCCTGACGGTAGACGGGCATCACCCCGACGCCCTCGAAGAACAGCCGCTTCCAGCCCTCGAAGTAGTCGCTCTTGCCCAGGAAGAAGATCGGGCGGTCGACGTAGGCCGGCAGGAAGAAGTGGTCGGCGAACGACAGGTGGTTGGAGGCCAGGATAGCCGGGCCGGTCTTGGGGATGCGCTCCATCCCCTCGGTCCACGGACGCCACAGTGCGCTGAGCACCGGCGCCATTGCACCGTGCAGGACGCGGTACAGGACGGGCGTGCCGCCCTCGCTGAGGCCCATGCACTTCCCCCTCATTCACCTCCGGCGCCGGTAGGCTCTGAAAGGAGTGTAGTCACTTCCCCTGCACCGAAGGGGGCGCCCTGCATCCCAACGCGGCTTCCAGCAACGAGTTCGCCAGCTTCGACCCTCACCTCGCGCGAGCGGTGGTCACGGTGCTGCGCGCGAACGGCGTGCGCGCATGGATCAGTGAGGGCGGGGCGTCCGGGGGCGGCGCGGTGCCCATTCACGTCCCTCCGGAGGCGCACGAGGCGGCGGTGTCCACGCTGGCCCGGCACATGGAGGTGATCCATGCGCTCGCAGGTCAGAGCCGGTCGGGCGAGCGAGCCGAGCGCCGACCCGCTCAGGGTCGACCGCCCCGCGAGGTCACCGGCGATGAGCCGGAGGCTGGTCCACCGCTGGTCATGGAGCGCTTCCGGCAGGCCGGCCTGCTGATCGCGCTGGTGCTCGCGCCACTGCTGGTGGTCAGCCTGACGAGGGTGCCGATGTCGCGAGGCGTCGCTCTCGGCATCGTGGTCCTGGGGATGATCGCCATCGCGGCGGCGCGCAGCCGCGGCGAGTGAGGCTCACGCTCTCCCACTCGCCGGCGGCCGATCGTCCATGGCCAGGAGCCCGGCCCCCACCAGGCCCGCCATGTCGCCGAGTCGCGCGCTGACGATCGGTGGGACCGGACGGCGGGTCCCGCCCATGATGCGTTCCGCCGCCGCGGCCCGGGCAGGAGCGAGCAGCAACTCCCCCGCCTGCATGGCGCCCCCTCCGAGCACCACGATCTCCGGGTCGATGGCGTTGATCAGCGAGCCGATGCCGACGCCTAACCAGAACCCCGCCGTGGCGATGATCTCACGGGCGATCTCGTCACCGTCGTGGGCGGCGATCGTGACCACCTTGCCGGTCAGCGGCGAGGCGCCGTGGAGCAGCGAGCCCTCCGGCACCCTGCCCGACTCGGCCGCCTCCACCGCCATGCGCCCGATCGCGCTGCCGCTGGCCAGCGCTTCGAGATCCCCCCTGTTGCCGCAGTTGCACCGGGGCCCGCCCTCATCCAGGACGATATGCCCGAACTCGGCGCCGAACCCGTATGCCCCGGTCGTCAGGTGATCGTCCACCACCAGCCCACCGCCGACGCCGGTGCCGATGGTCAGCATCAGCAGGGTGCTGCGGGCGTCCACGCCGGCGCCGGCCCGATACTCACCCCAGGCGGCAACGTTCGCATCGTTGTGCACGCGCACGGGCGCGTCGATCCGCGCCGCGAGCCGCTCGCGCAGCGGGTAGCCCCGCCAGCTGATATTGGGGGCGTAGCGGACCACCCCGTCCAGGTCGATCAGTCCCGCGGCGCCGACGCCGACCGGCAGCGCACGCAGGCCGTGCGCCTCGCGCAACTCACGGGCGGTGTCCGCGATCAGGTCGCAGATCGCGTCGGATTCCTCGGCCGGGGTCTCGCGGCGCAAGTAGTCCACCACCGTGCCGTCCGCGGCGACGAGCCCGGCCGCGACCTTGGTACCGCCGACATCGATCCCCACCGCGAGCCCCGAGCCCCGGGAGGCGGGCGTCTGCGCCACGGTCAGAAGCGCAGCAGGGCGGCGACCGGATACCCGTCCAGGCGCACCTCGTCGCGGAAGAACTCGATATGCGCTCCTCCGCGCACGGCTTGCTCGATGATCTCGTCGATCAGATCGTCGACCGGTTCCACGGCGCCGCCGAAGGCCGCCGCCTGCTCGGAGTGCAGCGCGAGCGCGCCGGTTTCGCTGCGGAATCCGGGTTCCCCCGAACCCTCCACCACGAACAGCACCTCGACCGCCTTGCGGTTGACGGCCTCCAGCACGTGGCGCAGGCCGAAGGCACCCTTCTCGGCCGATCCGCGCGCGGCAGCCAGGCGCCGCAACAGATGGCTGCGGCGGCCGCTCACCAACGACTGCTCGACGTCGCTGAGGCGCGAGCGGATCTCATCGCTGTTCGCGGTGAGATCGATGCTCATCGGGTCGCCATGGACGAGGTCGGTGAGGTAGGGATGCAGCATCTTGATGAAATCCATCGCCTCGACATGAGGCCCGGCGATCACGATCGCGTCGAACGCGTCGTCCCCGTGCGCCTTGCGCAGGATCTCGGCGGCCTCCTTCATGTGCTGGTGCGCCTCGTTGTCCACGGTGCGCTGGAAGCGCGCCTGCGACCATCCACCCTGCTCGTGCTGGCGATGCACGTCCGAGACCAGCCCGACGTACTGCTCCAACCGCCCCAGCCGGTAGCGCAGGATGCGCGCCTGGTTGCGCTCGATCACGACCATGCCGATGTGGTGGTGGCGGCCGAGCAGCACCTCCAGCGGTACGACGTAGGAGGTGTCGTTGATCCTGGCGACGTTGCGCACGCCGATCGCGACCTGGACGGTCTCGAACACCTCCCCGTCCATGGCGAACACCCCCAGGCCACGGACGTCACTGCGGACGAACTCCGTGCGCACCCACTTGCTGATCGCGTCGGCGTCCCGCAGGACGGACTCGCGCGCCGCCTCGTCGAGGGGTTCCGCATCCCGGCGAACCTGCCGCAGCAGGCCGTCCAGGCGCGCCTCGTAGTCGGCGGGTCTGGGAAACCGGGCGCCGTCGGTGTTGAGATACACGCTGGTGACCGGTGCCCCGGTAGCGGGGCGGTCGACGAGCTTGCGAATCTCGGCGGCGGTGACCTCCACCTGATCTCTCCTCACATGTCGCTGACAGTCCGCTGTCCGGGTCGTGGAGGCGGCGCGCCGCCTCAGCCGAGCGACTCGACCCGTGCCTTCATTCCCCGCAATGCCTCCTCGACGATCCGCTTAACCATCCTTCGCTTCAGCATTCCAGGCAGCATGACGGTGGGCTCGACCTGCAGTGAGTAGACGACCTCGGTCGTGCCGTCACCCCGATCCGCGAGTTCGTAGCTGCCGTCGTTGCGCCGCAACTGGTCGCCCTCGATCAGGGTCCAGCGCATCGCGCGATCCTCGTAGGTGTAGGACAGGACAAAGGTGGCGCGGACGATCTTGGCGTCCACGGCGAACCGCACCCGCCTGCCGCGCCCCTGCTCGTCGGTCTCCAGGATCTCGGTGGTGTCGGTGTCGTCCTGCCACTCGGGATAGGTGGCGAAGTCGGAGATGACGTCGTAGACCCGGTCGGGCTCCGACCGCACGATGATGCTGTCCTTGACGGCGTCGGCCACGTCCGCTCCTGTTCGTCGCCGGAGCATCCTCGCACACCTTTCGGCGTGTGAAACGGTCGAGGCCAGCAGGCTATCCCTCGGCCTGCTCGGCCGCCTGGCGCCGCGCCCAGGCCTCCACCCCGGCCTCGAACTCCGCGATCGCCGCCCGCTGGTCATCGAGCAGTTGCGCGTCGGGCTCGGCGCCCGGCGTGCGGTCACCCTCGAACCGATCCTTGAGCTCGTGCAGGGCGGCACGCACAACCGCGCGGTGATCTGCCAGGGTCCGGCGCCAGCCCCGATCGGGCACGCGGGCGCGCAGCAGGTAGTGGACGGTGATGCCAGTGGGCTCGTCGAGGTAGAACCACTCGGCGGCGCCCTCCAGGGCCCCCCGGTAGTGCAGGTCGATCCCCAGGTTGGTGCGATCCTTGACGATCCTGACGTCGATGGGCTGCCGACGGAGCAGCGCCCGCGCACCCAGCCGGGGCGGGCTCAGGATCAGCCGGGCACCCCCCTTCGCAGGCTCGCTGCCGACTCCCGGCCACCACTGGCCGTAGGTGACGGGATCACGCAGCACCGGGTGCACGTCCCGGCGACGGGCGCGCACGAAGACCGAGTCCCAGGACTCGATGTCCATGAGCGTGCAGGCTAGAGCCCGCCGGTCACCTTCACGTGGAGCCGACCGGTCATGCAGCGTCCGGCAGTCTTCACAGGGCGCCGCCGGTTACCGTCACGTGAACCTGACCGGTCAGCACCCGCCGGTTCACCTTCACGTGGAGCCGACCGGCGCGCCGGACCCACGCTCCTCGAAGGGCCGCGCCACGCTCGAGTGCCAACCACTCCGGTGGAGGTCGCCGGGACTGGATGGCTACCGCAGCATGAGGGAGGCCAGGGACAGCAGGCCGATGAGCACGCCGGCGCCCGAGCGCAGGATGGTTCCCCCGGTCCCGCGACGAGAGGGCGCCGCGATCCAGCTGAAGGCGACAAGCACGCCGGCGACCAGACCGCCGAGGTGTGCCTGCCAGGCGATCGCCGGCACGACCAGCGGCAGCGCCAGGTTGATCCCCAGCAGCACGAGCAGCTGGCGCAGCCCGGCCCGGCCCGCAGCGGTCGTCCGCCCGCGGTAGGCGCCGGCCAGGGTGGCGCCGAAAAGCCCGAAGATCGCCCCGGAGGCTCCCACCGCAGGGTTCACGGCCCCGGTCTGCAGCACGTAGGCCAGGTAGTAGGCCGCGCCACCCGCCAGTGCGCTGCCGAGGTACAGCGACAGGAAGGGAACGCTGCCGACCTGGCGCTCGATCTGCGGCCCGAACAGGTACAGCGCGTACATGTTGAAGGCGATGTGCAGCACGGAGCCGTGCAGGAACGCGGCGCTCAGGAGGCGCCACCACTCCCCCTGCGCCACCAACTGGTTGGCCTGGAACCCCGCGCGGGTGACGCCCGGCACGGTCATGCTGAGCACGAAGATGCCGACGCAGGCCACGATGATCCAGAACGACACCGGAGCCATGCGGCGGAGGCTGCCGGTGCCGTACAACTCGCCGGCGGTGATGACCCGCTGGCTACGC
>WHTC01000331.1 GCA_009379795.1 Nitriliruptorales bacterium | reverse complement strand
CTCGTCGGGGGGCTCGCGGTGCAGATCCGCGCAGAGCTCGGTTTCAGCGAGGCGGCCCTGGGGGCCGCGGTCGCCGGAGCGTTCCTCACGGGCGCCTGCGCGGGCCCGGTCGGCGGCCGCCTCGCCGACCGTATCGGCCCGCGGGCCGCCGTGTTCACAGGGAGCACCCTCAGCGTCCTGGCGTTGGTCGGTATCGCCGGGGGAGCCCACAGCTGGGCCCACGTCGCCGCCATGCTCGCCCTCTCCGGGGTGGCCTTCGCTCTCACCGACCCGGGCCTGGCCATTCTCGTCACCCGCGCCGTGCCCGCCACCCGTCAGGGGTTGGCCTTCGGAGTGAAGGAGGCATCGATCCCGATCGCCACCCTCGCGGCAGGGCTTGCCGTTCCCCTCATCGCCCTCACCCTGGGCTGGCGCTGGGCGTTCATGGGCGGCCTCCTCCCGCTGGCGGGCCTGGTGATCGTGCTGCCGCGGATCGACCTGACCGGGCGGGGCGGCCCCGCCCCTGAACGAACTCTGGACGCTGCGACGGCTGCCGAAGGGCCGCCCCACATGACGCTTGTCCTCGTGACCGTCGCGGCGGCGCTGGGATCGGGCGCAGCCAGCGGCGTGGGGGTGTTTCTCACCGAGAGCGCTGTCGCGATGGGGCTGTCGCCGGCGAGCGCCGGGCTGCTTCTGGCCGTCGGCAGCGTGGCAGGGATCGTGACGCGGATCACCACCGGGATCCTCGCCGACCGCAGCGGCGAGGGGCAGCTCGGGGTCATCTCCTGGATGCTTGCCACAGGAGCGGCCGCGATGATCCTGGGGGCTGGCGGGACCGCCCCCCTGCTTGCGGTGGGCACCATCGGCGCCTTCGCGGCTGGCTGAGGATGGAGCGGCCTGTTGTTCCTGTCACTCGTCCGGGCGACCCCTGCAACACCGGGCGCCGCAGCGGGGATGGGGGTCGCGGGTCTTGCGGCCGGCAACGCGCTTGGACCGCTGCTGTTCGGCGTGACCGCGCAGTCGGTTTCGCTCCGCGCCGCCTGGACGGGCGCGGCGATCATGGCAGCGCTGGCCGCGATGCTCCTGCGCATGGCCCGTTCGCGCGTTTCCTGACCGCGGGAAGCTGGGGCGCGGGGCAGGACAGCCCCAGCGATCATGGCCTAGAATCTGATTCTCAGATACACTGGGCCGCATGCGAACCATTACCGCGACCGAAGCATCCCGGCGGTTCTCGGACCTGCTCGACGCGATCGAACGCGGCGAGACCATCACCATCACACGCGGCCGTCACCCAGTAGCAGAGATCCGACCCGCCCGCCGGCGCACCGGCGCGGATCTGCGTGCTGAGTTGTCGGACATCGAACCACCCGACGACCGCTTCGCCGAGGACATCACCGAGGCGCTGGCCCTGCTCACCACCGACGAGCGCGACCCGTGGGCCGACGCCTGATCCTCGACACCAACGTCCTGATCGCCTACGAGCGCGGAACCATCAACCGCGCGTCCCTCGACGACGACGAACTCGCAGTCGCGGCCCTGTCAGTCGCCGAGTACCGAGTCGGAATCGAACTCGCTCACAGCGCCGAGCGTGCCGCCGACCGCGCACGCGCACTCGCCGCGATCACATCGGTCCTGGACGTGCTCGACTACACCGATACCACAGCCGCCCAGCACGCGCGTCTGATCGCCTACGTCCGGCGAACGGGAAGACCCCGCGGCGCCCACGACCTCATCATCGCGGCACACGCGACAGAGACCGGCCGAATCATCCTCAGCCATGACGCCAAGGCACGCTTCGCCGATCTCCCCGGCATCACCGCCGTCGAAGCCTAATGAAGACTCGCCGGCACGATACCTGATCATCCCCGCTCGACTCAGACTCCGACGACGCGGACGTCGGCCTCGCGCGCGGCGACCAGCCGGGACAGGTCGGCAGTGTCGCTGGTGAGCAGCTGGTCGCCTGGAAGCGCGAGCAGCGCCACCAGCGCATCGACGACGTCCGGGCACCCCGCACGACCGAGCAGGACCCCCGCATCCTTGGCGTCGTCGAGCACAACCGGCCGGACATCGATCATGGCCAACGCGCGAGCCAGGCGCGCCTGCCGCGCGTCATCCCGCCACGCCTGCCCGAGCACCGGAGCAGTGGTCACCAGATCAGCCGCCGCGCGCCGGCCGAGTTCGATCAGTCCCGCGACTCGCCGGTCGTCGCGGTCGATCCCGATCAGCGCGCCGGCGTCAAGCACGAGGTTCACGCGGCACGCCTCGACCGCCGAGCCGGGACATACGGAACGCCGGCGTCTTCTGCCAGCGCCCGGAGCTCGTCCTCGTCGAACGCACCGTGGGCCACCTGATGCTCGGCGAGCCAGGCATCGACCAACCGGCCCCGCACCCACGCGGCGAGCGCGTCCGAGACCACCGCGGAGAACGGCACGCCGGCCCTGTCGGCGGCGCCCTGCGCCGCTTGGCGAAGCTCAGCTGGAAGCGTGATCGTGACGCGCGCAGTCGTCATACCGGAGAGTGTAACTGAGTATGATCACGACCGCCACGACCGCT
>WHTC01000256.1 GCA_009379795.1 Nitriliruptorales bacterium | reverse complement strand
GGAACAGGCCGAGCGGGCCGCCCGCGAGCAGGAACTGGCTTCCGCGCCGAGCCAGAGCCTGGGGGGCTCGACGGACCCAGTCCCCGCATCCGCCCCGGCCGCGGAGGTCTCCGGGGGCATCGCGTGCCCGGTCGGGCAACCGCGCAACTACAGCGACACCTGGGGCGCACCGCGCTCCGGAGGGCGAGCGCACAAGGGTGTGGACATTCTGGCCCCCCACGGCACGCCGATCTACGCCTATGAGAACGGCACCATCAGCCGCATGAACAGCAGCAGCCTTGGTGGCATCTCCCTCTATCTGCAGGGGGACAGCGGCAACCAGTACTACTACACCCACCTGTCCGGCTACGTCGGCGGGGTCTCTCCGGGGTCCCGGGCGTCCGCCGGCCAGCACATCGCTCACAATGGCGACACCGGCAACGCCGCCGGCATCCCCCATCTGCACTTCGAGGTCCGTCCAGGCGGCGGGGCGAACGTCAACCCATATCCCTACGCCAGGCGCGCCTGCGGCTGAGTCGAGGGCGCCCAGGACCAACTGGCGCCTGGACGTCCAAGTACTGTAGCCGCTGAGCGCATGAGCAACCTGCAGGAGACTACCCGATGACCGCCGACGAGCTGCGCCGACTGGCCGACGTGTGGGAGTCGCGCTACGAGACGTCGCGCCCGCGGGGCGATGGGGATGAGCGTGAATTCACGACGCTGTCGGGTGTGGGGGTCCCGCCGCTGATGGGACCGCACAACTACACCCCGGATCAGGAGCGCATCGGCTTCCCGGGGGTGTATCCGTTCACGCGAGGGGTCTATCCCTCGATGTACCGCGGCCGTCCGTGGACCATCCGCCAGTTCGCAGGTTTCGGCAGCGTCGAGGACACCAACCAGCGTTACCAGGACCTGCTGCGGGCCGGCCAGCACGGCCTGTCGGTGGCCTTCGACATGCCGACGTTGATGGGCCGCGACTCGGACGAGCCCGAGAGCGAGGGTGAGGTCGGCCACTGCGGCGTGGCGGTGGACACCCTGGACGACATGCAGCGTCTGTTCGACGGCATCCCGCTCGGCGACATCACGACCTCGATGACCATCAACGCGCCCGCCGTCGTGATCTTCGCGATGTACTGCGTCGCCGCCGAACGGCAGGGCTTCGAGTTGGCACAACTCGGCGGGACGCTGCAGACCGACATCCACAAGGAGTACATCGCTCAGAAGGAGTGGCTGTTCCCCCCGCAGCCCCATCTGCGGCTGATCGCCGACCTGATGGAGTTCACCACCGAGCACCTGCCGCGCTACCACCCCATCTCGGTATCCGGCTACCACATCCGTGAGGCCGGTTCGACGGCGGCGCAGGAGCTCGCCTTCACGCTGGCGGCCGGCTTCAGCTACGTCGAACTGGGCCGGTCCCGCGCGCTGGACGTCAACCGCTTCGCGCCACGGCTGAGCTTCTTCTTCGACGCCCACATCGATTTCTTCGAGGAGGTCGCCAAGTTCCGGGCGGCGCGGCGGATCTGGGCCCACTGGCTGCGCGAACGGTACGGCGCCACCGCCGACAAGGCGCTGCTGCTGCGCTTCCATACCCAGACCGCGGGCGTCTCGCTGACGGCCCAGCAACCAGACAACAACGTCGTGCGCACCGCGATCGAGGCCCTCGCCGCGGTGCTCGGCGGGACGCAGTCGCTGCACACCAACGCCCTGGACGAGGTGCTCGCGCTGCCAAGCGACCACGCCGCGCGGGTGGCGCTGCGCACGCAGCAGGTCATCGCCGAGGAGACGGGCGTGACCGACACGATCGACCCGCTCGGCGGGTCGTGGTTCGTGGAGTGGATGACCGACAAGGTCGAAGCGGACGCCGAGGCCTACTTGGGCAGGATCCTGGAGATGTCGCCGGACGACACCGTGACCGGAGGGTTGCTGCGCGGCATCGAGACCGGCTGGTTCTCCTCGGAGATCGCGGACGCCGCGTTCGCCTACCAGCGGCAGTTGGAGAAGGGCGCCAAGCGGATCGTCGGCGTGAACGTGCACGTCGACGAGGACGATCGCGAGCTGGAGATCCTGCGCATCTCCGCCGAGGTCGAACGCGCCCAGTCCCGACGGCTGGCGGACTTCCGCCTGAACCGTGACCCCTCGGCGGTCGGCGCCGCCCTGGGACGGCTGCGGGCCGCCTGCCAGAGCAGCGGCGACAACCTGGTCCCGCCGATCATGGATGCAGTGCGCGCGAACGCCACCCTCGGCGAGATCTGCGGCGCCATGAAGGAGGTCTTCGGCACCTACCGCGAACCGCCGGTGATCTGAGACGCAGACTTGCAGGCCGAGCGCTTCCCGCGCATGTTTCCCTATCGGCAACCGTCATACAGTCCCTGCGCCTTTTCGACGAGCGGGTCAGCAACGGTCAGCGCGGCTGAGGAGATCTGGTGTCTGAGAACATGCCTGCCTGGAACGTCCACCTAACGGATGAGTGGCGATCCGATGCCCTGGATCTGCTCGCCGATGAAAGTCTGCCCGGCCGTTGGACTCGCAGGTGGCTCGAGCGGCCGGCCTGGCCGCAGGTGCAGGACATCGACGACCGCTGGATCACGAGCATGGAACTCGAGGACCGCACGCGGCAGGTTGCGCAGCGACTGTTGGGGGCCGGGCTCAAGCCGGGAGACCGTTTCGTCGTCTCCGCCTCAGCGACCGCCGACCTCGTCGTCGTGTACATCGCCGCGCTCCGCGCCGGCCTCGTCGTCGTTCCGCTCAATACCGGCTACACCCGGGCTGAGGTCGAGCGCATCGTCGCCGACGCCCAGCCTGCGGGCGCGGCAGTCGACGATCGCGAGCGCGCCGCCTGGATCAGCGAGGCCGCCGCCGGTGAGCCGGTCATCGTCGGCATCGAGGTGGAACTTGCCGGCAGCGCCGAGGCCGATCTCGACCGGGTCACCCGCGATGACCCGGCGCTGCTCGTCTACACCTCCGGCACGACCGGGCGCCCGAAGGGTGCGCTGCTGACCCATGGCAACATGCTTGCCAGCGCGACGGCGGTGAGCCTGGCTTGGCGATGGCAGCCAGACGATCGTCTGCTGCTCACACTGCCGCTGTTCCATGTCCACGGCCTGGCTGTGGGGATCAACGGCACGTTCACGACGGGCGCCAGTGTCGTCCTGCGGCCCAGGTTCGACGTGACAGACGTGTTCGGCCGCGCCGATGCCGGGGCGGTTTCCCTGTTCTTCGGGGTGCCCGCGATGTACCAACGACTGGCGAGCACACCGGGCGCCGCAGCGCTTCGACGACTGCGCCTGTGCGTGTCCGGCTCCGCACCCCTACCGCCCACGGTGGCCAACGCGATCGCCGCAGCGACCGGGCATATCCCCCTCGAACGCTATGGCATGACTGAGACGATCATGCTGACCTCAAACCCTTATGCACAGCGGCGCAAGGTCGGCACGGTCGGCTTCCCCTTCCCGGGAGTCGAGCTCCGGCTCGGCGATGCCGGCGAGGTCGAGGTGCGCGGACCGAATGTCATCAGCGGCTACTGGCAACAGCCCGCTGCGACCGCGCAGGCGTTCACCGCCGACGGATGGTTCCGCACCGGCGATCTCGGCGAGTTCGACGAAGACGGGTACCTGCGCCTCGTCGGTCGGAGCAAGGACCTCATCATCACGGGCGGGTACAACGTCTATCCACGTGAGGTCGAAGAGGTCCTCCTGACCCATCCTGGAGTCCAGGACGCCGCCGTCGTGGGTCGCAGCAGCGACGAGTGGGGCGAGGAGGTCACCGCCGTCGTCATCGCCGACGGCGATCTCGGTGTCGACGAGTTGCGCGCCCACGCCGCCGAGAACCTCGCCGCCTACAAGGTCCCGAAGAGGATCGAGTTCGTTGACGACCTCCCCAGGAACGCGCTGGGCAAGGTCCTCCGACAAGAACTGCGCTGAGCCGCTACCGCAACGGCCGGGGCAACGTCTCTGCTGGC
>WHTC01000490.1 GCA_009379795.1 Nitriliruptorales bacterium | reverse complement strand
TCAAGTGCAGTGGCGGGGGCGTGACTTCACGGTGGTGGACACCGGCGGCTGGATGCCAGGGTGGGCCCGGGGCGCGGCGCTCGACAACGCCGTCAGCGTGCAGGCCGAACAGGCGATCACCGAGGCGGACCTTGTGCTGTTTGTGGTGGACGCGACCGTGGGGATCACCGAGGAGGACGCCGCGGCCGCGGAGTGGCTGCGGCGCTGTGGCGTCCCGGTTCTTCTGGCGGCCAACAAGGTCGACGACCTGGCCCCGGCCTCGTGGATGGCCAGCGAACTGACTGAGTTGAACGCACTGGGCGTGGGCGAGCCCCTGCCGGTGAGCGCGCTGCACGGCCGGGGCTCGGGGGATCTGCTCGACGAGGTGTACCACCGTCTGCGCAACAGCGGGGCGTTCGACCGACCGCTCGACCCCGGCGACGACATCCCCGGCGTGGCGCTGATCGGGCGCCCCAACGTCGGCAAGTCCTCGATCTTCAACCGCCTGCTCGGCGAGGAGCGCACGATCGTCGACGAGCGGCCGGGGACGACCCGGGACGCTGTCGACACCGTCGTCGAGCTTGCCGACGGCCGCGCCTACCGGTTCGTCGACACCGCTGGGCTGCGCAAGCACGCCAGGAGGGGTGACGCGACCGAGTACTACGCGACCCTTCGGACCGTGCGGGCGCTGGATCGGGCCGCGGTGGCGCTGCTGGTCATCGACGCCTCCGAGCCGATCGGCGAGCAGGAGCAGCGGCTGGTACGCCAGATCATGGACGCCGGACGGGGGCTGATCCTGCTGCTGAACAAATGGGACCTGGTCGACGAGGAGCGCAGGGAGTGGATCGACCGGGAGCGCGACCGGTTGCTTCGGTTCGTGGACTGGGCGCCGCTGGTTCGCACCGCCGCGACGACCGGCCGGGGCATCAACCGGCTGCTGCCGGCGGTCGACGCGGTCCTGGTCGAGTGGCAGCGGCGAGTACCCACCGCCGTGCTCAACAATTGGCTGCCGGACGTGGTTGAGGCGACGCCGCCGCCGATGCACCGGGGCCGGTCGGTGCGGGTGCGCTACGTGACCCAGGTGGCCGCGGGGCCGCCGACCTTCCGCTTCTTCACCACG
>WHTC01000429.1 GCA_009379795.1 Nitriliruptorales bacterium | reverse complement strand
GCGCGCTCCAGCTGCGTGACCAGGACTGTCGGCCTCACTGTGGATGATCTCGCCAAGCAGGTAATGCGCCGCCGCTTCGGTCAGCCGCGCCTGCACCAGCGTTCCGGGCTGGCTGCGCCCTCCGAGGTCGGGGACGTGCACCAGCCGGTTGGTCCGGGTGCGGCCTGACACGCGGCCTGTGTCGGTCTTCGACGGCCCCTCCAGCAGTAACTCCTGCACGCTGCCGACCTGGCGGCGGTTGGCCGCTTCGGACAGACGGCGGGTCAGCGCTGTCAACCGTCGGTAGCGGGCGTTGACGGTCTTCGGGTCAAGGTGCCCGTCGAGGTCGACGGCCGCGGTGCCGGGGCGCTTGGAGTATTCGAAGGTGTAGGCCGAATCGAAGGCGGCGGCTTCGGTCACGCGCAGGGTGTCCTCGAAGTCCTCCTCAGTCTCGCCAGGGAAGCCAACGATGATGTCGGTAGAGATCGCCACCCCGGGGATGGCCTCACGGGCTTCGGCCGCGAGGTCCAGGAAGCGTGTGGACCGATACGAGCGTTGCATGCGCCGCAGGATGCGGTCGCTGCCGGACTGCAGCGGCAGGTGCAGCTGCTCGCAGACGTTGGGGACATCGCGCATCGCGGCAAAGACGTCGCTGGTGAAATCCTTGGGGTGAGGGCTGGTGAAGCGCACCCGCTCCAGCCCCTCGACCTCCCCCAGGGCGTGCAGCAGCTCGGCGAACAGCGTGCGGTTTCCCGCCCGTCTGCGGCTGGATCCGCCGTCGGCGAGGTCGGTGCCGGCACGCACCAGGTCCCGGCCGTAGGAGTTCACGTTCTGACCGAGCAGCGTGACCTCGCGCACGCCGTCGGCGACGAGCCCGCGCACCTCGCCCGCAACCTCGCCGAGGCGCCGGGACTTCTCGGGGCCGCGCAGCAGCGGGACGATGCAGAAGGTGCAGGCGTTGTCGCAGCCGATCGAGATGGACACCCACGCGTGGTGGCGCACCTCCCGGCGGGCGGGCAGCGCCGAGGGGAACATCTCGGTGTGCTCGAGGATCTCGACCACGGGCAGTGCAGCCGAATCAGCCTGCGCCAGCAGGCGAGGCAGGCTGCCCATGTTGTGGGTGCCGTAGACCACGTCGACCCACGGTGCGCGATCAGCGATGGCGCTCTGGTCCTTCTGCGCCAGGCAACCGCCTACCACGACCGTCTTGTCCGGCTGCGCGAGCTTCAGCGGCTTGAGCGCCGTCAGCTGCCCGTAGAGCTTGTTGTCCGCGTTCTCCCGGATGGCACAGGTGTTGAACAGCACGAGGTCGGCGCTCTCGGCGTCCGCAGCCGGGCGATAGCCCATGGTTTCGAGCACGCCGGCAGCGCGCTCGGAGTCGTGCTCGTTCATCTGGCAGCCGAAGGTGCGGATGAAGTAGGTGCGGGTCGTCACGCTGTCCGAGGATATCGATGCGGTGACGGGCTCGCGACATGGCCGTGCGAGAGCATCGACGCGTCGCTCCGCCATGTCCATCATGGATGCTGGCCTGGCTTCAAGGTCCGATCGGTCCCGACGACACCGTGCGCGCCGGTCTGCCGACTTGTCGCTGCCGGGGTGCCCTCCGAGCGGCCGCCACGGCCTGCGGCGAGCAGCAGTGCCAGCAGGCCGCCGATGATGGCCGCGGACGCCCTGTCGAAGGCGGCGACGGC
>WHTC01000466.1 GCA_009379795.1 Nitriliruptorales bacterium | reverse complement strand
GTTCCCACGGTGTTGGCGATGCGCACGATCTCGGGGTCGTCCAGGGTCAGCAGACGACCCTTGTCGATCAGCTTCACCCACTCACCGGTGTCACGCTGGCAGATCTCATAGGTCGCGAAGATGTTGTGCACGTGCGGGAAGTGCATCGTGGGCAGCTTGTGCTCACGGGCATAGCTCAGGAATGCCTGGTCCCAGTGCTCCGCACCGAAGCCGAAGTGGACCACGCCGGCCTGCGCCCGCTCCGGCAGGTTGGTGGCCGAGTCGTTGTAGCTCCACAGCGTCTCGACCTGTCGGTAGCTCTTGGGGTTGGTGCCGATCGAGCAGTCGTTGAAGTACGCCCAGCCCTTGTAGGGAAACCCGGGGTACTGCACGTCGCGGTAGCGCTCCACCACCTCCGCCCACAGCTCGCCGTACTTCCCGCCGCCCTCGATGCCCGCGATCATGCCGCCTTCGATGGTGACCTTGATGTGCGGATAGAAGCCGGTGTGGTTGCTGGTGCCCGCCACCACCCCGTTGATCGTCGGCATCATGATCTTGGCCTGCTCGAGGAACGTGTCCACCGGGTGGCCGAAGCGGATGCCCTGGATGGTCGAGCCGATGATGTGCCCGGACTGCCAGGCGCCCTTGACCCACAGGTCGGCCTGCTGCTCGGTGACCTCCCAGCCGATGTCGGTGCCCTCGGGGCTGGTCACCCGCACCTTGGAGGCGTTGGCGAACGCCTGCACCACCTTGAGGTCGACCTCGCGCCAGATCTCGTCGGGGTAGCCGTTGGCGCGGGAGATGAAGTCCTCGTAGGTGGCGTAGCACCAGTTGTTGCGCACGCGCTTGCCCGCCGCCCGCTTCCAGTGCGGCCGGCCGGACTCGCCCGCGAACACGCCGGTGTAGCCGGGCCGGTCCTCCAGGAAGCGCTTCAGCGCCGCCGCGGAGGCCTTGTACTCCACGCCGTCGTCGATCATGGGGGCGAGCCGGTCGCTGATCTCACGCCAGCCGTCGGCGGCGGAGAACTCCTCGACCTCCATGCCCAGGTCGGTCATGTCCAGCCGGTCGACGCGCTTGACGCCCTCCTCCAGCAGCGCGCGGCGCAGCGCCTCGAAGACGAGGTCGTGCTGGTGGGGATAGGTGAAGATCAAAAGCTCGTCGTCGCGCTCCAGGTTGCCCAGCGCGGAGCGGCCGTAGCGCCGGCGCACGTGCGAGCGCGCCAAGGGCATCAGCTCGTCGATGTCGTCGGTGCGCTCCTGGCGCAGGTAGCCGGGATGCCGCGGCGCCGGGAAGTCAAAACCCGCCAACGGCTTCGGGATGCCCGGCGCCAGCTCGT
>WHTC01000251.1 GCA_009379795.1 Nitriliruptorales bacterium | reverse complement strand
CGAAAACGGGCTGAACCTCGACCCGCAACGGCACCTGGTGCCCGTCTGGGGGCCGGACATCGAAGGTGAGCCGGGGCTGATCGAGGTCATCGCGGACACCCTCGGGGTGAGTTTTGACGACGTGCTCGGCCATGACCTGATGACTGCCGACACCCTGCCGCCCGCCCTCGGTGGCGCCGGCGAGAACTACGTGTTCGCGCCACGGTTGGACAACCTCTCCTCGTGCCACTCAGCGCTGACCGCACTGCTCACGGCCGGCCAAACTGAGCCCACGCAGGTGCTGGTCGCCAACGATCATGAGGAGACGGGCAGCAGGACCGCCGAAGGCGCGGGCGGGTCCCTGCTCACCGACGTCCTGCAACGCCTGGTCGCCGCCATCGGCGGCCATCTCGTGCCCGCCGACGAGCAGAGCTGGCGCATCGCGATCGCCCGCTCGCGGCTGGTTTCCGCCGACCTCGCTCACGCCGTCCATCCGAACTACGCCGAGCGCCACGAGCCCGGACACCAGCCACGGCTCGGCGGCGGACCCGTGCTGAAGGTCAACGCCAACCAGTCCTACGCCACCGACGCCGGCTCCGGCGCATGGTTCGCCGCCCGCTGCCGGGACGCCGGGGTGGGGCTGCAGCACTTCGTCAGCCGGGCCGACCTGCCCTGCGGCAGCACGATCGGGCCGATCACCGCGGCGCAACTCGGCGTCGCCACGGTGGACGTCGGCGTGCCCGCGCTGTCGATGCACTCGTGCCGCGAGCAGGTCTCCACGGCGGACATCGCGCCGATGGCCGCAGCGCTCGGCGCGCACCTGCAGGCCCCGGAGTGCTGAGCCGAGCGCGGCGCCGAGAGGGCACGCGTCCCGATCTGCGCCGCGTGCCAGGATGTGCACCGTTGGGACACCTGGTCGTTATAGTCTCCCCCCGGATCGTGAGCCAGACAGAGGAGGGCGTCGCGGAGACAGCAATGCGTGACCGGCGATGACCTCCAAAGAGGACGTCAACGAGGCGACCGAAGCGGACGTGCGGGAGCCGGCGCCGACTGCTCGATCGTCCGGGACAGCGCCGACGGCCGGGGCCCGCCCGTCTCTCTCGGCGGATGAGGGGACACTCGGCGCCGATGCGGCCGCCCGCAGCCGGGAATCACGGCGCTCTCTCGTCGAGAGTCCCTTCATCCGGATGGGCATCTACGGCTGGGCGTTCGTCGGCATCCTCGCGCTGCTCCTGGCCGTCGGCTGGGCCATGCAGCGTCTGAGCCTGATCGTCATCCCGCTCATCCTCGCACTGTTCCCCGCGGCCGTGCTGACACCGCCGACAGCCGCGCTGAAGCGGTACCTGCCCAACGCGCTGGCGTCGCTGCTGGTCATCCTCGGCGTCGTCGGTCTGCTGGCCGGCACCGTGGCGGTCTTCGTCGAACCGGTGTCCCGTGAACTCGGCGGGATCACCGAGTCGGCGGCTGAAGGCGCCGCAACCGTGCAGCGGTTCCTGGAGGAGGGTCCCTTCGGGCTGGCCCCCGTCCCGGTCGACGACCTGATCGAGGAGGGGCGCACGCGCCTGCAGGAACAGGGCGCGGAGCTCACGTCCAGCGCGCTCAGCGCGGTCGGCACCATCGCCGAGGGTGTGACCGGGCTGGTCTTCGTCCTGGTCGCGCTGTTCTTCTACCTGAAGGACGGACCCATCATCGCCGCATGGCTGCCGAGCATCTTCCCCGCCCGCTTCCGGGAAGACGCACAGGAGATCGGTTACCGGGTGTGGCAGACCGTGGGTGCCTACATCCGCGGGCAGTTGTTCGTCGCGTTCGTCGATGGGCTGTTCATCGGGCTCGGGCTGTGGATCCTGGGCGTGCCGCTCGCGCTGCCACTGGGCGTCCTGGTGTTCTTCTTCAGCCTGTTCCCGATCGTCGGCGCGGTGGTGAGCGGCGTGATCGCCACACTCGTTGCGCTGGCCACGAACGGGCTAGCCACCGCGCTGCTGGTCCTTCTGGTGGTCGTGATCGTGCAGCAGGTGGAAAGCAACGTGCTCGCGCCCGTCGTATTGGGACGCGCCACCGAACTGCATCCGCTGGCCACCATCGTGTCGCTGGCGGCCGGTGGGATCCTGCTCGGCGTACTCGGGGCGTTCATCGCGGTGCCCATCGTCGCCAGCGCTGCGCGCGCGGTCCACTACCTGCGCACGCGCGCCCCGACCTGAGCGGACCGTGGGCCGCCGCCGCGTTCGGCGCTTGTGAGGGAATCAGCCGTCCCGGGGATGAGTTCTGTAGGGAGAACCCGATGAAGGAGAACGGTGTGAGCGAGCGTATTCGCTTCTATTTCGATCCGCTGTGCCCTTGGTGCTACCAGACCTCACGCTGGGTCCGGCGCCTGCACGAGCTGGGAGAGGTGGAAGCTGACTGGGCGGTGTTCTCCCTGGAGACCGTCAACGCGGACAATGAGGAGAGTCAGGTCAAGGGACACGCCCGCTCGGAGCGGGCGCTGCGCACCGTCATGGCGGTGCGCGAGGTGGCCGGAGCAGACGGCGTGAGCCGCTTCTACGGGACCCTGGGGGAGGCGGTTCACCAGCGTGGCGAGGCGGTCGAGGACCCGGACGTCGTGCGCGCGGCGCTGGCCGGGGCCGGGCTGGACCCGGAACTCTCCGACAAGGCGATGGCCGATGACGGGACGTGGGAGGCGGTCGAGGCCGAGCACAGCGCCCTGGTCGAGCGCACACGCAGCTTCGGCGTGCCCACCATCGTCCTCGACGGCGGCGAGGGGCCGGCGATGTTCGGGCCGGTGATCAGCGAGGTGCCCGACGACGAGGATGCGGTCAAGTTGTTCCACCACGTCGCCTGGCTGGTGCGCTACGAGAACTTCTCAGAACTCAAGCGGGACCGCACCCTCACCCCTGACCTGGAGAGCATCCGCCAGTCCAACGCGCGCAGGGCGGCCCGTCAGGCGCAGGGCTGAGCCTCCGGTCCGGGGGCCGGTCAAGCGCGCCGGGCCCGCTCGAGCGACTTGGACAGCAGGTCGCGCACTGGGGTGGGCCCAGGAAAGGACTGCTCGCCGACCCGCAAGATGGCCAGCACGTCCCGGACCGCCGAGCAGATCAGGAACTCGCTCGCGCCGGCCAGGGCGTCGAGGCCGTAGCGCCCCTGTTCGACCTGCATCCCCGCCGCACCGGCGGCCTCCAGCACGGTGCGGCGGCTGATCGAGTCGACGATGCCCAGCGCGACGTCGGGAGCGTGGACGATGTCGTCACGCACCCAGAGCACCCCGAACGTCGGGCCTTCCAGGACGTAACCCTCAAGAGCCGTCAGCAGCGCATCATCACCGCCGGCACGCACCGCCGCCCGTGTCGCGGCCATGTTCGGCCCGTAGGACATCGTCTTGGCGCCGGCCGGAGCGTAGGTCCCCAGCGGGCGGATCCAGGGGGCGGGCTGGGGCACCAGCCAGTGGGCGACCGGGCGGGGCGGGGGCGGTGACAGGATGATCACCCGGGTTCCCGATCCGGTCACGTAGAACCGCAGGGCGCCGTCGCGAACAGGATTGGGCGGCGCCACCCTTGCCAGCAGGCGTCCCGCCTCGTGGGCGAGCAGGCCCAGGTCGGTGGGGGGCAACCCGATGGCGGCCAGCGAGGACGCGAGTCGCTCGAGATGGTCGTGCAGCCGGAAGGGCCTGCCGTCCCAGACCCCCACGGTCTCGAACGCCCCGTCGCCGCGCGCCACTCCCTCGTCGGTCATCGCCAAGCGCGCCTCGCCGAGTGTGACGGCAACGCCCTGCACCATCGCCTGTGGCTGCATCCCCTGTTCCATACCACCGAACCTACCTGCTCCCGCCTGTCCTGCTCCGGGCGGTCCTGGACCATCGCGCCCATGGCGCCATGGGCACCTCCGGAGGACGACCCGGAGGCGATGTGCAGCTCAATGACCGTCACCGACCGATCAGCCACAGCGTCGGCTGAGCAGCCTATGAGCCGGTCGTCAAGTGGCGGGTTTTCGGGTTGAGGTGTCGTTGGGATGGCTCGTCGGCCGGTTGCCGGCGAGTGTGTAAGGGTGGGCGCGCTGGGGTGCCCGGTCGGGCAGGCGGTCCGG
>WHTC01000096.1 GCA_009379795.1 Nitriliruptorales bacterium | reverse complement strand
TCTGGGCTCGCCCTTGCGGGAACTCCCTGGTTGACGCCCGCCTCGCCGTTGCCTACTGTGGCACATGCTGATCGGCAGCGAAATCCGGTGTGATCCCGGTGCTGTCCCGCAACTGTGGTCCCCCTCGGGGGCGAGCCAGGACGCCTGACGGCCGGCATGTGAGACCAGCTTTCGAGGAAGGGCCACGGTCCGCGCGGCAGGGCTGTCGTCCTGCTCGTCCGGGCTCTTCTCGGACGACAGGAGGTCGGCGTCTTGCGATCAATGCGGACCACGCTGCTCGCGTTCTGCGCGCTGCTCGTCGCGTGCGCATCCGGGGCCGGGAGCGAGATGTCCCCTGCGCCGGCGGAACCCGGCGTCGCAACGGCTGAGGCCCCACTGCGCATCGTCTCATTGTCGCCTACGCACACCGAGACGCTGTTCGCGCTGGGCGCCGGTGACCAGGTCATCGCCGTGGACGACCAGTCGAACTACCCCGAGGGCGCGCCGACGACCGACCTGTCCGGGTTCCAGCCGAACGTGGAGGCCATCGCCGGCTACGAGCCCGATCTCGTGGTGCTGTCCGACGACATCGAGGACGTCTCGGCGGGGTTGCAGGCGGTCGGCGTTGACACGCTCTTGCTCGAAGCCCCAGCGTCACTGGACGACGTGTACGACCAGATCGCCCGGCTGGGGATGGCGGTCGGGCGGGAGGAGGAGGCAGCGGATCTCGTGGCGTCCATGCGTGACGAGATCGACGCGCTCGTCGCCGAGGTTCCCGAGCGGGCCGAGCCGCTGCGCTACTACCACGAGCTCGACGACCAGCTCTACACCGTGACGTCGGGCACGTTCATCGGGCAGGTCTACGCGCTCGCGGGCCTGGAGAGCGTCGCCGACGCCGCGGACCCCGGCGGGCAGGCGGGTGGCTACCCGCAGCTGTCGCCTGAGTTCCTGGTGGAGGCCGACCCCGACCTCATCTTCCTGGCCGATGTCAAGTGCTGCGGGCAGTCCGCCGCGACCGTGGCCGAGCGGCCCGGCCTCTCCGCTCTGACCGCCGTGCAGCAAGGCCGCGTCATCGAGCTGGACGACGACGTCGCCAGCCGCTGGGGCCCGAGGGTCGTCGACCTGCTGCGGGCCATGGTGGAAGCGACCGCGGCTGTGCCGGTCGGGTGACGGGACCATGGGCCGCCGCTGGCGGCCGCCGCGGTGGCGGCGGCCGCTCCAGCCCCGGCCACCCCGCACCAGAACTGCGCCCCGCGCGGCTGCGACCGGGCTGGGTACTGGCGGGCATCGCAGCGGTGGTCGCCGCCGCACTGCTCGGAGTGACCGTGGGGCCGGTGCGCATCGGCGCCGCGGACGCGCTGCGCTCCGTGGTCGGTCTGCCCTCGGGACTGGATCCGCTGCAGCGGGCGATCCTGCACGAGCTGCGGTTGCCCCGGGTGGTGCTGGGGCTCCTCGTGGGGGGCACGCTGTCGCTGTGCGGGGCGGGCTACCAGGCGGTGTTCCGCAACCCGCTGGCCGACCCCTACCTCCTGGGAGCGGCCGCGGGAGCGGGGCTCGGCGTCACGCTCGTGATCACCGGTGCCGCGGCCGGCGCGCCTGTTCCGTTGTCCGCGCCGGTGGCGGCGTTCGCCGGCTCCCTGGCTGCGGTTGCCCTGACGTGGCTGCTCGGCGCCGCCAGCGGGGCTCGAGGCTCGACGGCGGCGTTGATCCTGGCCGGGGTCGCCGTCGGCGCCTTCCTCACCGCGCTCCAGACGTTCCTGCAGCAGCGCGACGTCGACACCATCCGGACGGTCTACTCCTGGATTCTCGGCCGTCTGTCGACCGCGGGCTGGCGCGATGTCGCGGTCGTCACGCCCTACGCCGCGGCTGCCGCCACGGTGCTGCTGGTCAGACGGCGGGTGCTCGACGTCCTGGCGGTGGGTGACGACGAGGCGGCGACGCTGGGCGTCCACCCCACCCGGGTCCGGGTCGTCGTCGTCGCCGCGGCGTCGCTGGGCACCGCGGCGGCGGTGTCCGTCTCGGGGCTGATCGGCTTTGTCGGCATCATCGTCCCCCACACGGTCCGGCTGCTCGCCGGCACGTCCAACCGGGTCGTGCTGCCGCTGTCGGTGATGTTCGGCGGGTCGTTTCTGTGCCTGACGGACCTGCTCGCCCGCACGCTGATCGCCCCGGCCGAGATCCCGATCGGGGTCGTCACGGCGTTCTTCGGCGCGCCGTTCTTCGTCCTGGTCCTGCGCACCTCTCGCCGGGGAGTCGGGGGATGATTTCCGTGCGCGGCCTCACGGTCGACCTGGGGTCCGCGCGGGTCCTCGACGGCCTCAACCTGGTCGTGGCGCCCGGCGAATGGGTGACGGTGGTCGGGCCGAACGGCGCGGGCAAGTCCACCATGCTTCGCGCCCTGGCCGGCGTCGTGCCGCACCGGGGCGAGGTCGCGCTGGCCGGCCACCAGGCGGGGTCCCTCAGGCGGCGGCAGCGGTCGCGGCTGGTCTCCCTGGTACCCCAGAACCCGGTGGTGCCGGAGGGGATCGCGGTGACCGACTACGTTCTGCTCGGCCGCACACCCCACCTCGGCCCGCTCGGTGCCCTCGGCCACGCGGACGTCGCCGCCGCCCACGCTGCGCTCGCTCGGCTGGACCTGCTCGGCCTGGCGGACCGTCCTGTCACCACGCTGTCGGGCGGCGAGCGGCAGCGCGTGCTGCTCGCCCGGGCATTGGCCCAGGGCGCCCCGATCCTCCTGCTCGACGAGCCCACCACGGCCCTGGACGTCGGCCACCAGCAGCAGGTCCTGGAACTCGTGGACGACCTGCGCGGTGATCATGACCTGACCGTGCTGAGCACCATGCACGATCTCACGCTCGCCGGGCAGTACGCCGACCGGGTCGCCTTGCTGGCCGGCGGCCGTCTCGCCGCCGAGGGCGCTGCCGCCCATGTGCTGACCGAGGAACTCCTCGCCCGCCACTACCACGCCCGGGTGCGCGTCCTCAACGAGGGCGGCCGGCCGGTGGTCGTCCCCTTGCGCTCGGCCGCGCCGGCGGACCTGCCGTGACCGGGACGCCGGAGGTCGGCGCTCGGTGTGGACTTCCCCGTCACAGTGACAGGAAAGTCCACACTGAACCGGGCCCGTGTCCACTCGAGCCCCTGTAGGCACAACTCCACGATCCACACCGGCCCTGCCCGCCACCACCACCGCGGTGGCGGGCAGGGCCTTACCCTTATCGATCCCCGCAGGACCCCGTCGCGGGCCAGCCGTCAGGCGACGCTGGCCGCGACCGGATGCAGCGGGAGGCCGAACTCGGCTTCGAACAGGTCGGCGTTGCGCTCCGAGGCCCACAGGGACAGGCGGGGTTCGTCGCGGGCCTCAAGCCGCAGGTCGATGCCGCCGTTGCGCTCGTGGACGCTGACCGCCTCCACGACCTGGAAGTGGTCCTGGTCCAGACCGTCGGCGACGCGCAGCAGCGCACCGAGCCGGCGTACGCGCCGCCGGTCCCGTTCGTCGAGCAGCGTGTAGTCGCTGTGGTGCTCGGCGGGAAGGCCCCTGCGGTGGTAGCGGGCGACGTTGCCCATGACTAGCAGTTCGTGTCTTGAGAAGCCCGCGATCTCGGCGTTGCGGATGATGTACAGCGAGTGCTTGTGGCGGCCGGACTGGGCGACTGACCAGCCGACGTCGTGCAGCAGCGCGGCGTAGTCCAGCAGTTCCCGGTCACCGGCATCGAGTCCGTGCAGGTGAGTGGTCTGATCAAACAATGACAGCGCAAGGCCGGCCACGTGGCGGCAGTGGGCTTCGTCCCAGGCGTAGCGGCGGGTGAAGTCGATCACCGCACCGCGCCGCCGGTGGTCGGCGGCGGAAGGGGGCGTGCCCGCGTGGGCACGCAGCTCCTCCAGGATCAGCCCTTCGCGCAGTGCCCAGGGGGCCAGGACCAGCCGCTTCAGCCCGAACGCCTGCATGGCGAGCGCGGCGACCTGGGAGCCGGCGACGACGTTGGCCGCCCGCAGGCGGTTGAAACCCTTGATCCTGCCACGCTGCTTCTCGGTCGTGGTCGCGAGCCGGCCGGCGAGCAGGTTCACCGCCTCGCCGTCAAGCACCGGTGCGGTCCGGCCGTCGATGCCGGCGAACCCCAGCGATGCCGACGGCGAGGGGATGTCGTCGAGCGCTTCGGCGACCTTGCCCAGCGTGCGGAAGGTCTTGGACGTCGCGCAGACCACGTCCCACTCGGACGCGCGCACGCGCTCGGCCAGCGGTCCGAGCAGCGACAGCACGTGGACGCGCAGGGCGGCCAGTTCGTCAGGGTCAGGCGGATCGGAGGTGATGAACCGACGCGTGAGCCGGGTGGCGCCCAGCGGGAGGCTCTCGGTGATCTGCGGGCGCTCCTCATCCCCGGCCGCGACCTCCAGGCTCCCACCGCCGATGTCAAGGACCAGCAGGCGTCGTGCGGAGAACATGGTCCAGGTCCTGGCCGCCAGGTACGTCAGCCGCGCCTCCTCGAACCCCGGCAGGACCCGCACCGGGACCCCGGCCTCGTCGCGCACCCGAGCCAGGACGTCGAGTCCGTTGGTCGCCTCGCGGATCGCCGACGTGGCGAAGGCGAGGAGTTGGTCGGCGCCCTGCTGATCGGCGAAGGCGCGCATCCGCTTGATCGTCGACACGAGCCGATCAGCGGTGTCGTCCGGCAGGGACATGGTCGCGAACGCGGCATCGGCCAGGCGCAGGATCTCCTTCTTGCGGCCGACCTCGGTGAAGGTCCCCTTGCCATTGCCGTCCACCACAACGAGGTGTGCGGTGTTCGAGCCGATGTCGAGGACGGCCAGGCGCATGTCTCCGGCGGGTCCCCCCTGGATGAGTCTCACGTGCACCGCAGATCCTCCCCGTCGTGCGCGGTCGAGGCGCTCCAGCGTGCGCAGAGCCAGCACGCGGAGGTTAGCGAGGGTCCCAGCGGAAGCGCTCGAGCTCGTCCTCGTCGAGGTCGATGCCGAGGCCGGGACGCTGGGGGACCGCGACGGCGCCGTCGGAGTCGAGTCGGAACGGTTCGGTGGCGAGTCGCTCGCGGATGGGGTTGTCGGACTGGTCGTACTCCAGCAGGACCTCCTGGGGCAGTGTGGCCGCGACCTGCAGGGACGCGGCGATCGCGATCGGGGTGCCCCAGACGTGCGGGATGCAGCGGATGTTCAGCGCCGCGGCGAGGTCGGCGATCCGTTTCGTCTCGGTGATACCGCCGGCGGAGCAGACGTCGGGCTGGGCCACGGAGACGGCGCGACGCTGGAAGACCTCGGCGAACCGCGCGAGCAGCGCCCAGCTCTCCCCGCCGGCGATCGGCACGTCGAGCTTGCGCGACAGTTCCGCGTAGCCGTCCAGGTCGGCGGGTGGCAGCGGCTCCTCGAACCAGCCGATGCCGAGGTCCTCGCAGGCTCGCCCGACCCGCAGCGCGGTCGGGACGTCGTAGGCGCAGTTCGCGTCCACCATGATGGGAACGTCGTCGCCGAGGCGCTCGCGCACGGCGCGGATGAGCGCGACGTCGGCGTCCGCGCCCCAGCCGAGCAGCCGCAGGCCGATCTTCAGCTTGAGCCGCCGGAAGCCCTTGCCGAGGTTCGCCTGCGCCTCGTCGAGCACGATTGCGATCTGCTCGTCGAGCCGGTCCACCTGCCGGAAGTAGTGGCCGGTCGCGTAGGCGGAGACGCGCTCGTGGCACGCCCCGCCGAGCAACCGGTGGACGGGCTCGCCGGCGAGCTTGCCGCGCAGGTCCCACAGGGCGAGGTCGACCCCGGACAGCGCGCTGTACGGGCTGAACGAGTGGTACGCCCAGCGCAGCTTGAACGCGACCCGCTGCCACAGCCGACCGGTGGCGCAAGGATCCTCACCTTCCAGCATCGGAGCGATGATCTGCTCGACGACCTGCTGGTTGCCGGCGATCGGGCCCCAGCACTCGCCGTAGCCGACCGTGCCGTCGTCGGCGACGACCCGGACGATGAGGTACTGGCGCGCGGTGGTCCATCCCTGGGCGCTGCCGAACGGCCGGTCGAGCTCCTGGCGGATGGGAACGGTCTCGACGCGTGCGATCTTCACGTTACTCCCTTGAAGGGGGGGCCCGGCGCCCGTCACCTTGGCTGGTGGTCGCCGAGCGCGTCGATCACCGCGTCGGCGACCTGGGCGGTGTTCGCCTTGCCGCCGAGGTCGGGCGTTCGCACGTCGGAGGAGCCGAGGACGTCCTCGACGGCGGCGAGTACCGCCGCCCCGGCGCCGGGGTGGCCGAGTTGGTCGATCATCATCGAGCCGGACCAGATCTGGCCGATCGGGTTCGCGATCCCCTGACCGGCGATGTCCGGCGCCGAGCCGTGCACCGGCTCGAACATCGAGGGGAACTCGCCCTCGGGGTTGAGGTTGGCTGACGGGGCGATGCCGATGCTGCCGACGACGGCCGCGCCCAGGTCCGTGAGGATGTCGCCGAAGAGGTTGGAACCGACGACGACATCGAAGCGTCCCGGGTCGAGCACGAACAGCGCGGCGAGCGCGTCGATGTGGTACTGCGCGGTTGTGACCTCCGGGTATTCGGCGCTGACCTCGCCGACCAGTTGGTCCCAGAACGGCATCGTGTGGATGATCCCGTTCGACTTCGTCGCGGACGTCAGCCGGCCCTGCCGCCCCCGCGCGAGCGCGAACGCGTAGCGCAGGACCCGGCTCACCCCATGGCGGGTGAACACGGCCTCCTGGATCGCGAGCTCCTGCGGCGTACCGGTGTACAGGCGCCCGCCGATCTCCGAGTACTCCCCCTCGTTGTTCTCCCGTACCGCGACGAAGTCGACTGCGCCGGGCTCGACGCCGCGCAGCGGACTCGTGATGCCGCGCAGGAGCTTCACCGGCCGCAGGTTGATGTACTGCTGGAAGGTCCGGCGGATGGGGATGAGCAGTCCCCACAGCGACACATGGTCGGGGACGCCGGGGTAGCCGACGGCTCCGAGGAACACCTGGTCATGCTCGCGAAGCCGGTCCAGCGCGTCGCCGGGCATCATCGCGCCGGTGCGCGTGTAGCGCTCGCAGGACCAGTCGAACTCGGTCCACGCGAACCGGAACCCGAACAGCTTGCCAGCGCGGTCGAGCACGCGCTGGGCGGCCGGCACGACCTCGGTGCCGATTCCGTCGCCAGGGATCACCGCGATCCGATGGGTCGGGCGGTCGTTCATGGATGGAACTCCTGTCGTTGGTCGTGGTGGAAGGCTCACAGCCCGCCGCCCTGGGGCAGCGGGACGACGAGCAGGCGGGTGAACAGGAGGTAGAAGCCGCCGACCGTGACGGCGGCGACCACCACGTCAAAGGCGACGTCCCTCAGGCGCGGCCGCCGGTCCCGCACGAGCAGCGCGCATCCGAGGAAGAACACGAACCCGCCGAGCAGGTAGCCGAGCACGGGCAGCATCGCGACCCAGCCGACGAGGACGCCGACCGCGCGCAGCAGCCCCAGCAGCGGGACGCGCTCGGAGAGGCCCTCGTTCCGGCGGCTCGTGAGACCGAGGATGGCGAGGACGACGCCGAGCACCGCGAGCAGCAGGAGCACCAGGTCGGGCAGGTGCCCCCCAAAGCGGGTGGTGTAGTCGCGCGCGAGCCAGAAGACCGCGGACGTCGCGACCAGCAGGAGACCGGCGACGACGTTGACCATCACTCGACCTCCCTGGTCGTGGGGGTGTCGGCCGCGGATGGCGGCCGGGTCGCCCCGCCGCGTCGCCGGCGCCGCCAGTTCGCGTAGAACGGCCAGGCCGCGCTGATGACACACAACGCCGCGATGGCGAGACTGATCGGGCGGGTGAAGAAGATCAGCCACGGCTGCGCCATCGCCGTGCCGATGAGCAAGCCCTGCACGAGCCCGGTCTCGGCGATCGGACCGAGGATGAGGCCAAGGACGACCGGTGCCGGATGGAACCCGGCGACCAGCAGCGCGTAGCCGAGCAGCCCCGTGAGGAGCATCACGAATACGTCGATGATGTTGTTGCGGATCGCGAACGAGCCCACGATCGACAGGAGCATGACACCCGGCGCGAGATAGCGGGTTGGCATCCGCACCACGGCCCGCTGCAGCGCACGCCCGGCGGTCAGGCCGATCGGCACCATCGCGACCGCGGCGAACGCCATCGACAGGATGAACGTGTACGTGAGCTCGCCCTGGGTGGAGAAGAGTTCGGCGCCGGGCCGCAGGCCGTGCAGGAGCAGGACGCCGAGGATGATCGCGTCGGGGGGCGCCCCAGGGATCCCCAGCGTGAGCATCGGGACCATGCTGCCCGCGACGGTCGCGTTGTTCGCGGACTCGGCGGCCACGACCCCGTCGATCTCGCCCTTGCCGAAGCGCTCGGGGTGCGGCGAGGCGCGCTTGGCCTCGTTGTAGGCGACGAGGTTCGCGATGTTGCCGCCGGCGCCCGGCAGGATTCCGGTGAGGACCCCGAGTACCGACGAGCGCACGAGGTTCACCGGTCGCCGCAGGATCTCCAGCACCGCCCGGTACACGCCGCGCGAGCGCTCGTTCGCCTCCTCCAGAAGCTCGGCCTCGCGCCCGCGGTGCGCGACCATCTTGATGAGCTCCGGGATCGTGAAGAACCCGATGAGCGCCGGGATGAGCGCCACACCACCCTGCAGCGCGGTGACGCCGAACGTGAAGCGGACATCGCCGCCGACGGGGGCGATGCCGATCGTCGACAGCAGCAGGCCGATCAGACCGCCGATGAGTCCTTTGAACAGGGACTCGGAGGCGAGGCTCGCGATGATCGTGAGCCCGAAGACCGCGACCCAGAAGTACTCGGGCGGGCCGAAGCGCAGCGAGAACGCGGCGAGCGGTGGAGCGAGGAAGATCAGCGCGGCGACCCCGAAGAGGCCGCCGAAGAACGACCCGGCCGTAGCCGCCACGATCGCCTCCTCGCTGCGACCCTGGCGTGTCAACGGGTAGCCGTCGAAGGCGGTCGCGATCGACGACGGTGTCCCGGGCGTGTTGACGAGGATCGCGGTGAAGGACCCGCCGTAGATCGCCCCCATGTAGAACGCGCCGAGCAGGACGAGGCCGGCGACCGGCGACATCGTGAACGTGAACGGGATGAGCAGGGCGAGGCCCATCGTGGCGCTGAGGCCCGGCATGGCGCCCAGCGTCAGCCCGCCGAGCGTGCCGATGACGATGAGGATGAGCAGCGACGGGGAGAGGTTCTGGACGAACGCGGACGTGAGCTGCTCCAGCATCGTGGGGCTCCCTCCAGACGGGTGGGGCCAGGCCTCCGCCCGGCCGGGCGGCGCGGGCGGAGGGAGAAGCGGCGGCGCTACTCGAGCAACCCGAGCTCGTTCAGGAGCTCCTCGTACACCTCGGCCCGCTCGGCGGTGAGCTCCTCTGACTCCTCCGGCCCGAGGTCTTCGATCTCGAATGCGAGCTCGCGCATCTGCTCCTGGACCCCGGGGTCCGCATTGACCTCGGCGAACACGTCGGCGACCTGCTGGACGACCTCATCGGGTGTGTCGGGCGGCATGGCAACCCCCCGGTACGCGCCGTCGACAATGTCGTAGCCGAGTTCGGTGAAGGTCGGCACATCGGGGAACTGCTCCAGACGTTCCTCTGACGCGACCGCCAGGGGGCGGGCCTGGTCCTCGAGTTCGACCATCTGCGGGGTATAGGTCATGAGCGCCGTGACATGCTGGCCGAGCAGCGCCGGCACGGCCGATCCGGTACCCGAGAACGGGGTGTAGGTGAGTTCGACGCCGGCCTGGTCGCTGAGCATGAGCGTGCCGAGGTGGTTCGCGGTGAAGTCGCCGCTTCCCCCGACGGTGAGCGCGCCCGGCGTCTCCTCCGCGGCGGCGATGAAGTCCTCGAGGGTCTCGTAGGGGCTGCCCTCGGGCACCATGAGGGCGTTCGGCGTGAACTCGAAGATGTACGCCTGCTTGATCTGGTCGGTCTCGTAGCCGGCGTCCTCTCGAAGCATCGGCTGGAGGATGATGTGCGGGAGGTTGTGGCCCATGATCGTGGTGCCGTCCGGCTGCATGTTCACGAGTTCGGACCAGGCGAGCGCGCCGCCGCCGCCCGGTTGGTAGTTGATGACCACGTCCGCGCCGACCGCTTCCTCCAGGGCCTGTTGCTGCAGGCGGGCGGTGATGTCGGACTCTCCCCCCGGGTCGAACGCGATGACGTACTGCAGTGAGCTCGGCGGGAACTCCACGTCGGCCACCGCGGCTTCTTCGTCGCCGCTGTCCTCGGTGCCTTCGTCGGTTTCGTCGGTTTCGCCGCCGTCAGCCTGCTGGTCCTCCCCGGAGTCGTCCTCACCCCCCTGCGTGCCGCAGGCGGCGAGCAGCACCGCGAGGATCGTCGTGAGGGCGAGCAGCCAGAGGCGGCTGCCGTGGAACGGGTAGGGCCGGCTCGTCAGTTGCACAGAAAGACTCCTCCGCGTGTGGATGTCCCTATCGGGGCTGGTCGCCCTCCGGGGGGCCCGCGACCACGTCGCGAGCGTTGATGATGTGGTCGTGCATCGCCGTCGCGGCCGCATCGGCGTCGCCCTTGGCGAGGGCGGTGAAGATCGCGACGTGCTCCTGGTGAGCGATCGGCATGCGGCCACTCACCGACGCGGCCGCGCGCATCGCCAGCCGCGTCTGGGTCTGGAGCAGTCCGAGCAGCTGTGCGAGCCGGCGGTTGCCACTGACCTGCCCGATGAAGCCGTGGAAGGACAGGTCGGCGTCGATGTAGCGCTCGAGGTCGTCGCTTGTCGCCGCGCGGCCGTGGGCCTCGAGCAGCTCATGGAGTTGGGCGAGCGACTGCTCGTCGAGCATGGTCGCGGCGTGCCGTGCGGCCAACGGCTCCAGGGCGGCCCGGACGTCGTTGAGCTCGTAGAGCTCCCGGCGGTCAAAGGCGGCGACCACGATGCCTTTGCGGCGGACCTCCTGGACGAGTCCTTCGCTGAGGAGTCGCATCAGGGCATCCCGCACCGGCGTGCGAGAGATCCCCAGCTGCCCAGCCAGCGCCGGGACGCTCAGCGGCGTACCCGGCTGCAGGCGGCCGCTGAGGATCGCCGCGCGGATCTCCTCCCTCGCCGCATCGACGAGCCGGTCACGACCGGTCTCAAGGCGACGGACCACCATGCGAGCGTTTGTAGCATGTTACATGTAACACGTCCAGGCACTGAGTGGCTGTCGTCCTGCGCTGACCCCGTTCCTTCAAGGATGACACGGGACACGTTTCTTGTAGACTCCGGAGCGCTCAACGGGGGAAGGAGCGGGGGCGTCGAAAGGTGGGGGTTGGTGGCGGCTGAGGTGGGCCAGCCGCAGCCGGCAGTCACATGGTCGGATCATCGGGGCGCTGCGGCTTCGACGATCCTTTTTCCGTCCGCGGTGCGACGGGCGTCGCCGTCGGGCCCGTCGCGGCGCCATGCCCACTGGTTGTCGGACTTCCCGTGCAGTCGTCGTCGAAGGGAATCGCTTCCATCGTGTCAAGCGCCAGTCCGGCCGGCATCGGCTGCCAGCTCAGGACGACGTCGGGCCGCAGCCGCGCCGCCGTCGCCGCACGGAGCAGCGCGCCGGCCGTGTAGCCGAAGAGCTGCGCACGCCGGCCCACGGACTGACCACCGCTGGGGTGATGCGCCAGTCGGAGTGGACGAGGGCGGCGCGGATGAGCGTCCGCAGGGCCGTGGCCGACCCGTACCCGCTGGCGAGGGGTTCCGCGCTGAAGATGAGGAGGTGCATGGGTCCGTTGCGTGCCCGGCTCACGGTGCGCGTCTCTCCCTGGCGCGACAGCCCCC
>WHTC01000485.1 GCA_009379795.1 Nitriliruptorales bacterium | reverse complement strand
TCGGACGCGCTCTGACCCGAGCCACTCCGTGCGCTCGGCTGCGCGGGCTCAGCGCTCGGCGAAGAAGGTCGTGATGTCGCGGGCGAGGCGCTCGGGCTCTTCGGCGGGGGCGAAGTGCCCGCCGACCGGCATTGGTGTCCACTGACGGACGTTGTAGAGGCGTTCGGCCCACTCGCGAGGAGGGGCGCCCTCGGGGACGAAGTGGTCGGCGAAAACGGCGATGGCGGTCGGCACCTCGACGAAATCCTCCGAGCCGACCGTGACCCCCGACCAGCGGTTGTCGAAGTAGTCCCGGATGGACGGCGTGATCGTCTCCGTAGCCCAGTACAGCGTGATCGCCGTCAACAAAAAGTCGCGGGAGAAGCGCTGATCGGGATCTCCGCGGCAGTCGGACCAGGACCGCCACTTCTCCAGCACCCAGGCGGCCAGCCCCACCGGCGAGTCGTTCAGCCCGTATCCCAGCGTCTGGGGCTTGGTCGATTGGATCGCGCTGTAGCCCCGCTCCGCGTCGGACCATCGTTGCTGCTGCGCGAGGTACGCGCGCTCCGCTGCTGACAGCGGCCGCGACCCCGGGCCGGTGTAGGGCGGGACCTCAAGGTTGCTCAGATGAACGCCGAGCATCGGCTCCGGGTCGTCCAGCGCCATGAACGTGGCAACCGCGGCTCCGAAGTCCCCGCCCTGCGCTCCGTAGCGCCCGTAGCCGAGTCCGCGCATGAGGCGGTGCCACAGACCGGCGGTGTACCTGGTGGTCACCCCTGTTCGGGAAGGCCGTTCGGAGAAGCCGTAGCCGGGCAGCGACGGGATGACGACGTCGAACGCCGGCCCATCGATGCCGTGGGCCTGTGGATCGGTCAGGAACGGCACGAGCGGAAGCAGTTCGACGAACGTGCTGGGCCAGCCGTGGGTCAGGATCAGCGGTATCCCGCGCCCGCGTGACGCCCGCTGGTGCACGAAGTGGATCCGGCCGCCGTCGAGTTCGGCGCGGAACTGATCGAAGGCGTTCAGTCGGCGCTCCTGCGCACGCCAGTCGAACTCGTCCGCCCAGTACGCAAGCATCTGTCGCAGGTACTCGAGGTCGGTGCCCTGCTCCCAGGCAACGCCCGGTGCCCGATCGGGCCAGCGCGTCTTGCGGATGCGCGCCCGGAGATC
>WHTC01000180.1 GCA_009379795.1 Nitriliruptorales bacterium | reverse complement strand
GGCGCTCATGAGGACCCCAGCGCCTGCAAGTATTCGGCGCTCATGAGGACCCCAGCGCCTGCAAGTATTCGGCGCTCATGTGACTGCGCTCTCCTTGTCCTTCTTCGACGGTGCCCTGGTCCCGACCGTGACCTCGTCGGTGCGCAGCCCCATCAGCCTGGATCGGGCCAGCTTCGGCGACCGCGAGAGCAGCACGAACACCGACCGGGTGAAGGTGGCGAAGATGAAGGTGTCCACCAGGGTGGACAGCCCCAGCGTGAACGCGAAGCCGCGCACCGGGCCGACTGCCAGCAGATAGAGGACCACCGCGGCGATCAGCGACACCGTGTTGCCGGCCAGATTGGTCCGGAAAGCGGCGGGGAAGGCGTGCGTCGCCGCGGTGCGGATGGTGCGGCCGGCGCGCAACTCGTCCCGGTAGCGCTCCCGGTAGATGATCGAACTGTCCGCGGCGATGCCGATCGACACGATGATGCCGGCGATCCCGGCAAGGGTGAGCGTGAAGCCCGCGTACTCGCCGAGCAGCAGGATCAGTCCCCCCACGATCAGACCGAACATCGCCAACTCAAGCACCGCCGCCAGGCCGATGCCCCGGTAGAGGAAGACCATGTAGGCCGCCACCAGCCCCAGGCCGATCACGCCGGCCAGCAGGCCCGCGAGCAGCGAACTGGTGCCCAGCGTGGGTGAGACGCTCTGCGAGGTCGCGAAATCCAACTGGATGGGCAGGGCGCCCGTGCGCAGTACGAGCGCCAGTTCGCGGGCGTCATCCTCGCCGCCACCGGTGGTGATGACGGCCGAGCCGTCGCCGATTCCCTGGTTGCACAGAATCTGCGAGGACATCGGCGGGGCGGACTCGACGACGCCGTCCAGCACGATCGCGAGTTGCCGTTCGGGGCTTCCTGCGGGCGCGCACGCCAGTGCGCCGGTGATCTGCTGGAACGCCTCGACACCCTCGCCCTCAAGGCCAAGGTTGACCTGCCACTGCGTACCCGTCAGGGTGTCCAGGCTGGCCCGGGCGTCGGCCACGTCCTCGCCGGACACGGCAACGGGTCCCACACGGTACTTGAGCCGCTCGTCGGGGGGCAGGCTCTCCCCGTCCTCGCCGATGGCTGCTGCCGGGCTCTGGCAGAGCACGACCTCCTCGTCCGCCGGGGGCGGCCTGTCAAGCAACTCGTCGCATGCCGGACCGGTGTCCTCGTAGTCCGGGGACTCCGCGGGGATCAACTCCAGCACCGGCCGGAACTGCAACAGCGCCGTGCGCCCGATAACGTCCTGCGCGGTCTCCAGGTCGGCCACGCCCGGAAGCTGCACCAGCACCGTGTCGCCCTGGCGGGCGATCTCCGGCTCCGCCACCCCGAGCCCGTCGACGCGCTGGCGGATGATCGACACCGTCTGGTCCAACACGTCGCTGACGACCTGCTGTCCCGGCGCCGGGACGAGGGTGATGCTCACCCCGCCCTGGAGGTCCAGGCCGAGCTGCGGTTGGATGCCCCGGACCGCGATGAAGGCCCACAGCGCGCTCACCCCGACCAAGAAGGTCACGAGGACCGTGATCAGCCTGCCCTTGGCCATCGCTTGTATCGGACTCCTACAGTACCGGGACGTCGTTGACGGTGATCTTGAAGTCGCAGCCCAGCGTCCGCGCCGCCCGCCGGCACATGATCATGCGCTCGAGGAAGATCTCAAAGTACTCGAGGACCTGGCTGATCGCGGTATCAATGGTCAATTCGAGGGTGAGGGTCCTGGCCTCAGGATCCACGCGGAGGAAGGACGCCTGCACCGCGTAGTTCACCCGGTCGTGAATGTCCATCTCAATGGAGGCGTCCTTGCGGACCCGGCTGCGATGCACATCGGACTTGTCTGCAAGGATCACGGCCGCGCCGATCGGCGAGACCGCCACCCCGTACTGCTCCTCGTGGTTGCCGACCGCCGACAGCACATAGGCCATGTCGCGCGGATCGACCTCGAGCTCCTTCAACAGGTCGTAGGCCAGCATCGCCGATGTCTGGCCGTGGTAGGCGCGGCTGACGACGTTGCCGATGTCATGCAGGTATCCCGCCACGGCGCCGAGTTCGGCGATCCGTGGTTCGTGGCCCAGGTGCACAAGCACGTTGAAGGCGATGTGGCCGACCAGGTTGGCGTGGCGGAACCCGTGCTCGGTGAAGCCCTGTGCGCCGAGGAACTCGTCGGCCATCCCGATGAAATCCGAGGTGCGCTCGTGCTCCCTGACCCGGTCGAGCAGCGGGATGCGCGCCCGCCCGGTCGACTGGGCGGGGCTGGTGACCTCCTGCCCGGCGGGCGTGCGACCGCCGACGGGCACGCCGTCACCGCTCGGCCCCGGCCCATTGTCGCCGCCTCCGCCGGCGTCACGACCCAGAACGACGGATCCGCTGTCGGCCTCGTCGGGAGCCCTTCGCTCCACTCGGGGCACCTACTGTGACCCGAGGTCGCCGGTGTCCGCGTCCACGAGCCGGCGAGCGACCGCACCCTTCGTCAGGGTCACGACGGTGCCGGGGGCGATCTCCACCCGGAGGGTGTCCTCGTTGACCGATTCGATCGTCCCGTGGAAACCGCCGAGCGTCACGATACGGTCGTGGCGGTTCAGGGACTCCAGCAGCGCCCGCTGCTTCCGCTGTCGCGTGCGCTGCGGCCGGATGAGCAGGAAGTAGAAGATGACACCGACAAGGATCAGGGGGAAAAGGTTAGCGAGGGATTCCATGATGGGAGCTTTCGGTTCGATGGAGAAGACGGCGCACGCGGGAGCGCTGCGGCGGCGCGCGACCTCGCGCTGGCCGCTGGAGCGTAGCAGCCTGCAGGTCAGCCGAAGAGCCGGTCATCCGGCTCTTCGACCCGACCTTCCAGACTAGGTCGGACGAGGCTCAAATGCGCATATGCCCCGTCGGTGGCCACTCGGCCGCGCGGCGTACGGGCCAGGAGGCCCTGCTGGATCAGGAAGGGCTCGACCACATCCTCGACGGTCTCCCCCTCCTCGCCCACCGCCACGGCGAGCGTGGAGAGCCCGACGGGGCCGCCGCCGAAGTCCCGGCACAGGGTGAACAGCACCTGCCGGTCCAACCGGTCGAGGCCACGCTCGTCGACCTCGAACAACTCCAGGGCCAACCGCGCCACGTGGCAGGTGGCCCGGCCGTCGGCGCGCACCTCGGCGAAGTCGCGCACCCGCTTCAGCAACCGGTTGGCGATGCGGGGCGTGCCGCGGCTGCGGCGTGCCACCTCCAGCGGCGCCTCCGGTTCGAGGTCAATGCCGAGGATCCCGGCGCTTCGCGCCAGGATCGTGGCCAGCTCCTGCGGCGCGTAGAAGTCCAGCCGCGCTGCGAAACCGAAGCGGTCGCGGAGCGGCCCGGTGACCAGCCCGGTGCGGGTGGTGGCACCGACCAGCGTGAAAGGCGGCAGCGGCAGGCGGAAGGCGCGCGCCCCCGGTCCTTTGCCGACCACGACGTCCAGGCAGAAGTCTTCCAGCGCCGGGTAGAGGATCTCCTCGACCTGGCGACTCAGGCGGTGGATCTCGTCGACGAACAGCACGTCGCCGGGCTCGAGGTTGGTGAGGATGGCGGCCAGGTCCCCAGGACGCTCCAGCGCGGGTCCGCTGGTAGTGCGCAGGTCGGCCTCCAACTCGGCGGCGACGATGCCGGCCAGGCTGGTCTTGCCCAGGCCGGGAGGGCCGGAGAACAGCACGTGGTCGGCCGCTGCACCGCGGCCGCGCGCCCCGTCGAGCACCAACTGCAGCTGCTCCTTGACGCGTGACTGCCCCACGAACTCCTCGAGTCGGCGGGGGCGCAGCGAGGCGTCGAGTTCCGCGTCACCGCTGACCGCAGTTGTGGTGAGGATCTCCTCCATCGCTCCTCATCTTTCCCCGGCGTCAGCCGGCGCGGCCGCCGATTGACCGCAGCACGTCGCGCAGCAGATCCTCCGCGACCGCGTCCTCGGTGATCTTCAGATCGTCGAGCGCGCGCGACACCTCCAGCGGCGCATACCCCAGCGCGGACAGGGCCTCGGCGACCTCGACCCTGGGCGAGGGACGGACCAGCGGATCGCCGCCCTCCTCCCGGATGCCCACACCGCCCGCGTCCACGGGAGCGCCCAGGCGTTCGCGCAACTCAAGGATCATGCGTTGAGCGCTCTTGCGTCCCACGCCGGGGATGACCGTCAGGGCGGTGACGTCCTCAGCGACCATGGCACGGCGCAGGGCGTCCTCCCCGAGGGTTCCCAGCGCCGCCAGCGCCACCTTCGGCCCAACGCCGGTCACGCCGAGCAGCACCGTGAACAGGTCGCGGGCGGACGCACGGGCGAAGCCGTAAAGGGTCATCGCGTCCTCCCGCACGGCGAGGTGGGTGTGCAGGGTGATCTCCTCGCCCGGCGACCCGGGCGCCGAGCCCGGGGGAATCCGCACCACATAGCCCACTCCGTGCACGTCCAGCACCACCTGGCCGAGGGTCGCGGCCGCGACCCGTCCCCGCAGCAGCGCGATCACCGGGCGACGCCCCCAGCCGGTGGTCCGGTGGTGGTACGCGGGTCTGTGGCGTACTGCAGGTGGCACAGCGCGAGCGCGAGCGCATCGGCCGCGTCGGGTGGCCGTGGGACCTCGGAGAGCCGCAACAGCGCCCGGACCATGAAGCCGATCTGCCGCTTGTCGGCACTGCCGGTTCCGGCCACCGCGCTCTTCACCTGGGTTGGCGTGTACTGAGCGACCTCCACCCCCGCCTGCTCGGCGCACAGCAGGACGATGCCGGCCGCCTGCCCGACGCTGGTCGCCGTACGCACGTTGGCGTTGAAGAAGACGCGCTCCACGGCCACGGCATCAGGCCGCACGTCGGCGATCACCTGGCGCACCTCGTCGTGCAGCCGCGCCAGGCGGCGCGGCGTCGGGTCATCCGGAGAGGTGCGGATCACACCGGCACGCAACGCCTGGGGGCGCAGGCGAGGTCCATCCACTACGCCGACGCCACATCGCGACAGTCCCGGATCCACCCCAACGACGCGCACGCCACCCCCTCGAACGTCAGTTCGCACCCGGACCCGGACCCTATCACGCCGTCCCCCAGCCTCCCCGCACCCGGCCCAGCCACCCGCCCCACTCGCTCGCCCACCCGCCCGGCCACTCGCTCGCCCACCCGCCCGGCCGCCGCTCACCTTCACGTGAAGCCCACCGGACACCCCGCCGCCGCTCGGCTTCACATGAAGCCCACCGGACACCCCGCCGCCGCTCGCCTCCACATGAAGCCCACCGGACACCCCGCCGCCGCTCGCCTCCACATGAAGCCCACCGGACACCCCATGGCTGTTCGGCTTCACAACCTGCCGCCGGTCACCTTCACGTGAAGGCGACCGGGCGTTCTGGTGGTCCTCGGCTTCACGTGTTGCTGACCGGCGGACAGTTCACCAGGCGCGGGGCGGCCGGGCCGGGAGCGCGCCACTGCGGTCTGGCAGACGGGCGGCGCGCCCGGCGCGCTGGTCGAGCAGGCGACGAAGCTGTCGCAGGAAGACCGCCGCCCGCGATGGCGTGGCCAGTTGCTCTTCGTCCAGGCGCAACCCGACCCAATCGAGCGCGGCGAGCCCGTTGCTCCGGATATTGTCGGTCAGCAGCGAAGAGGGCGAGGAGTGCCAGGGAAAGCCGTGGCAGTCGATGAAGACCATCTCGTCCGGATAGGCGATGTCCAGCTCCACGACGACATCGTCCTCCGCGCGCACCGGGTAGAGGCAGGGGTGGGGAGGCAGTCCCCGGTCACACAGCCAAGAGCGGGCGCGACGTTCAAAGCCGCTGTCCGACGAGGTGCCGGACAGCTGCTCCAGCACCGCCCGCAGCTGTCCTCTGCCGTGGTGCTTCCCGAGCCGCGAGGAGCATGACACGATGCGCTCGATCGTCGTCAGCCCTTCCTGCAGCGCCACCGCCGCCAGGTCCTGGAGGGGGCCCTCCTCCAGCTCGGCCGCCAGGTCACACAGCGTCCGCGGCACGGCCGTCCGTCGCAGCGGCCCAGCGGTCACGTCGCAGGTGAACAGCGTGCGGGTGCGGCGGCCCTGGACACCGGCCAGGCGTGGCCCGGCACGATCGGCCGGCACGAGAAGTTGCAGCGGGCGGGGGCGCCTGCGCATCAGCCCGGTGAGGGCGGCGGCGGTGCGATGGCTGGCCACGCAACGAGGACCGTTCGCCAGCAGAGCGGCCATGACGTCACGCTCGTAGCTCTCGGGGTAGCCGGGCAGCGCGTAGACCCCGCGGTGCAACCGTTGCCAGGCGAAGCGCTGGGCGTGTCGCCGAAACGTGCGCTCCTCGATTCCGCGGGCCACCACCTGCGACACCCGTACCACGCCGAACTGCTTGCTCGCCGTATCCACGATCTGCTGCCACGCGTCCATCCGTGCAGCTTGACGGTTGGGCCGCCGGGACGCCTCAGCAGACCGCCTTCACCTGTGGATAACCGACTCTGCGCTTGCCGGTGCCGATCGCCTTCAGGTGAAGGCGAACCGCCTCCGGGTGACCGGTCGCCTCCACGTGGAGGTCAGCGGCAGCCAATCGTGAAGGCGAACCACCGTCGGGCGACCGGTCGCCTTCACGTGGAGGTGAGCGGC
>WHTC01000029.1 GCA_009379795.1 Nitriliruptorales bacterium | reverse complement strand
CCGTGGAGGATCTGCTGGACGCGACGATGGCGCAGCGGTGAGGAGCGCACCGCCCACCATGCACCCACCAGGTGTTCTGCCGCGCGCACCCGTCCCATCGCCGGTCGCAGAGGCCGGGCCGGCTGGGCTAGGCTCAGCGCGGCCGGCGCCGGTCCCCAGGGCCGCCCGGGGTCGCCGATCACGCACACCCCCACGCAGGGCTCGGAAAGGTTGATCCTCATGAGGTCCCGAGGAACCGTCGCAGCGGTGATCGTGGCGCTGGTCGTCATCATCGTGTTCGTGGCTGCGGGCGCGCTGCTGGAGGCCAGCTTCTTCGGCGTCGCCGCGATCGTGGCGGCGGTCGCCTTCGGGGCGGCCATGCTCGGGCTCATGGCCGTGCTGCTGACGCTGGTGGGAACCATCCGGGAGTTGACCAACACGGTCGAGCAGATCACCCAGCAGACCGTCCCGCTGCTCGGCGGCATCAACGAGACGGTCGCGGGCGTCAACACCGAACTCGCCCGCGTGGACGGGGTCGTGGCCAGCGTGCAGCACATCTCCAGCCAGGCCGAGCGCATCGCTGACGTGGTTCACGCCGCCGTCGCCAACCCGCTCATCAAGGCGATCGCCTTCACCGCCGGCACCGGCGCGGCGTTGCGGGCCGCGCGCAAGGTCAAGGACTAACCCCCATGTTTAAAAGGCTGTTCTTCACCGTGCTCGGCATCGGGATCGGGGTGGCCGTCGGCATCTGGGCTGTCCGCAAGGTCGAGGACACCTCCCGCCGGCTGCGTCCCGACGCGCTCGCCTCGTCCGCCGCGGATCGCGCCGCCGCGTTCGGTGACCGCCTTCGTCTCGCGGTCGAACAGGGCCGTGTCGCCGCCGCGCGAAAAGAGACCGAGCTGCGGACGGTCTACCGTGTGGACACATCGTCCGACCTCTCGTAGGGAGCAGCGATGCGCTCCTCCGAAATTCGCCATACCTTCCTGAGGTTCTTCCGCGACCGGGACCACCGTGTGTGGCCCTCGGCCTCGCTGATCCCCAACGACCCCACACTGCTGCTGACCGTCGCCGGCATGGTGCCGTTCAAGCCCTATTTCCTGGGCGAGAGCACACCTGAGCACCCGCGGGCGACCAGCGTCCAGAAGTGCGCTCGCACCGTCGACATCGAGAACGTCGGCCTGACCACCCGGCACCTCACGTTCTTCGAGATGCTGGGCAACTTCAGCTTCGGGGACTACTTCAAGCGCGAGGCGATCGCGTGGGCCTGGGAGCTGTCCACCCAGGGCTTCGGGTTCGATCCCGATCGCATCTGGGCCACCGTCTACCTCGACGATGACGAGGCGGCGGACCTGTGGGTCGCTGAGACCGGGATCCCCGCCGGCCGCGTCGTGCGCCGTGGCAAGGCGGACAACTTCTGGCCGCCCACGGGTGGCGCCGGCCCCTGCGGCCCCTGCAGCGAGCTGTATTACGACCGCGGCCCGGCGCACGGCGCCGAGGGTGGGCCCGACGTCGACGAGACCCGGTACATCGAGTTCTGGAACCTGGTGTTCATGCAGTACGAGCAGGACGCCAAGGGCAACATCCTCGGTGGGCTTCCCGCCAAGAACGTCGACACCGGCATGGGCCTGGAGCGCATGGCGGTGCTGTTGCAGGACGTCCCCAACGTCTACGAGATCGACGTCCTGCGACCTATGCTCGACCGCGCGTCGGAGCTGACCGGCGTGCCCTACGCCCAGGCCCCGCCCGCCCAGGACGCGCCGATCGCGGAGGCGGCCGGCTTCCCCCAGCCGGACCGGCGCGACGTCAGCCTGCGGGTGATCGGCGAGCACTGCCGCAGCAGCGCCTTTCTGATCGCCGACGGCGTGCTGCCGTCGAACGAGGGTCGTGGCTACGTGCTGCGCCGGCTGCTGCGCCGTGTCGTTCGCCACGCCCGCATGCTCGGTCACGAGGCGCCGATCATGCCGGCGATGATGGAGTCCGTGGTCAGCACGCTCGGTGACGCCTGGCCCGAGCTCTCGCAGCAGTCCGGGCTGATCGGCAAGATCGCCGGGGCCGAGGAGGACGGCTTCACCGCCACCCTGCGAACCGGGCTGCGCATGCTCGGCGACGCCATCGAGGAGTCCAGGTCGAGCGGGGCCGGCGCGCTCGCCGGTCGGACGGCCTTCACCCTGCATGACACCTACGGCTTCCCGGTCGATCTGACCGTGGAGATCGCGGCCGAGCACGGACTGGACCTGGACCGCGACGAGTTCGCGCGCCTGATGGAGGGGCAGCGGACGCGTGCGCGGGCGGCGGCCAGGGGCGCCCGGGACGGCGAGGGGGTCAGCACTGACACCTACCGGGAGGCGGTCGACCGCGTCGGCTCGTCCGCCTTCGTGGGCTACACGGAGGACGAGACCGACACCAGCGTCGGCGCGATCGTGGTGCCCGGCCAGGTGCTCCCGGCGGCTCAGGAGGGCGACGGGGTCGAGCTGATCCTGCCCCGCACCCCCTTCTATCCCGAGGGTGGTGGACAACTCGGTGATCACGGGGTGATCGAAACCGACACCGGCCGGGCGGAGGTGCGCGACACCGTGTCGCCCCTCGAGGGGCTGATCGTCCATCGCGGCCTGGTGGTCGCCGGTGAGATCAACGCCGGCCAGGCCGCCCGCGCCGCGATCGACCCCGCCCGCCGCGAGTCGATCACCCGCGGCCACACGGCGACGCACCTGCTGCACGCCACCCTCAAGGAGGTCGTGGGGGACCACGCCGTGCAGTCGGGGTCGGCGATCGACGCCGGTCGCTTCCGCTTCGACTTCCCGAACTTCTCGGCGATCTCGCCCGACCAGTTGGACGAGATCGAGCGCCACGTCAACGACCGCATCGCCGCGGACCGGCCGGTCGAGGCGATCGAGACGAGCCAGGCCGACGCACGTGCCATGGGTGCAGTGGCGCTGTTCGGTGAGAGGTACGGCGAGCACGTCCGCGTGGTGCGCATCGGCGACTTCTCGACCGAGCTGTGTGGCGGCACGCACGTGGGCCACACCCAGGAAGTGGGCCTGTTCTCGATCCTGACAGAGGGCTCGATCGCGGCGAACCTGCGTCGCATCGAAGCCACGACCGGGGTGGACGCCTTCCGCTTCCTGTCGTCACACCGCCTGGTCGCCGACGAGGTCGCCCGCCTGCTCAAGGTCTCGCCTGATGAGGTGGTGAACCGGGTGGGGGCGCTGATCGAGCGCATCAAGGGGCTCGAGAAGGAGCTTGCGGCCACGCGCCAGCAGGCGGTGCTGTCCGCCGGAGCCGGGCTGCTGGATCAGGCGGAGCGCGTGAACGGCGCGCGGGTGGTCGCCGGGGCGGTCGAGGGCGCGGACCGGGACGGGCTCAAGGCCCTGGCCGGTGACCTGCGCAACCGCATGGGCTCGGGTGTGGTGGTCCTGGGGACCGTGACCGCCGACGGCTCCGCCCAGCTCGTCGCGATGATCACCCAGGACCTCGCCGACGGGGGCCTGACGGCCCGGGAGTTGCTGCAGCCCGGCGCCACGGAGGTCGGCGGCGGTGCCGGCGGCAAGGGTGACACGGCCCAGGCGGGCGGCCGGCAGGGCGCGAGGCTCGGCGACGCCCTCGAGGCGGTCCGGAGGGCGGCCCGCACGCGGCTGGCCGCCACGGCCTAGACCCGCAAGTGGAGGTAGCATCGGGCCGGGGTCCGCGTGCTCTGGGAGTCGATCTCGGGACCGTGCGGGTCGGGCTCGCGATCAGCGATCCCACCGGGCTCGTGGCCACCCCGCTGGACACGTTGGAGGTCGCTGAACAGGGCAAGCGTCGACCAGGCCAGGGGCAGGCGCCGGCGGATCCGGATGCCTGGGCCCGTGAGCTCGCCGTCCGCCTGGCCGGGATCGCCAGGGAACACGACTGCGGCGCCGTGGTCATCGGGCTTCCGCTTGCGCTCTCGGGCCGTGACACGACGAGCACCACCCTTGCCCGCAGGGTGGCAGAGGCGCTCCGGGCCGAAGGTCTCACCGTGGAGCTGTGGGACGAGCGCCTGAGCTCCGCCGAGGCGGAGCGCGTGCTGCTGGACGCCGGTCGTCGCCGGGCAGCACGCCGCGCGGCACGTGATCGGATGGCTGCCACCATCATCTTGCAGGGCTGGCTGGATGCCCGCCCGCGTTAGGCGAGGAGAGACGGCATATGGCGCTGTCGAGGGGCTCGAAGGGCTTCCTCGTGGTCCTGTTGATCCTGGCGGCGGGCTCGCTTGCGGGGCTGAGCCTCCTGCGTTCGCCGCCGTCCGAGCTCGCCGACCAGCCGGTGACGGTCACGGTTCCCGAGGGTGCCGGTGCGGGCCAGATCGCCCAAATCCTTGAGGAGCGCGGGGTGATCAAGTCGGGCTTCGCCTTCGGGGTCGGCGCTCGCCTCGACGGGCGCGCCGACCGGATCCGCCCCGGCACCTACGAGCTGCGCCCCGGCATGAGCACGGGGGAGATCCTCACGCTGCTGACCGCGGCCCCGCCGCCCGCACCCAGCTTCCGGGTCACCATCCCTGAGGGACTGACCGTCGAGCAGACCGTGGAGCTGCTGGCCAGCGCGGACGGCAGCCGCCTGACCGAGGATCAGTTGCGGGCCGCCCTTTCCGCCGTCGCACTCCCGGAGTGGGTGCCGCGGGACACCCTGCCGGCCGAGCAGCCGTATGAGGGCCTGACCCCCTACGAGGGGCTGCTGTTCCCCGACACCTACGAGTTCCTGGTCGACGAGGACCCCGTTGCGGTGCTCGGCCGGTTGGTGGCCCGCACCGAGCAGGCGATGGCCCAGTTTGAGCCGCCGCCGGGTCTGGACCGGTACCGGGTGCTGGTCCTGGCCTCGCTGATCGAACGGGAGGCGCGCCTGCCGGAGGAGCAGGAGATCGTCAGCTCGGTGATCCATAACCGGCTGAGCGTCGATATGAGGCTCGACATCGACGCGACCGTGCTCTACGCGAACGCGGCCGACACCGACCGGGTCCTCATCAGCGACACCGAGCTGGACTCGCCGTGGAACACCTACCGGACAGCCGGGCTGCCACCGACCCCGATCTCCGGTGCGGGCCAGGGCGCGATCGCCGCCGCCGCGGCCCCCGCCGACACCCCCTTCCGCTTCTACGTGGTCTCCGACCCGGAGACCGGCGAGCACGCGTTCGCCGAGACCCTTGAGGAGCATAACCAGAACGTGGCCCGCTACCGTGAGTTGCAGAGCGGTGAGTGAGGCGGGCGCGATTCCCTCGGCTGCGACGCGCCTGGTCGCGTTGCTCGGCTCACCGGTGGGGCACAGCCTGTCCCCGCAGATTCACACCAGCGCCTTCGCCGAGTGCGGGGTGGACGCCGTCTATCTGGCATTCGACGTCGCGCCGGGGGACGTGCCCGCCGCCGTCGCCGGGCTGGGCTCCCTGGACGCGCTCGGCGCCAACGTCACGGTGCCCCACAAGCGGGCGGTGCTGGACCTGGCCGACGAGGTGACTGCCGAAGCCGCCGCCGTCGGCGCCGCGAACACGCTGTCCTGGCAGGACGGCAGGATGATCGCGGACAACACCGACGCTTCTGGTCTCCAGCGGGTGCTGCGGCACGACGTTGCGCTGGCCCCCGGGGACGGGGTCGTCCTGTTCGGCGCGGGCGGGGCGGCCTTAGCCTGCGGTGTGGCGCTCGGCCGTTGCGGCGCACGGGTGGAGATCGTCGCGCGCCGGCCGGAGGCGGGGCTCGCCGTGGAGCGGCGCCTGGTCGCCGCGGGCGGGAGCACCGGGCCGGTGCCCGAGCCCCGCCTCGTGCTGAACGCGACGCCGCTGGGGCTGCACGGTGAAGCGCTCCCGAGGCGATTCATGCGCTTCAACCGGGATCAGGTCGCCCTGGATCTCTTGTACGGCCCGGAACCCACCCCATTCCTGAATGCCGCCACTGCGGCCGGCGCTCGAGCCCTCGACGGGCTGGGCCTGCTGGTCGCTCAGGCGGCGCTGTCCTTCGAGCGCTGGACTGGTCTCCAGGCCCCCGTGAAGACGATGTCCGCGGCCGCGCGGCAGGCAGTCGGCCGGTAATAGCACAGCTTCTCCGTTTTGTCCTTGATCGAAGGGATGAGTCGAAGTTAACGGACGAAAGCGTGCCTGCCTTACCATGTCGAGTCCGTGATTGGCGGGGTCTCGGGACCCCGACAACTGCCGCGGAAGGGTAAGAACATGCTTTCAGGGACCCTTGACGCGTTCGGTCTCCCTGACGTCTTCCAGCTCCTCGCGATAACGAAGAAGTCAGGCACCCTCCGGATCTCCACCCAGGGCTCCGATGGCCGGGTCGAGTTCCGGCAGGGCGAGATCGCTTACGCGGTGTCGGACACCAGAAGAATGCCGCTGGCCGCTCGGCTGCTCGGCGGGGGGCTGGTGAACGACGCTCAGCTACGGCAACTCGTCGCCGCGCAGCGCGGTGGCGCGGCCGCGCTGTCCACCGCGCTCCTCGACGATGGGGTGCTGGACGAGGAGACCTTCGACATCTTCGTTCGCGAGCAGATCCAGGACGCGGTCTTCGAACTGATGCGACTGGAAGAGGGCAGCTTCGCCTTTGACGGGCAGGAGGACGACGAGGTCCCCGAGGAGGGCGCCGTTCGGCTGACCGTCAGCACCGAGAGCCTGATCACCGAGGGTCTCCGTCGCCTCAAGGAATGGCCGGACATCCAGGATCATGTCGTGACCTCGGACGCGGTGGTCACGATCGCGCCGCAGCCCCCGTCGGACTCCGTGCAGGTCTCGATGGACGCCGAGCAGTGGCGCCTGCTGACCTTCGTGGACGGCCGGCGCACGGTCCGCGACCTCGTGGACCTGACCGGCCAGGGAGAATGGACCACCTGCCAGGTGATCGCCGGGCTCGTCGTGGCGGGCCTCGTGGAGGTCGTCGACCCCGCCGCCGGCGGGCGCACAGGGGTCTCCGAACTGGTTGCCCGCCACGACCTGCTTCGCCGGCTGGAGGAGCGCGAGCTGAGTGCAGGCGGCGGTCAGGGCAACGGCGTACCCAGCACCCCCGCCCAGGCCGCGCTGGCCGGCCCCCTGCGGACCGCCCCTCCCGAGGGAAGCCCACAACCGCGACCCGCTGCCGACCTCCCGGCGCCGATGCCCAGCGATATGCGGCCGGTACGGCCTGTGCCCTCAACCCCACCGCCCGAGGGCCGCTCCCCGGTCCCGGAGCAGCGTCCGGCGCCCGCCCCGGTGTCCACGCTTGACGGATCGGGTCCCGGCCCGGACGAGCCGCGCCGGGACCGGCCGCCGGAGAAGCCCCCGCCGGCGGATCCGCGGGAGGTCCAAAGCGAGGCCGACACGATCGTGGATTTCCCCGCGGTCGAGGACCCCGCTCAGCGTGCCCACCACAACGACAGCACCGACGCGTTCGACCGCGAAGAGGTCGAACGCGAGTTGGCGTCGCTGGGCTTCCGGGATGAGATGCCCGAGGACGACCCGGACGAGGACGAACCCGCCCAGAATCCCTTCCGGATCAACCGCTCCGAGGACGTGGGCCGGGGTCTGCTGCACCGCCTGATCGACGTGCGCAAGCACCCTTAGGCAGCCGCCGGTCCCGCACGCCCCGTCCCTGACGGTGGCCGGGAGCCGGCGGGTTGCCTGTGCGATCGGCGGCCTTCCACGAACGCGTTGACCGGCACGGACGCGGTACCGTGCACGCATGGTTCTCCGTTACCTGACCGCCGGTGAGTCCCACGGTCCCGCGCTTGTCGGTATCCTCGAGGGGCTGCCGTCCGAGTTGCCCGTTGACCGGGCCGAGATCGATCGCCAGATGGCTCGGCGCCGGTTGGGTCACGGACGGTCACCCCGTATGGTCTTCGAGGCGGACCGCCTGGAGATCCTCGCCGGGGTTCGGCACGGTCGCACGATCGGCTCGCCGATCGCCCTGGTCATCCACAACACCGAATGGCCCAAATGGACCGAGGTCATGGGTGTCGATCCGCCCGCCGATCCGGAGGGTCTCGCCCGTACCGGCCGCGGTGCCCCCCTGACCCGGCCGCGTCCCGGGCACGCGGACCTGGCCGGCATGCAGAAGTTCGGGCTGGATGACGCGCGCAACATCCTGGAGCGCGCCAGCGCCCGGGAGACCGCGACCCGCGTCGCTCTGGCGACGTTCGCCCGCACGCTGCTCGCCGAGGCCGGCGTGGTCGTGGTCTCGCACGTGGTGCGCATCGGCGAGGTCGCGGTCGCCGAAGAGGCGCCTGAGCCCGGCCCCGGCGACCAGGACGCGGTCGATGCGGACCCGGTGCGCTGCCTCGACCCCACGGCGAGCGCCCGGATGCGGGACCGGATCGACCGCGCCAAGAATGAGCGTGACACGCTCGGGGGGGTGGTCGAGGTGCTCACCTACGGACTCCCGGCGGGTCTGGGAACGCATGTGCACTGGGACCGCCGGTTGGACACGCGTCTCGCCGCCGCGCTCATGGGGGTTCAGGCCTTCAAGGGGGTCGAGATCGGAGAGGGCTTCCGCACCGCCGAGGTGCCCGGGTCCAAGGCCCACGACGAGATCCTGCCGCGGGGCGGCACCAGGGCGGCACCCGGGCCCTACGCCCGGGCCACCGGGCGGTCCGGGGGCCTGGAGGGCGGGATGACCACCGGGGAGCCGCTGCGCCTGCGGGCGGCCATGAAGCCGCTGTCCAGCCTAGCCCGCCCGCTGGCCACGGTCGACGTGCGGACCGGGGAACCGGCTGAGGCGATCCAGCAGCGCTCCGACGTCTGCGCCGTCCCCCGGGCCGGGGTGGTGTGCGAGGCGGTGGTTGCCCTGACTCTTGCCGACGCGCTGCTGGAGAAGACCGGCGGGGACACGCTGCCCGAGGTGCGCCGCAACCTCGCCGCATACCAGCAGACCCTCAGCGGCTGCGGGGGGCGGCTGTGAGCCTGCTCGCTCCCGGCCGCAACCTGGTGCTGGTCGGGCTCATGGGATCGGGGAAGTCCACGGTGGGCGCGATCATCGCCGACCGCCTCCAGCGACAGTTCGTCGACACCGATGCCGACGTCGAGGCCGAGATGGGTGTCAGCATCGCGGAACTGTTCGCGACCGTGGGGGAGCGGCGTTTTCGCATGCTGGAAGCGGAGCGCATCCGGCACGTCGCGGCGCTCCGCGGGAAGGTCATCGCGGTCGGCGGCGGCGCGGTCGTGGACCCCCGCAACGTCACCCACCTGCGCGGCACCGGTGACATGGTCCTGCTCGACGCCGATCCGGAGGAGCTTGCCCGGCGCATCGCCGACGAGCGGTCCTCCTCACCCGAGGCTCCTGAACGCCCGCTGCTCGCCGGAGCGGAGGACCCCACGAAGGTGCTCGCCGGGTTGCGGGCACGCCGCGATGCCGCCTACCTCGCGGCCGCCTCCCATGTGGTGGACACCACCGACCGCACCCCCGAAGATGTCGCTCAGGCAGTGCTTGACTGGGCGGCGCACGTGCCAGGGCTGCTCAGCGAAGACGAGCTTCCTCCATGACCGCCGAAGACGTGCAGGGGGGTCGGGCGTCGCCCTCCTTAGCCGAGGGAAGGTAAAGCCATCAGCGCGACCGAGTCCCCGGCCACTCCGGTTCGGGTCCCCGTGCCGCTGCCCGGGCCGCAGGCTCACGAGGTACTCGTCGGCCCAGGGCTGTGCGGGCGCCTTCCTGAACTGCTGCCGGTGCCGGCCCACGCCGGCCGCACGGCGCTCGTAACCAACGCCACCGTGCACACACTGCACGGGCGGCAGGTCGCCATGGGCCTGCGCGACGCCGGTCTTGACGTGCACGAGGTGCTGGTCCCCGACGGCGAGCACGCCAAGAGCCTGGACACCCTGACCGTGGTGTACAAACGGCTCTCGGCGATCCCGCTCGGCCGTGACGACCTGATCGTCGCGCTCGGCGGCGGGGTCGTCACGGACATCGCCGGGTTCGTTGCCGCCACCTGGCATCGTGGCGTCGCCGTCGTCCACCTGCCCACCACGCTGCTGGCACAGGTCGACGCCGCGGTCGGCGGCAAGACGGGCGTGAACTTGCCCGAAGGCAAGAACCTGGTCGGGGCCTTCCACCAACCCAGCACGGTTCTGGCCGACACCGCCACCCTGGCCACCCTGCCGGTGCGCGAGCGGCGCGCCGGGCTCGGCGAGGTCGTGAAGTACGGGTTCATCGCCGATCCCGAGGTGCTCGTCCTGCTGGAGGCGTGCCCGGCCGCCGCGGTCGCCGGCGCCCCGGATCTGCTCACCGACCTGGTTGTGCGCGGCGTACGGGTCAAGGCGGAGGTCGTAGCCGCCGACGAGCGGGAGTCCGGTCGGCGTGCCCTGCTCAACTACGGCCATACGTTGGGCCATGCGATCGAGTCGCTGACCGACTACAACACCTACCGGCACGGGGAGGCCGTGGCGCTGGGGATGGTGTTCGCCGCCCGGTTGGGCGAGCGGCTCGGCGTGAGTGAGCCCGGGCTCGCGCAGCGCACGGTGTCGCTGCTCGGTCCGCTTGGGCTGCCCACGGGAGGACTCCGCGCGGATCCAGCACGGGTCTGGGAAGCCCTGACCCGCGACAAGAAGGCACGCGGCGGGGTCCGCTTCGTCGTGTGCACCCGCCCCGGCGAGGCGCTCCTCGTCGACCAACCCGACCGCACCCTCGTCGACGAGATCCTTATCACCCTGGCCTGAGGGCAAAACCGGCGACCCGAGATCGTGCTGCCCCTCGGCCCAAAAGCGGCAGCCTTGGCTCGCATGGCGAGCGTCCGGCGCTACCCTGCGGTCTCGATGAGGCGCGGCGCCGTCGCCGCCGAAGACTGAACCGCCTCGCGATCGGTGGTATTCATGATCCTGCTGGTCAACGGTCCCAATCTGTCGCAGCTCGGCAGCCGGGACCCGGCGATCTACGGCACGGCCACGCTGGCGGAGGTGGTGGAGGCCGCGCGGTTGGAGCACGCCGACCTCGAAGCGTTCAACGCCGAGTCCGAGGGTGACCTTGTGGCTCGGCTGCACGCCGCACGTGGTGACGGCACCACGGGGGTGTTGATCAACCCCGGGGCGCTCACGCATTACAGCTATGCGCTGGCCGACGCGCTGGAACTCCTGACGGTCCCCAAGGTCGAGGTTCACCTGTCGCAGACCCACGCCCGCGAATCCTTCCGCCGCCACAGCGTTGTCAGCCCCGTCGTCAACGTGACCATCACCGGAGCCGGGTTGTTCGGCTACCGCCTGGCGGTGCTGGCGGTGCTGGAACTGCAACGTCGTGCGACCGCCACCCCGCCGCGCTCGCCCGGCGCCGCTCGATGAGCGCCGAAGGGGGTCGGGCGACGCGCGCCGATCTCCGCAGGAGCCTTTTACGCTCCGCCCGGCGCGCGTCGCCCTCCTTAGCCGAGGGAAGACAGGAGTCGAGCATGAACGGCGAAGACGTGCAGGCTGGGCCATGACGTGAGCGCGCGCGAGCGCCGGGAGCGGCTGCGGGCCCGGCTCCGGAAACGCGGCCTGGACGCGCTCCTCGTCACTCGTCGGGTGAACATCCGCTACCTCACCGGCTTCACCGGCAGCGCGGGAACGCTGCTGGTCACCGCCGACGGTGGCGCGGACCTTTTCGTCAGCGACGGCCGCTACAGCGAGCAGGCGGCTGCCGAGGTCCCCGACCTGGAACGGGGTACCAGCCGCGGGACCGGGTGGCTCGCCGACCGTCTCGGGGATCGTGGCGTGCTCGGCCTGGAGAGCCATGCCGTCTCCTGGGACCGTGTCCGGGCGCTGGAGGACGACCTGCCTGGCGTGCGGGTGGTGCCCGCGCCCCGGCACGTCGAGGAGTTGCGGCAGGTCAAGGACGCCGGCGAGTTGGAACTGCTTGCCCAGGCCTGCGCCCTCGGCGACGCGGCGTTCGCAGGAGTCCTGGAGTGGTTGGCCCCCGGCGTGACCGAGCGGCAGGTCGCGCGGCGCCTGGAGCGCGATCTCGTGGACCGTGGCGCGGAGGAGGTGGCCTTCCCGCCCATCGTCGCGAGCGGCCCCAACAGCGCGCGTCCCCACCATCGCCCCGGCGATCGGCCGCTGGCCCGGGGCGATCTGGTCGTGATGGACTTCGGCGCCCGGGTCGGCGGGTACTGCGGCGACATGACGCGCACGATCGCCGTGGGTCCGCCCCCCCAGGAGTTGCGCGCGGTCCACGACCTGGTGCTGGCCGCCGAGCGGGAGGGGGTGCGGGCGGCGGTCGACGGTGCGCCGGTGAAGGCGGTCGATGCCACCTGCCGCGACATCATCACCGCGGGCGGTCGGGGGGAGTCGTTCGTCCACCCCACGGGCCACGCGCTCGGACTGGAGATCCACGAGGATCCCATCCTGCGCGGTGATGCCGCTGGTACACTGCGCGCCGGCATGGCGGTCACCGTCGAGCCGGGGGTGTATCTCCCGGGACTCGGCGGGGTTCGGATCGAGGACACGGTCGCCGTCCGCCCGCCGACACCCCACGATCCGGCCCCGCCCGAAGTGCTGACCCGCGCCCCGAGGGAGCTCTTCATCCTGCCCGCAGCGGGGCAGCCCAGCCCCGGCCCCAACTCGTAGGACGCAGTCACGCATGGTCTCGACGAACAACCTCAAGAATGGAATGACGCTGTCGATCGACGGCGAGCTCTGGAGGATCGACTACTTCCAGCATGTCAAACCCGGCAAGGGCGGTGCCTTTGTGCGCACCACGCTGAAAGGCGTGCAGAACGGCAAGACCGTCGACCGGACCTTCCGGGCGGGGGAGAACGTGGATCAGGCGATCCTCAACAAGCGCTCCCTGCAGTACCTGTACCGGGACGGCGACGCGCGCGTCTTCATGGACACCGAGCACTTCGAGCAGTCCATGGTGCCGGACTCGGCGTTAGGCGAGGGAGCCAGATGGGTCAAGGAGGGCGACATCCTCGAGTTGGTCTTCCACGAAGACAACGTCGTGGACGTCAACCTGCCCGCCAGCGTGGTGCTGGAGGTGACCGACACCCAGCCCGGCCTGCAGGGTGACCGCGTGTCCGGGGCGACCAAGCCGGCGACGCTGGAGACGGGCGCCGTGGTGCAGGTCCCGCTGTTCATCGATGTCGGCGAACGCGTGAAGGTCGACACGCGCAGCGGCGACTACCTCTCCCGAGCATGACCGAAGCCGCCAGGATGCACACCCAGCCATCCCGTTCGCGCCGCGCGGGCCGCAAGCGCGCCCTGGAGATCCTCTACGAGGCTGACCTCAAGGGCCGCCCCCTGCCTGCGGTGCTTGCCGAGCACCTGTCGGGCGAGGGCCCGGACGCGCTGAGCGACTTCAGTGTGGCCATCGTGCGCGGGGTGTACCGCCATCGCGACGAGCTCGACGCGTTGATCCAGGCCAACGCGCGCGACTGGAAACTGTCCCGCATGCCGATCGTGGACCGCAACCTGTTGCGCATGGGCCTCTACGAGATCCTCCACGACCCCGAGGTGCCCAACCCGGTGGCGATCAACGAGGCTGTGGACCTGGCCAAGGAGTTGTCGACCGACGACTCCGGCCGGTTCGTCAACGGCCTGCTGGCCCGCGTCGCCGAGCGTAACGCCCCGGCGGGCGCCTGATGCGCTGCGCCTCATGCCGCGTGGCTGCTGTTGTCCTTTTCGTCCTGCTCGCGGGCTGCGACGGCGTGGTCGTCGTGCGCGGCTCCGGCGGCGAGGTCCGCGGCTCCGGCGACGTCGTCGAGGAGGACGTGCAAGTGTCCCCCTTCGATCGTATCGAGGTGTCCTCGGCGTTCGTCGTCGAGGTCGCCACGGGCACCGCTCCGGGATTGACGCTCCACGTCGACGACAACCTCCGGGACGCCGTCGATGTCGGCGTGGTCGGCGGCACGCTGCGGCTGGGACTGCGGCCGGACACCAACGTGCGGGACGCCACGCTCAGAGCCGAGGTGACCGTCACCGACCTGGAGGCCATCACCGCCAGCGGCGCCTCGCGGATCATGCTCGACGATAGGTTGGTCGCCGAGGACCTGGCGCTGAGCCTGTCCGGAGCCAGCCGGCTGGGTGCGACCGTCGAGTTTGGCAGCGCCGACGTGCGGCTCTCGGGCTCGTCGAGAACGGAGTTGCGCGGGGAGGCTGAGGAGGTGTCGCTGGAGAGCAGCGGGGCGAGCCGGGCGGAGCTGGCCGACCTGCGGGTGCAGCGCCTGGACGCCGAGCTCTCAGGCTCCAGCTCGGCCACCGTCGAGGTCATCGACACGCTTGGCGTGGCGCTGTCCGGTGCTTCCGACCTGACCTATTCCGGCCAGCCGACGATCGAGCGCCAGGAGGTCACGGGCGCAGCGTCGCTCAGCGAAAGGTGAGCCGCCTCCGCGCGGTGGCGCCCGGGCCGCGCCTCGCACCGGGCGATTGTCCCCAACCGGAAGGGGTGCTACCGTCCCGCTGACCACAGCCGCCTTTAAGCCTGGTCCTGCGAGGCCAGAAAGGTGACGATGATGCCCTACCTCCCCCTGCGCGCCGCCGCGCCTCGTCTCCCGTGAGGACCGTCCTCAGCGCCGAGGAAACGGCCCGATCGCTGCGCCGCATGGCCCACCAGGTCGTGGAGCGCAACAAGGGCGCCGAGCGGCTGCTGCTGCTGGGCATCCCCACGCGTGGGGTCCCGCTCGCCGAGCGCCTGGGCGCCTTTGTGGGCGAGATCGAGTCCACTACCGTCCCGGTGGGCAGCCTCGACGTCACCCTCTACCGCGACGACTACGCCCGCACCGGCCCCAAGCCGCTGGGGCGCACGTCCCTGCCCGTCGGGCTGGACGGCAGGGTCGTCATCCTGGTCGACGACGTCCTCTACACCGGGCGCACGATCCGGGCCGCCATGGACGCGGTGATGGACCATGGGCGCCCCGCCGTCGTCCAACTGGCTGTACTGGTGGACCGCGGGCACCGGGAGTTGCCGATCCGCGCGGACTTCGTTGGCAAGAACCTGCCGACCGCCGCGGACGAGGAGGTGCGGGTCCGCCTCCGTCCCGTCGACGACGCCGACGAGGTGCTGCTGGGACCCCGCCCTGCCCGGGACGCCTCCGGCCGCGTTGCCCAGGCAGGCTCGCCATGATCCCGCACCTGCTCAACATCGAGGATCTGACCGCCGAGACGATCACCACGATCCTGGACACCGCCAAGGGGTTCTCCGACGTCGCTCTGCGGCCGATCAAGAAGGTTCCGGTCCTGCGTGGCCGGACCGTGTGCAACCTGTTCTACGAGGACTCCACGCGTACACGGATCTCCTTCGAGTTGGCCGCCAAGCGCCTGTCCGCCGACGTGCTGAACTTCTCGGCGTCAGGGTCCAGCGTAAGCAAGGGCGAATCGCTGAAGGACACCGCGCTCACGCTGCAGGCCATGGGCGTCGACGCGATCGTGATCCGCCACTGGGCGTCCGGCGCGGCGCAGCAGTTGACGCGCTGGGTGGACGCCAAGGTGCTCAATGCCGGGGACGGGTGCCACCAGCACCCTACGCAGGCCCTGCTTGACCTCTACACGATGCGCGAGCGGCTGGGGCGGATCGAGGGGCTGCGCGTGGTGATCTGCGGAGACGTGACCCACTCGCGAGTCGCCCGCAGCCTGGTGCAGGCCCTGAATCTGATGGGCGCGGAGGTCACTCTGGTCGGCCCTCCGACCCTGCTGCCGCCACGGGTCGAGACGTGGGGCGTGTCGGTCAGCCACGACCTCGATGGCGTCCTCGGCAAGCCCGACGTGCTCTACCTGCTGCGCGTCCAGGCGGAGCGCCTGCACCGTCAGTACTTTCCCTCGGCCCGCGAGTACGCCCGCATCTGGGGGATGGATGCCCGGCGGGTCAAGCGCCTGCCGGCAGGGGCGATCGTGATGCATCCGGGGCCGATGAACCGCGGAGTGGAGATCAGCGCCCACGTCGCCGACTCCTACGCCGGGGTCATCACCGCCCAGGTGACGAACGGGATCGCGATCCGCATGAGTTGCCTGTATCTGATGCTCGGCGGGGAAGGTGGGCAATGAGCGTGATCACCTTCACCGGCTGCCACGTGGTCGACCCGGCCGGCGGCCGGGACGGTATGGCCAACGTCACCGTCGAAGGCCCGCGGGTGGCCGCGGTCGGCGAGCAGGTCGAGGGGACCCGCGTGGACGCCGCCGGCCTGGTCTGCGCCCCCGGTCTGGTGGACCTGCACGCCCACCTGCGCGAGCCGGGGCGGGAGGACGCCGAGACCATCACCACCGGCTCCGCCGCGGCGGCCGCCGGCGGCTACACGGCGATCTGCCCGATGGCCAACACCGATCCGGTCTGTGACCACGCCGGGGTGGTGGAGCAAGTGCTGCGCCTGGCGCGCGACGCCGGGCGCTGCGACGTGTACCCGGTCGGCGCGGTCACCAGGGGCCTTGCCGGCGGTGAACTGGCCGAGATCGGCGCCATGGCCGCGGTCGGGGTACGCTGCTTCTCCGACGACGGCATGCCGGTGCAGTCGGCGCGAGTGATGCGTCGGGCGCTGGAGTACGCGCGCACCTGGGACGCGATCATCGCCAACCACGCCGAGGAGGCCACGCTCACCGAGGGTGCCGAGATGAACGAGAGCGACCTCTCGGCGGTGCTGGGGTTGCACGGCTGGCCGCACGAGGCCGAGGAGATCATGGTCGCCCGCGACCTGCTGCTCGCCGGAGGGTTGGGTGCCCGCGTCCACATCCCGCACGTGTCCACCCGCGGGACGGTCGACCTGGTCCGCCAGGCCAAGATCCGCGGCGTACGCGTGACCGCTGAGGCCACCCCCCACCACTTCACGCTGACCGAGGACTTGGTGTCCGGCTACGACCCGGTGTACAAGGTCAACCCCCCGCTGCGCACCGCCGGGGACGTCCAGGCGGTCCGCGAGGGGTTGGCCGATGGCACGCTCGACGCGATCGCCACGGACCACGCCCCGCACGCCTCCGAGCAGAAGGACCAGGAGTGGCCCCAGGCCCCCTGCGGGATGCTCGGGCTGGAGACCGCGCTGGCGCTCACCCTGACCGAACTGGTCGACGGCGGCCTGCTCTCGCTCAGCGACGCGATCAACCGGTTGTCGACCGCCCCGGCGCGCAGCCGCGACATCACGGGGCAGGGCGGGCCGATCCAGACGGGCGCCCCGGCCAACCTGGTGCTGTTCGATCCCGAAGCGCGCTGGACGGTCGACCCGGCCGTGCTGCACTCGCGTAGCCGCAACACCCCCTTCGCCGGCCGCAGGCTGCGCGGCCGGGTCGTGCACACCCTGCTGCACGGCGCCTTCACGGTGCGGGAGGGCAGCCTGGTTGACCCCCTTTTCCTCACCGACCGATCGGCCACAGCGCCGGCTGAGGAAAGGGGGGTCATCTCATGACGACCATCCTGCGCCCCCCGGCCGCACCGCCCGCGCTGCTCGTGCTGGAGGACGGCGTCAGCCTGCGCGGAGAAGCCTTCGGCGCGCCCGGGACGGTCCACGGCGAGGTCGTGTTCAACACGGCGATCACCGGCTACCAGGAGGTGCTGACCGATCCCAGCTACCGGCGCCAGATCGTGACCATGACCGCCCCGCACATGGGCAACTACGGCACCAACGACGACGACGGCGAGTCCGGCCGGGTCCAGGTGGCGGGGTTCGTCGTGCGGGAGGCGAGCCGCCGGCACTCCAACCATCGCGCCCGGCGCAGCCTTCACGACGAACTCGCGGCGGCGGGGGTCACGGGCATCAGCCAGGTAGACACCCGCCGGCTCACCCGGCACATCCGCTCGGCGGGGGCGATGCGCGCGGCGATCTCCACCGAGATCCTCGACGTTGACGCCCTGGTCGCGACCGTGCGCGCCGCCCCGCAGATGCAGGGCAGCGATCTGGCGACAACCGCGGGCACGACCGAGCCGTACGAGGCCGGCCACCCCCACGAGGCCCGCTATCGGGTGGTCGCGTACGACTTCGGATTGAAGCGCAACATCCTGCGGTTGCTCGTCGCCCACGGTTGCCACGTCACCGTGGTGCCGGCCACCACCCCGGCCGAGGAGGCGCTCGCCTACGACCCCGACGGGCTGTTCGTCTCCAACGGCCCGGGTGACCCCGCGGCGGTCACCGCCGGCATCGCCGCGCTGCGTAACGTGCTGGCCGCCGGGGTGCCGACCTTCGGGATCTGCCTCGGCCACCAGCTGCTGGCCCATGCCGTCGGCGCGTCGACCTACAAGATGACCTTCGGCCACCGGGGAGCGAACCAGCCGGTGCGCAACGACGAGCGCCGGGCGGTGGAGATCACCAGCCACAACCACGGCTTCGCGGTCGACGTCGCCTCGCTTCCCGCGGACGGTCCCTTCGGGCGGGTCCGCCAGACCCACGTGAACCTCAACGACGGGGTCAACGAGGGGCTGCGCTGCCTGGACGTGCCCGCCTTCAGTGTGCAGTACCACCCCGAGGCCGCCCCCGGCCCGCACGACGCCCGTTACCTGTTCAGCCTGTTCACGGAGCTCATGGGTGAGGGCGGGCGCGGAGCGTCCGGCCGGGGGGCGGGGATCGGGGTGGGTGAGGGCCGGCGCGCCAGCGCCCGGCCGGGGGGGCGGGGATCCTGATGGGTGAGGGGAGGCGAGCGGCCTGATGCCGCGGCGCGAGCTTGGAACCATCCTGCTGCTGGGATCGGGTCCGATCGTGATCGGTCAGGCCTGCGAGTTCGATTACTCCGGGGCTCAGGCCTGCAAGGTGCTGCGCCGTGAGGGCTTCCGCGTCGTGCTGGTGAACTCCAACCCGGCCACAATCATGACCGACCCCGAGATGGCCGATGCCACCTACATCGAGCCGCTCACGCCGGACTTCGTCGAGAAGGTGATCGAGCGGGAGCAGGGCGCGGAGCCGGGGGGCGGTGGGATGGCGCTGCTGCCCACGCTGGGCGGTCAGACCGCGCTCAACGTGGCCATGGCACTGGCCGAGTCCGGCACCCTCGCGCGCTGCGGTGTCGAGTTGCTCGGCGCGGGCGCGGAGACCATCCGTATCGCCGAGGACCGCCGGGCCTTCACCGAGGCGATGGTCGAGATCGGGCTGGACGTGGCCTCCTCCGGCCGGGCGACCAGCCTCGAGGACGCCCGCGAACTGGCCGACGGCTTCGGCTTCCCGTTACTGGTCCGCAGTTCGTTCACGCTCGGGGGCGCCGGGTCAGGGGTCGCCCACGACGCCGCCACCTTCGAACGGCTGGCGGCGGAGGGCCTGGCCGCCAGTCCCATCGGTGAGATCCAGGTCGACGAGTCGCTGCTCGGCTGGAAGGAATACGAGCTTGAGGTGATGCGCGACTCCAAGGACAACTGTGTCGTCATCTGCTCCATCGAGAACGTGGACGCCATGGGCGTGCACACCGGCGACTCGGTCACCGTGGCGCCGGCCCAGACCCTGTCCGACGTCGAGTACCAGCGGATGCGCGACGCCGCCTTCGCGATCCTGCGCCGCGTCGGGGTGGAGACCGGCGGGTCCAACGTGCAGTTCGCCGTCGACCCGGCCACCGGCCGTCAGGTCGTCGTCGAGATGAACCCACGGGTGTCGCGCTCCAGCGCCCTGGCTTCGAAGGCGACCGGCTTCCCGATCGCCAAGATCGCCGCGCTGCTGGCCGTGGGCTACACCCTGGACGAGATCCCCAACGACATCACCCGCGAGACCCTGGCCGCGTTCGAGCCGTCGATCGACTACGTCGTGGTGAAGCTGCCGCGGTTCGACTTCGAGAAGTTCCCCGACGCCGACCCCGTGCTGACCACCCGCATGAAGAGCGTCGGTGAGGTCATGGCGATCGGGCGCACGTTCTCCGAGTCGCTGGGCAAGGCGCTGCGATCGCTGGAGAACGGCACCACCGGCCTGCTCTCGGGCATCACGGGTGCGGACGCGCGCGACGAGGGGGCGCTGGCCGCCGCCCTGGCGACGCCGACCGCGGACCGGCTGGGCGCCGCCGGCGAGGCGCTCGCGCGCGGTTGGGCGATCGAGCGGGTCGCCGAGCTGAGCGCCTACGACCCGTGGTTCGTGGACCAGTTCGCGCAGATCGTGGAACGCTGCCAGGAAGTCGCCGAGGCCGGATCGGCCGCCGCGCTGGACGAACGGCTGCTGCGCCGCGCCAAGCGCACCGGTCTGTCGGATCTGCTGATCGCCCGGCTGGTCGGTGCGGGCGAAGCCGAGGTGCGCGCCCGCCGGCACGCGCTGGGCGTCCTGCCGGTGTTCAAGACGGTCGACACCTGCGCCGCCGAGTTCGCCGCCGAGACGCCGTACCACTACTCGACCTACGAGGAGGAGACCGAGGTCCGCGCCTCCGGCCGGTCGCGGATCCTGATCCTGGGCTCCGGTCCCAACCGCATCGGTCAGGGCATCGAGTTCGACTACTGCTGCGTGCGCGCGGTGCTCGCGCTGCGTGAGGCCGGTTACGAGACCGTCATGGTCAACTGCAATCCCGAGACCGTCTCCACCGACTACGACACCGCCGACCGGCTGTACTTCGAGCCGCTCACCCTGGAGGACGTGCTCGCCGTTCACGACGCCGAACTGGCGGCGACCGCGGATCCCGACCATCCCGGCGGTGACCGCGACAAGGTCGGGGTGCTGGTGCAGTTGGGCGGCCAGACGCCGCTCAAGCTCGCCCGCGCGCTGAAGGCCGAGGGCGTGCGCATCCTCGGCACCCAGCCGGACGCGATCGACCTGGCCGAGGACCGCGGGCGCTTCGCCGCCGTGCTCGACGGGCTCGGCATCCCCCAGCCGCCCGGCGGCGTGGCGAACACGCTTGATCAGGCGCTCGCCGTCGCCGAGCGGATCGGCTACCCGGTGCTGGTGCGGCCGAGCTACGTCCTGGGCGGAAGGGCCATGGAGATCGTCTACGACGCCCCGCAGATGCGCGCCTGGCTCGCCGCCAACGTCGATCTGGACGCCGAGGAGCCGCCCGCCGTCCTTGTCGACAGGTTCCTGGAGTCCGCCACCGAGGTCGACGTCGACGCGGTCTTTGACGGCGAGGAGTTGTTCGTCGGCGGGATCATGGAGCACATCGAAGAGGCCGGGGTGCACTCGGGCGACTCGGCGTGCGTGGTGCCGCCCTACACCCTGGGACGTGCGCAGCAGCGGCAGTTGGCCGAGCACACCGCCGCGATCGCCGGCGCGCTGGGCACCCGCGGGCTGGTGAACGTGCAGTACGCCGTGCGCGACGCGCGCATCAGTGTGCTCGAGGCCAACCCCCGGGCCAGTCGCACCGTACCGTTCGTGTCCAAGGCGACCGGTGTGCCGCTGGTATCGCTCGCCGCTCGTGTCATGGTCGGGGAGACGCTTGCCGGCCTGCGCGCTCAGGGTCTGGTCCCGCCGCTTGACGCCGTTCGCGGCCCCCAGCCGTGCCACGTGGCGGTGAAGGAGGCGGTGATGCCCTTCAACCGCTTCCCGGGAGTGGACACCCGGCTCGGTCCGGAGATGCGCTCCACAGGTGAGGTCATGGGCATCGATCCGGACTTCGGCGTGGCCTTCGCCAAGAGCCAGGCGGGCACGGGCGCGATGGTGCTGCCCACCAAGGGGACGGTGTTCTGCTCGATCGCCAACCGCGACAAGCGGGCGATGATCTTCCCCGTCAAGCGCCTCGCGGAGTTGGGCTTCACGGTCCTGGCGACCGAGGGAACGGCGGAGACCCTGCGCCGGTCGGGAGTCCACGCCGAGGTCGTCCGCAAGTACAGCGAGGGCAGCCCCAACATCGTGGATCGCATCCTCGCCGGCGGGGTCGACCTGGTGCTCAACACCCCGATGGGCCCCGGCCCGCGGGCCGACGGCTACGAGATCCGCACCGCCGCGGTGAGCCGGGGCGTACCGTGCGCCACGACCATGTCCGGGATGCTGGCGGCCATCCAGGGCATCGAGGCGCTGCGAGCCGGCGCGGTCGGCGTCCGCAGCCTGCAGGCCTACCACGCCGATCTGGCGGAGTTGCGGGCGCGTGTGGAGCCACCCACATGACGGCGCCGGACCGCGACCGGGGCGACGCGGCCCCGGTCCTGCGCGTGCCGGATCCGGGGGCCGGCCCCGTCAGGCTGGAGGCCGGGGTCCGCGCCGTGCGCAAGGCGGGTCCGATCCGCACGCTCAGCCTGTCCGCACCCGAGTTGGCAACTCGCACCGCCGTCGGCCAGTTCCTGACCGTAGGGATCCCCGGCGCGGTGGTCCGCCGTCCCTTCTGGATCGCCTCCGGTACCACCCCCACGCGTGCAGCTCCGTCCTCTTGAGTAAAAAGGG
>WHTC01000299.1 GCA_009379795.1 Nitriliruptorales bacterium | reverse complement strand
GCTAGGGCAGCGGGGCGACGGCGAACTACGATCGCATCATGGCATGGACGAACGAGGACGTCGCCGGACGGTTCAGCGAGATCGCGACGCTGCTGAAACTGAAGGGTGAGGATGCCTTTCGAGTGCGGGCCTACGAGCGAGCGGCCGCCGCGATCGGCGCAGCATCTGTGGATCTGGCAACGGTTTCACCCGACCAGCTGTCCGAGCTGAAGGGCATCGGCGCGTCGACGGCTAAGAAGATCACCGAGTACCTGGAGACGGGCACGATCGGCATGCTCGAGGAGTTGCGGGCGGGCGTGCCGCCGGGTCTGGTCGAGCTCGTCCGCATCCCGGGCCTGGGGCCCAAGACAGCGGCGATCCTGCATGCCGAGCTCGGCGTGGACAGTGTCGAGTCGCTGCGGCACGCGATCGAGGCGGGGCAGTTGCGGGGGCTGAAGGGTCTGGGAGCGAAGACCGAGGCCAACCTGCGCGACTCGATCGTCCGGATGGGCGCCAAGCACGATGAGCGGGTGCCCGCCGCCGACGCCATCGCGATCGCAGGGGAACTCTGTACACGGTTGCGCGCCCTGCCCGGAGTGGACGAGGTCGTCTACGCCGGCAGCCTGCGCCGCATGCGCGACACGATCGGTGACGTCGACTTGCTCGCGGCCTCCAGCGACCCGGAACCCGTCATGGCCGCGCTGCGCGACAGCGACCTGGTCGAGCGGGTCATCGCGGCGGGTGAGAAGAAGACCTCGGTGATCCTGCGGCGTGGCATCCAGGCCGACCTGCGGGTGGTCGATCCCGTCGCGTGGGGCGCGGCGCTGGTGTACTTCACCGGCAGCAAGGCCCACAACATCCGCATCCGGGAGCGCGCAATCCGGCGCCGGCTGAGCCTCAACGAGTACGGGCTGTGGCGGATCGGTGAGGACGGGCGCGATGGGCTGCTGGGCGAGCGGGTGGCCAGCCGCACCGAGTCCGACGTCTACGCCGCCTTGGGGATGCAGTTCGTCCCGCCGCCGATGCGTGAGGACACCGGCGAGGTCGAGGCCGCCGCGCAGGGCACGCTGCCGCAGGTCGTGACCGTGGCCGACATCCGCGGCGACCTGCACGGTCACAGCGACTGGTCGGGTGACGGCAAGGCGACGCTGGAGGAGATGGTGCATGCCGCCGCCGAGCGGGGGCTGGCGTACTGGGCCGTCACCGACCACGCCGAGAACCTGTCGATCAATGGCATCGACCGGGAAGGCATGCGTTGCCGGCGCCGAGCCATCGCGGAACTGCAGGAGCGGGTGGGCCTGCGCATCCTCGACGGGGTCGAGCTCAACATCGGCATCGACGGGTCGCTGGACTATGACCTGGAGTTCCTACTGGAGTTCGACTTCTGCGTCGCCAGCGTCCACACACTGCTGAACCGTCCCGGCGAGGAGCAGACCGCCCGCATCCTCGCCGCGATCGAGCATCCCGCGGTGAACGTCATCGGCCACCCCACCGGGCGCAAGATCGGCCGTCGGCCCGGCTACGACATTGATCTCGACGCGCTGGTTGAACGGGCCGTGTTTACCGGCACGGCGCTGGAGTTGAACGCCTCCCCGCGCCGATTCGATCTCTCCGCCGAGCACTGCCGGCGCGCGATCGAAGGCGGTGCGCTGCTGACCATCTCCTGCGACGCGCACAGTGTCGGGGATCTCGACAACCTTGGCTACGGCGTGGCGACCGCGCAGCGCGGGTGGGTACCTCCTGACCGTGTGCTGAACTGCTGGGACCTGGACCGGCTGCTGGACATGGTCAACGCGAAGCGGGGATCCCGGATGCGGAAGGTGCGTTGACGTGAGCGCCGTCCCGCTGACCCGCGACTTCTTCGCACGCCCCGCGCTGCGGGTCGCCCGTGAACTCGTGGGCAAGCTGCTGGTGCGGGCGGATGACGGCTTGATCGCCCGGATCGTCGAGGCCGAGGCCTACGCCGGCGATGACCCTGCCAGCCATGCCTACGGCCGGCTCACGGTGCGGAACGCCCCGCTGTGGGGTCCCCCTGGCCATGCCTACGTCTACCGCAGCTACGGCGTCCATTGGTGTCTGAACACCTCGACGGACAGCGACGGGGTCGCCGGAGGATGCCTGCTGCGGGCCGCCGAACCGCTCGCCGGCCTCACCACGATGCGCGCGCGCCGCAATGGGGTGCGCGACCGGGACCTGCTGCGCGGGCCGGGCCGCCTGGGCCAAGCCTTTGGACTGGACGGCTCGTGGAGCGGCCGGGACCTGTGCGACGGCGCCCCGCTGGGCCTCGCCGACGACGGTACCCGCCCGCCAGTGGAGCCGGGCCCCAGGGTCGGGGTCGGGCGGGCATCCGAGTGGCCGTGGCGCTTCATCATCCCCTGCAACCCCTGGGTGTCGCCCTACAAGCGCAGCCCCCGCGCAATCCCGGAAGACTGAGCGGCGTCCCAGGCTGCCGGCGGGGAGCGCCCGCCCGGCACCAGACTGGGGCGGATGGACAGCACCCGCCCTCCGAACCGCGGACGGCCTGCAGTATCCTGCGGGCAGATCGCCACGAGGGGGCGGCACGCGAGTGAGACCCCCGAGGCACGATCTGGTTGACGCCAGACGCTCGGGGAGGTACTCTCGTGTGTCCGGACGGGCGGTCTGGTCCGCCTGACTGACAATTATCAGAGTTCGTTTCGGGGGTGCCGAAGGCAGCATCAGCTGTTTTTCGGATGCGTATCTGGATTTCAGCTCTGAGCGAGTTGACATCACGGACACACCCCGGTAACGTTACGTTCATCGCTGCGGATGCCTCCTTGAGGGCCGCAGCGATTTAGGGCTGAAAGGCCAACCCGCCGTCGAGCCACGTTGACTCGGCGCGGGATGTCGTCGGTTCTTTGAAAACTGTACAGTGTGCTAGTAGCCAGTGTATTTTGCCCCGCCTTTGGGATCGGTTTTGTGCCGTGAAATTTGGTGGTGGTTGTACTGGTTCCGGACGGTGTTGTTAGCTGTTTCGGGGTCGGGTG
>WHTC01000397.1 GCA_009379795.1 Nitriliruptorales bacterium | reverse complement strand
GCTAGCCGGGCAGGAAGCCCTGCTCGTCGGGAAGTTCGGCCGGCTGCGCAGCGTGACCCAGGCGCCGGACGGCTCGCTGTGGGTGCTCACCAGCAACCGCGACGGCCGGGGAAGCCCAGCCGGCGACGACGACCGGATCATCCGCCTGGGTCCAGCCGACTGAGACGCGGGTCTCAACGCGACGCCACCGGTTCGCGCCCCTCCCCAGCCGGCACGCCGGCAGCCTGCTCGGCCGCGGATGCCAGAGTTTCGGCAGGCGCATCGCTGTCGTTGTCCGGGCGGGCCAGCCAGTCCCAGCGATCACGCTGCGCCTCGATCGCCTGCCGGACGATCTCGGGGGTGGTGCCGAGCGCCTCAGCGAGCACCCGGAGCGTGGGAGGCTCCTCGGCCTGGTTCACGTAGGCGACGATGCGGTCCCACAGATCGACATGGAACTCGCTGGCGGTGACCGCCGTGCCCGTGGCATCGAGCGCCCCGCCTCCCGGCCGGCCCATGCTTCCAGAGATCCGCTTGTGCGCCGCTGACTCACGCTCCGACGCGTGGGACCGCTTGATCGCCTGCCTGACCTGCCAGGCCGCCAACTCGACACTGACGATCAGCGCGATCGGGGGCACCGCCGCGAGCGTCTGTCCCAGCATGTTCGCACCGGGAGCATGCGCGACATTCGCCCACACCGACAGCACCGCCGCACCGGCGACGACCGTCAACGGGAACGGATGCCACCGGCCTTCGATGGCTTCCGTCCAGGCCACGGCGGATCCGACCAGGATCATGCCGTCGACCGCGAGCGGCACCGCCCAGGCCAGGGAAGGCGAAACCGCGCCTGTCGCCGTGGCCACGTCGCTGATGGCGTCGAAAGACGTGAGGAACGTCACCGCCGCGATCACGACGCATCCCGCGCGTGCGGCCCACACGGTGAAGCGCTTCATCGGGTTCACCCCTGTGGTGTCTGGTTGAGTTGGGCTGCCGCCGTCGACATGGCAAGCCCGCGGCGGCCCTCCGATCGCGCGTCGGCCTGTCCGCTGCTGTCCGCTCTCTGATTGGACGCCAGGGAGCCAAGCCTCTAACTTGCCCTTCCGGCCATGAAGGGCGGTCCTCATGGCCATCCGGGATGTGGTCCTCGCCGGGAATCCCGTGCGGCTCGTACCGTTTGGAGTTCGAACGTGACGACCAGCAATGTTCTGCGTCTGCTCCCCGCGGAGGTCCTCGGAGGACGGCCCTGGTTCGCCCGGTTGATGGTCGGGTTGAGCAGCATCACGCTCGTGCTGACCGGCGCCGGGCCTTCGGGGGCGGGCGAGGCGGATCCTCGGCTGCGGGACGCGCAGGAACGGCGGCAGGAGATGCAGCGCAACCTTGACGTGCTGCTCCAGGAGCTCAACGCCGCGCAGGCGGCCGCCGACGAATCACAGAGCAGGCTCGACGCGCTGACCGCGCGGGCCGAACGCGAGCAGGAGGAGGCCGAGGGAGCCTCCAGAGTCTTCAGCGCCCAGATTCGCCAGTCCTACATGCGCGCCAACCCCGAACCCGCGCTGGCCATCCTGGGCAGCGTGGACGCGGACATGGCCGTCGAGCAGTCTCAGATGCTGGGGATGCTCGCGCGCGCGACGCGCAGCCAGTTCGAGGGCGCCACCGCTGCGCAGTCGCGGACGAGGGCGACCGCCGCGCAGGTGACGCTCGCGACCGAGGAACTGCGAGAGGAGGGGGCGGCGCTGAAGGCCAAACAGGATGAGGCGGTCGCCCTGGTGGCCGAGGCCGAGGCGCAAGAGCAGGAGGTGCGCGAGATCCTGGCCGCCGAGGAGGCCGCCCGGCGGGCCGAGGAAGAGCGCCGCAGGCGGGAGACGGCCGAGCGGGAACAGGCCGAGCG
>WHTC01000008.1 GCA_009379795.1 Nitriliruptorales bacterium | reverse complement strand
GGTGGACCCTGGGGGAATCGAACCCCCGACCTCCGCCTTGCAAAGGCGGCGCTCTACCTACTGAGCTAAGAGCCCTCGGGGCCCGGAGAGCGCTGAGTCAGCCTGGAGACTCAGACCTCTCGAGGCTCCTCCCAGATCGCCTCGTCCAACTCTCGGTCGCGCTGGCGCTTCAGCAGAAACAGGATCAGGCCGACCGCTGCGGCGAGGAGGACCAGGGGATTACGCATGCGAGGACTCCTGGTGGGAGGGGCTGATCGTGGGCCATCGAGGACTTGAACCTCGGACCTCACCCTTATCAGGGGTGCGCTCTAACCGCCTGAGCTAATGGCCCTTGGATGCGGTGACCACCTGCACCGGGTGTCAACGAGTCTAGCGGAGGGAGGGCGGGTTTCGCATCCCCGGACTCGAGTCAAGGGCGGCCGGATCGCAGGGCGCCCTCGTCGTCCAGGGTGAGACGCAGGCCCCCGGCAAGGTCGGCGACCAGATTGTACAGGAAGCAGAAGAAAACGTTGATGCCGCTGCCAAGCACGACTCCGAGGAGCCCGAGCAGGAAGGCGCCCCTCGCCAGGTGACCGGCGTTGATCTCCACCTCGAACCGTGCTTCCGCCATGAAGGTCAGGATGGTGTCGACCGCTCCAACCTGGTTGACGAACGCCCAGAACAGGGTCAGCAGCAGCATGCACAGCAGCAGGAGGCAGGTGTAGAAGACAACCGACAGCTTCAGGACCGTCCAAGGATCCAGCCGCCGGATCGTCACCTGCCGCAGTCCCAACGGCAGCGCGGCCGGCCGGCCCTGAGGCGGCCTCAGCGGAGCGGTCGTCCTCTGCATCACGTCGCTCCCGGAACCGGCAGACCCCCGGGAGACATCGGCTCCGCCGGGAGGTGGTCCAGAGGTCGCCACTGGGCGCCCGAGGCGACCGCTCTCGGGATGCATGGAGCCGTTGCCCATCCCCTCGGACCTTGCGCGTTCTGCCGTCGACATTCGGGCGATTGTACGCGAGTGCAGGGCGCTCCTGAACCAGTTCCAATCGAACATCACGGCCTCATACGGCGAACGTCATCGGCAATACACCTATCCCATGCCTCCCCGCCCTATTCAAGCCGCCGCGTCGCGCCCAGCCTCGCATGCGAGTGCACGTTTCAGGGTCTACCCCCGCTCAGTCCGCCAGTTCTTCGCTCTCCACGACCGGCGCAACGGATGCCACCTTGGCGCCTTGCCCAGGTTTCATCACCCTTACGCCCTGCGTCGCGCGGCCCGTCGGCCGGATGTCCTTCACATCCATCCGGATCAGCGTGCCCGAGTCGGTCACGATGAAGATCTCCTGCTCATACGCCGCCACCAGAGCGCCCACGAGCCCACCCCGGGTGTCCACCAGTTGCGCGGTGCGCACACCCTTGCCGCCGCGGCGCTGGATCGGGTACCGCTCAAGGGGGGTCCGCTTGCCGTAGCCCTCCTCGGTGACGACGAGGAGTTGCCCGTCGGGAACCGCCCTGGTCATTGACAACAGTTCGTCTTCAAGACCCAGACTCATCCCGATCACACCGGTCGTGTCCCTGCCCATCGGCCGCACGTCAGACTCCGAGAAGCGAATGGCCATCGCCTTCCGCGAGACCAACATGATCTCGTCATTCCCTTCGGTGACCTGCACGCCGATGAGCTGGTCACCGTCACGCAAGTTGATGGCAATGAGCACCGTCCGCGGGCTGTCGTACTCGGAGAGCGCCGTTCGCTTCATCATGCCCTTGCGCGTGGCGAAACACAGGTAGCGGTCGGGGGAGAACTCACGCAGGTCGACCACCGCGGCGATGGTCTCGTCGGGCTGGAAGGTCAACCCCTCGACATTGGCGACATAGGTGCCTCGCGCCGTGCGGCTCTTCTCCGGGATCTGCCACGCCTTGACACGGTAGACACGGCCCTGATTGGTGAAGAACAGCAGGACATGATGGGTCGTGGTGACGAACAGGTCACGCACGATGTCGTCCGAACGCAACGCGGTGCCCTGCACGCCCCTGCCTCCGCGGCGCTGGGTCCGGTACTCGTTCACCTTGACGCGCTTCACGTAGCCGGCGCGCGTGAGCGTGACCACCACCTCCTCCTCGGCAACGAGATCCTCCATGTCGAACTCCCCGTCGACAGGGAGGATGCGCGTGCGCCGTGCATCGCCGAAGCGATCACTTAGATCGGTGAGCTCGGTGACGATGATCTCTCGGATGCGGGCCGGATCCGCGAGGATCGCTTCCAGTTCGGCGATGCGCTCCGTGAGTTCGGCGTACTCGTCGAGAATCCGTTGACGCTCCAGGGCGGCCAGACGACGCAACTGCATGTCCAGGATCGCCCGCGCCTGGAGCTCGCCGAGGTCGAAGCGTTCCTGGAGCTCGCCGAGCGCCGCGTCAGCGGAGGCGGCCTCACGGATCAGCGTGATGACCTCGTCGAGGTTGTCGAGTGCGACGATCAGGCCTTCCAGGACGTGTGCCCGCTCCCTGGCCTTGCGCAGCCGGTGACGGGTTCGCCGTGTGACGATATCGACCTGATGGCGGGTGTATTCCAGGATCGTGTCCTTGAGTGACAGCGTCCGGGGCACGCCGTCAGCCAGGGAGAGGTTGATCACCCCGAAGGTGTCCTGGAGTTGGGTCATCTTGAAGAGCTGGTTGAGCACTACCTGGGGGTTGGCGTCGCGCCGGAGCGAGATGACCAACCGCATGCCGGCACGGTTCGAGTTGTCCTCGATGTCCCGGATCCCAGCGATCCGGCGCTCGTTGACCAGTTCGGCGATCTTCATGGCCAGGTTTGCCTTGTTGACCTGGTAGGGCAGTTCGGTGACGACGATCTGTTGGCCGCCGTTCGACGCCTCCTCGATCTCGGTGACCGCGCGCATGCGGATCGCCCCGCGGCCCTTCTCGTACGCGTCGCGGATCCCCGACGTGCCCATGATCAGCGCGCCCGTGGGAAAGTCGGGCCCGGGGACCAGACGGAGGAGTTCCTCGGGAGTGATGCCGGGATTACGGATGGCCACCACGACCGCCTTGGTCATCTCGACCAGGTTGTGCGGCGGCACATTGGTGGCCATGCCGACAGCGATACCCGAGGAACCATTGACGAGGAGGTTCGGAAACCTGCTGGGCAGGACAATCGGCTCCGATTCCTGGCCGTCGTAATTGTCCTGGAACTCGACAGTCTCCTCGTCGATGTCCCGCAGCAGTTCCATGGCCAGCGGTGACAGTCGGGCCTCCGTGTACCGCATGGCCGCGGCCGGATCGCCGTCGACAGAACCAAAGTTTCCGTGCCCATCGATCAACGGGTAACGGATGGCCCAATCCTGCCCCATCCGTACGAGGGCGTCATAGATCGCCGAGTCACCATGAGGGTGGTACTTCTTCATCACGTCGCCGACCGCCGCCGCCGACTTGCGATGCTGGGTGCCCGCCCGCATCCCGCCCTCATACATCGAGTAGAGGATCCGCCGGTGGACCGGCTTCAGACCGTCGCGGGCGTCCGGCAACGCCCGACCCACGATGACGGACATGGCGTAGTCGAGATAGCTGCTCTGCAGTTCCTCCTCTATCTCGATCGGCTCGATGCGATGTTGAGAGGCGACAGCGGAGGACTCCGCGTCCGAGTTTTTCGGAAACAGCGTGTCCTCGGTCATGTCCGTATACCTCTCGCTCGTGGGGACCCGCGGCTCGCGGCGTGGGCCCGGGAGCCTCGCCAAAACCCGCTCCCCACTTCTTCAGATTGGCCGCGCCCGCAGGCCCGCTGTGCAACCACGATGCTGGTCGCTCTTTGCGGTAAGGGGTGTGCTGTCGGCCTCACGATCCGGCGCATCAGACGTCAAGAAACCGCACGTCTCGTGCGTTACTCACGATGAACTGCCGGCGGCTCTCCACGTCGTCGCCCATGAGCACGGTGAACATCTCGTCCGCCCGAGCGGCATCCTCCATGGTCACCTGGAGCATCAACCGGCGCTCCGGATCCATCGTGGTGTCCCACAATTGGTCGGCATCCATCTCCCCCAGCCCCTTGAAGCGCTGGATGTTGAGCTTGGCATCTCCTCTGCCATTGCCGTTGCGCAGTTCACGGAGGATGACGTCCCGCTCCCGATCGGAGTAGGCGTAGCGGATCCTGTTCTTGTCCTTGGATCCCGAGGGCTGGATGGCATAGAGCGGCGGCTGAGCGATATAGACATACCCCGCCTCAATCAGTTGGCGCATGTGCCGGAAGGCGAACGTCAGTACGAGCGTCCGGATGTGCGCGCCGTCGACGTCGGCATCCATAAGCATGACAATCTTGTGGTACCGGGCTTTGGCGATATCGAACTCATCGCCGATGCCGGTGCCGATCGCCATGATCAGCGCCTGGATCTCTTTATTCTGCAAGATCCTTCCCAACCGCGCCTTCTCCACATTCAGGATCTTGCCCCGGATCGGCAGGATGGCCTGCGTGTGGCGATCTCGCGCCATCTTCGATGAGCCGCCTGCGGAATCACCCTCGACGATGAAGATCTCGCACTCGCTGGGCACCTTGGACGTGCACTCGGCAAGCTTGCCCGGCAGACCGCCTGAGTCGAGGAGGCCCTTCCTGCGGGTCAGTTCGCGGGCCTGTCGCGCGGCCAACCGGGCACGGGCACCCTGAACCGCCTTGTTCACCACCTGCCGGGCCTCGGCGGGGTGCTCCTCGAACCAGCGCTTGAGGTGATCGTTGCAGGTGCGTTCGACGAAGCTGCGGATATGGGTGTTGCCAAGCTTGGTCTTGGTCTGGCCCTCGAACTGCGGATCGGAAAGCTTCACAGAGACAATCGCCGTCAGCCCTTCCCGGATATCCTCGCCGGTGAGCGTGAGATCCTTGTCCTTCCCCTGCGTGGGCAGCAGTTTGGCCTCGCGAGCAAAGCGTGTCACCACACCGGTGAGCGCCTTCTTGAATCCCTCCTCGTGCGTGCCGCCCTCATGCGTGTTGATGGTATTCGCGAAGGTGTGGAGGGACTCGTGATACGTCTTGGCGCTCCACTGAAGAGCGATCTCGGCCTCAGCCGGCCCGTCGACGGACTCCTCACGTGACGAGAAGTAGATCACCTCGTCATGCAGCGATTCTTTGGCCGCGTTGAGGTGAGTCACGAAGTCGCGCAACCCTCCCGCGTAATGGTACGTGACACTGCGGGGCATCTGGATGCGTTTGCCGTCGGCGGGAGTGGCGTCGGCCCCGTCCTCATGGCTGGCGACGGTTTCGAGAGGGTGCGGGCGCTGGTCAATTAAGGTCACAGCCAGTCCCGCGCTCAGGAAAGCGGTCTCCCGGAACCGGGTTGTGAGGATGTCCCAGCCGAACTCCAGGGTCTCGGTGAAGATCTGGGCGTCCGGCCAGAACGAGATGGTGGTTCCGGTCTGCTCGATCGGCACGTCGCCGATGACCTCGACCGGTCCATCGGGGAGGCCGCGGGTAAACGTCTGTTGGTAACGCTTGCCGTCGCGACACACCTCAGCGACGAGTTTGGCAGACAGCGCGTTGACCACCGAGACGCCGACGCCGTGCAGGCCCCCCGAGACGGCATAGGACTTGTTGTCGAACTTGCCGCCGGCGTGCAGCACGGTGAGCACGACCTCGAGTGCGGACTTGTGCAGCGTCGGGTGATCCTCCACGGGAATACCGCGACCGTTGTCCTTGACCTTCACGCCGCCGTCGGCCAGCAACCGCACCTCGATAGCGGAGCAGCGACCGGCCATGGCTTCGTCAACCGAGTTGTCGACGACCTCATACACGAGGTGGTGGAGACCCCTGGCGCTCGTGGAGCCGATGTACATGCCCGGACGCTTGCGGACCGCCTCGAGACCTTCGAGCACGGTGATGTTCTGGGCGCCGTAGTCGTTGGACGCGGACTTGGCAGCGGTAGCAGGTGTCGTCACGTCGTGCGCACGTTCAGATGAGTCATCTCTGGCCACGGACACGCTCGTTCTCCCTCTGCCGGTACGCGCCGCGCCGCAGGAACGAATGCGGGGCCTGCGGCTGGGCTCTGGCACTCGACCGCACGTGCCGGCCCTTACCGCGGGGCAGGACAGCGTTCCCCTAAGGGGCGATGGCGGAAGGACGGCGCTCATCGGCTCGCTCCCATCGGGAGCAGGCCAACTGACACCCTAAGGATACCACGATGGGAGCCAAGGCCACTGTGGCTCACACATGGCGTTTTCCCTGCTCATCTCCATGTTTCACGTGGAACCACTGAGATGCGGTGGGTGGCCGGGGACACCCGAGTCAGCGACGGCCGCGGGGCGGTCCCGTCACCACCTTGACTGCAGTCACTTGGCCCTCGCCCAGCACCGCATTGGCCCGAGCGATCAGTTCGGCCGCGACGTAAGGGATCTGGGCGGCCCACGTGGAACTCTCGGCGCGCACGATCAGGACACCACCGTGCAACCGCACCGGCTCCGCATGCCGGGTCAGTTGCTCGCCAGCGATTTCGGGCCAGTGGATGTGCACCCGAGCGCCCTCGAGACGCGTCGCCCAGCCTCGAGACGCGGTGAAGGACTCCAGGGGTTCCGCGATGGGGCGTGGGTCCTCGCCAACTGGGCGAACCCAGGGATCCTCGGTCTCGTCGGGATCGATCACGAGCGCTCTCTGGGAACATCAGGCAGATCAACGAGCGACGGGTCGGTCGTAACCGTGCCGGCCCGCACGAAGTAGCGGGGCCCGGCCAGCGGCACGTCGTCGTCCACCGCCGCGGTAACCAGCACCTGCTCGAAAGCGGCGCAGCGAGCGGCGAGCCGGGATCGGCGCAGCTCATCGAGTTCTGCGAACACGTCGTCGAGCAGGACAATCGGCTCCGGGCCTGTCTCCGCGATCACCTCCCGGCTCGCCAGACGCAGCGCCAGAGCGAGGGACCACGCCTCGCCCTGGCTTGCATAACTCTTCGCCGGGAGATCGTTGAGACCGAGAACAAGGTCGTCGCGATGAGGACCCACGAGCGTGACGCCTCGTTCACGCTCCGCGTCGCTGAGTTCATCAAGCCCCGCGCGCAACTCCTGGACCAGGTCTGCGAGATCGGGGATACCCGCGTCGCTGCGTCCAGCAACCGTGCGGCCAGTGGAGAGCAGGTAGTCGAGCTGGACGGCCCCCTCAGCCTCTCGCGCCGGGGACGACGCGACAAGGTCCTGGTAGGCCGCGCCGGCCGGCCCGGACAGGGCATGAACTGCGGCTATACGGGCAGCGAGGAGGGTGGCGCCGGTCTGGATCAGCACCTGCGTCCAGGTGTCGAGCGTGGCCAGATCGCTGGTGCCCTGACGGCCGCCCCGCAGCGAACGCAGCAACGCGGTGCGCTGCCGGAGGGCGCGCTCATACTCCTGTCGCGCCGCGAGGTAGGCCGGGCGTCGCTGCCCCAGGAGATCATCCAGAAAGCGCCGGCGGTCGCTGGGATCACCGCGGACGAGGGAGAGATCCTCGGGGGCGAACAGCACCGCCCGGACCCGGCCGATCGCCTCGCGGACCCGCGGCCGCGGCTGCCCGTTGATGCGAGCGCGGCTGCGGCCCCCCGGACGCAGCTCAAGCTCTACCAGGAAACGCCGGCCTTCGGACTGTCCTTCAGCCCGGATCACGGCGGCCTCCGCTCCCGCCCGAACCAGGGGGACGTCGGTCGCGACCCGGTGGCTGCCTCCCGTCGCCAGGTACTGCACCGACTCGAGCACATTGGTCTTGCCCTGTGCATTGGCTCCGATCAGGACCCGCACCCCGGGGCCGAACACGATCCGGGCTTCTCGGTACGAACGAAAGTCGACCAGTTCGAGGTTTTCCAGGCGCATTGAGCCGTCAGCTGACGCTACAGGCGCACGGGCATCAGCAGATACAGGAAGTCAGCGGTGGCGGTGGCGCCTGTAGCGTCAGCCGAATCGGCCTCGGCCGTGATGGGTCGGATCACCGCAGGCTTGAGTTCGTCACGGAACTCCAGTCGCACCCGCTCGGTCAAGGAGACGTCGAGGCCGTCCGTGAGATAACGCGGGTTGAACGCGATCTGCAGGTCCTCGCCCTCCAGGACGCCTGGCAGCGACTCCTCGGCTTGCCCCACCTCACCGCTCCCGGCGGTAACCCGGACCGTGTCGGCTGACAGGTGCAAGGTCACGGGCGTCACCGAAGACGTATTCTCTCCGCCCACGACGGCAACCCGCTTGACGACCTCCAGGAGCTCCGCGCGGTCGACGTCCAGGTTGCGGTCGTGGCTACCGGGCAGCAACTGGCGAAAGTCAGGGAATTTGCCTTCGATCAGGCGGGTGGTCAAGCGGCGGTCGCTGAACAGGAAAGTGACCTGCGTGGCTTCAAGGACGATTCGCACTTCGCTGCCCAGCGTGTCTGCGGCCCGCTGAGCCTCCACCATCGCGCGGCGTGGGACCAGCGCGGTCATCTCCGTACCCTGCTCCCACGGCACGGTGCGAACCGCGAGCCGATAGGAATCCGTTGCCGCAGCGGTCAAGGAACCGGATGTGGCCTCGAGGCTGACACCGGTCAGCACCGGTCGGGCATCGTCGGCGCTTGCCGCCCGGGCAACCTGCGCGACCGTGCGTATGAATTCCTCGGCCTTCATCACGGCGGTGGAAGCGGATTCCGACGGAGCCGGCAGTGGCGGGAAGTCCTCCGCGGGCATCAGGCGCAGATCGAAGCGCGCGCGGCCGCAGACAAGACGAAGACGATCAGCGTCGGCCTCCGCGGTCACTCCCGCGGGGGGGAGGCTGCGCACCACGTCGCCGAGCAACCGGCCCGGGACCAGGGCAACCCCCTCCTGCTCAGCGGACACCGGAATGGAAAGCTCGCTGGCGATCTCCAGGTCTGTCGACGAGAGGACCAGGCGGTCGCCGGTCACCTCAAGACGCACGCCGGACAGTGCAGGCAGGGTCGCGCGCGCGCCGACGGTGCGTAGTGCCCACGTAGCGGCGTCGGCGAACTCGGCGCGGTCGGCGCGGAACTTCATGGCGTCCTCCGAAGCTTGTCCACGGGGTGTCAGTCGCAGTGCTGTGAAAGTGGTTTGGAAGATCTAAGACCGTACACGTCGTAGAGCAGGTCTGTTGCTGAGGACAACCGTCGTCTTTGCTGGTCAGGGGGCGTCCTGCGCTGTGCACTCCCTGTTGGCCGAGGTGTGGAGGTCATGTCGACAGCCCCTGGGTTCTCCCCGTCACAAGGGTGTGATTCTGTAGCCCTGGGGACAGAAGACGCCTTTCCACGGCCTGTCCACGCTGGAGTCACAGGCCGGCTCACAGGTTCCTGGGCGTGGCGTGGGCCCCTCATCGGCCGTTCCTGGAGGCAGCCTTGATGCGGCTGGTGAGCTCCTGGACCTGTTCGTAGATGCCGGCGCGCTCCCGCATGAGGTCGCCGATCTTCTTGTTGGCGTGGATCACGGTGGTGTGATCGCGCCCTCCGAACGCCTCGCCGATCTTCGGCAAGGACATGTCCGTGAGTTCTCTGGTGATGTACATGGCGATCTGCCGGGCGTTGACAAGCTGACGGGTGCGGCTGCTGGAGCACAACTCGTCCAGGGTAAAGCCCAGGTAGTTGGCGGTTTCCGACATGATCTGACTCACGCTGATCCTGGAGTCCCCGGAGTCGGGGAAGAGATCTTTGAGAACCATCCTCGCCAGACTGAGCGTGACCTCGCTGCCCTGCAGGCTCGCGAACGCTGCCACGCGGATGAAGGCACCCTCGAGTTCCCGGATGTTGCAGGAGATTCGCTCCGCGATGAGGGCCAGCACCTCGTCTGGGACGGGGATCCCATCCTGGGCACTCTTCTTATGCAGGATCGCGAGCCGCGTCTCCATGTCGGGCGGCTGAATATCGGTGATGAGGCCCCACTCGAAGCGCGTCCGCAGGCGGTCCTCGAGTTGCCCAATCTGCTTCGGCGGCCGGTCCGAGGAGATGACGACCTGTTTGTCCGCGTTATGCAGCGTGTTGAACGTGTGGAAGAACTCCTCCTGCGTGCGCTCTTTGTTCGCCAGGAACTGGATGTCGTCGATCAGCAGGATCTCCACGTCTCGGTAGCGGCGCTGGAACGGGACGTGGCGCTTGTTGGAGATCGCGTCGATGAACTCGTTCGTGAACTGCTCAGAGGTCACATAACGCACGCGGAGCTGTGGATAAAGATGTGTGGCGTAGTGCCCGACGGCCTGGAGCAGGTGGGTCTTGCCCAGCCCTGCCCCCCCGTAGACGAACAGGGGATTGTACGCCTTTGCCGGCGCTTCGGCCACGGCGAATGCCGCTGCGTGCGCGAAGCGGTTGCTGTCGCCGATGACGAACCGCTCAAAGGTGTATTTGGGGTTGAGCGCGCTGTCACCGACGGGGTTCGGCCGCGGGAAGACTTCAGGGGCAACATGCCGCCGATCACCCAGGGACTCGGATTCGCGTGGCTCCGCGCGCTGATCAGCCTCAGGTTCGCGCCCAATGGGGTTGTCCGGGGCCACCGTCACAACGACCGTCAATGGTCGGCCCGCAGCCCTGGTCAGGGCGCCTCGTAATGCACCGCCATGACGGATGTCCAGTTGCTCACGAGCGAAGTTGTGCGGTGCGGCGAGGACGACGGTGTCACCCGAGAACCCCACAGGGGACGTCTGGTCGAGCCAGGTCCGGGAGGCGGCGCCGGTAAGTTCCTGCCGAAGTTCCTCCACAGCCCGCGTCCACAGGTCCTCGAGGTCCATCGTTATGTCCGCCAAGATTGACACTCCTTCCCGTTCGGCCCCTGGGTGGCGGGCTTCGGCGCCTGTACCATCGGCGCGCCCGATAGGCTGGGACCAACTATCCACAACGCCCTCCACACCTGTGGATGGACGAGGACCCGATTTCGACCCACCGATGGCAGGATGCCGCCGGTGAACGCGTCCAACGGGTCGAATTCCGGGGAAGTGGTGCCGTCCTGGACAACGTCCCGCTTCGCGCGACGGACCGTACGCACTCGTCGTCGCGGCGGGGTGGCGGAGCCACGGTGCCACCCTTGACGCGGCCGGCACCGATGCTGACCAAGGTCGGCGTCAGATCCGGTCCAGCCTGACGAGACGGTTGTCACGCGCTTGGGCTGTCGTCCCTTAGGACTGCGGGAGTATAGGGGGGTTCTCCAGGCTCCCGCAAGGGCTCGGACGACACAAGGACGCTGAGGTTTACGCAGGTCAAGCCGATTTCTGGCAGCTATGACGCAGACTTCCTAGACTAAGCTCACAGGTCTCCGCCCATGGGCCCGGTGACTGTCTGCGCCCACTGTCCGACTTGCAGGGCACCCTCCTCTCGTGGACGTCTCGCGGCGCCGAAGGGCCCTGCTCCGACGACTGGAACCGGCACTCATGAAGCGCACCTTCCAACCCAACACCCGTCGCCGCAAGCGGAAGCACGGGTTTCGACTCCGGATGCGCACGCGCGCAGGCCGGTCCATCATCAGGAACCGCCGAGCCAGGGGCCGAAGGCGGCTGACCGCGTAACCCCACGCACTGGCACGGCGGCTGAGGTAGCCGGCAGTCGTCGGTTCTCCACAGCGAGCACCCTCGGGCGGCCCTATCGTGGGGAATATCTCAGGGCAGCCGATCCGCCTTGCCGGGGCACCGCTGATCCATGCGAGCAGTCATGTTGTGTTCAGTGGGCGACATCCGTGCGGTGCTCGCCGCACGGCGGGTCATGCATGGTCGTAGCCTGAGTCTGCATGGCCGCGCCCGCTCCGACAGCGGGCCTGGCCGAGCCACTGTAGTTGCGGGACGAAGAGTGGGGAAGGCTGTGGATCGCAACCGTGCCAAGCGCCGCCTCAGGTCGGTGCTGCGCGGCGACAGGCCACCCTCGGGCGTCGACCTGGTGCTGGTCGCCAGGCCGCCGGCCGTCGCTGTTCCCTATGCCAGTCTGGTCGACGAATACCGCAGGCTGTCCCAGCGTCTGCTCGGCCAGCTTGAGCGGGCCGCGTGAGCCCCCCGGCCAGCAGGACTGGGCGCCCGGCGCCGGTCACGTCGCTGTTCATCCTCCTCTTGCGAGGATGGCAGTCGGTTCCGAGGATGAACCCGAACCGCTGTCGCTTCCACCCCACGTGCTCGAGCTATGGCATCGAGGCGCTCCAGCGCCACGGCCTGTTCCGCGGTCTGTGGCTGACGGTCCGGCGCGTGGCGCGTTGCCATCCGTTCCATCCGGGTGGCGTCGATCAGGTCCCCGAGCGCACTGTTCGGCGGGCAGAATGACTTCACCCGACCCAGAGGGATCACAACATGGTTGAGCTGTGGCAGGGCCTGCTGAGTGGGCTGGCCGCCATCCTGGAGTTTTTCCACGACCTCACGGAGCCATTGGCTGGCGTGTTCGCCTGGGGCTGGGCCATCATTCTGCTCACGCTGGCAGTCCGCGTCTTTCTGTTGCCGCTCGCGATCAAGCAGACGCACTCCATGCGCGCGATGCAGGCACTCTCGCCCGAGGTCAAGAAGATCCAGGCGAAGTACAAGGCCGACCGCGGGATGATGCGCACGGATCCCGAGAAGTACCGGGAGCTTCGGGCAAAGCAGCAGGAGGAGTTGACCAGTCTCTATCGCCACCGGGGGGTGAACCCGGCGGCCGGTTGCCTGCCGCTGATCGCCCAGATGCCGGTCTTCTTCGCCCTCTTCACCGTCCTGCGTGACAACGCGCAGGTGCCTGAGCTCGCGGACGCTCGCTTCTACCTGATTGACCCGCTGTCACTGTCCGCGACACAGGGGGCCGGGATCGGCGCCTTCCTGCTCATCGCACTGATGGGTGCGACGACGTTCGTCTCCCAGAAGCAGATGATGCGCTCGAATCCCGCGATGGCGAACCAGCCTCAGCAGCGCATCATGCTGTACGCGATGCCGGTGCTGCTGACCGTGTTCGGCATCAACTTCCCCGCCGGCGTACTCCTCTACTGGGTGACCACAAACCTGTGGACCATGGGGCAGCAGTTCGTGATGTTCCGCAACATCAGCGACAAGGCTCCCGGCAAGACCGCGGCCGGCACGCCGAGTTCGAAGAAGAAGAGCCCTGCCGAGAACAGCGAGCAGGCCGCCCCGGAGGCGGCCACCGCCCAGGAGGAGGCCACCGCTCCGAAGGGCGCGCCCACCCCCAAACGCAACGATGCCCGAAGGAAGCGGAACGCCACCAGCAACGGCCGGGGCGGCGGGAAGGGGCGCAAGAGCAGCAAGGGCGACCCCCGGGCCTCGGGGCGGACGCGGCGCTCATGACCAGGCCTCCCGACGTGCGCGAGCGGCAACCGGCGTAGCGCGTGCCGGGAGGCTCATCCATCTGACCTCAACCACGGCACGACGACTGGGAGGAACGCGTGACAGATACCGAGACTGAGCCCGGTGAGCGGCTGGACGGCAATGGCGATCTCCGAGAGGGTGAGCTCTCCCCGGAGGAACGACTGGAGCAGCTTGACGAGGAGACTCGCCTCGCTGCCGATTTCGTTGAAGGCCTGCTGGACATCCTCGACCTTCCTGGTGACATCGTCGAGGAAGTCCATGAGGAGCAGGCCTTGGTCAAGGTGACTGAGGTGGGTAGCGGACTCCTCATCGGTCGCCGAGGCGCGACATTGGACGCCCTCCAGGAGTTGGTCCGCTCCGCCGTTCAGCGGCAGACGGAGCGGCGGTCCCACGTACGCATCGACGTCGAGGGGTACCGCGCTCGGCACATCGACAAGCTCCGTGAAAAGGCGCGGGAAGCGATCGCGCAGGTGCGTGAGACCGGCGAGCCGGTCCGGTTGGAGCCCATGGACGCCTACGAGCGCAAGATGATGCACGACCTGGTGGCCAAGACCGGGGGAGTCAGCTCATCAAGCGAAGGGAATGAGCCCAAGCGCCGGGTGGTCGTCCACCCGGAGCCTTGAGTTCCTCGTCCCATGCCGACCCGGCCCCCGAGGCAATGCCCGGGGGCCGGGCTGCGTCCGGCGGCCGTCCACCGGATGATCCCACCGCCGCGGATCCGACCGCCGGACCGCGGTTATCGCAGCCCTCGGAGATCCTCCTCGATCGCCTTGCCGACCTGATTGCGGCTTCACCGCATAATCTCGTGTCACGGGGGGAGCGGCCGCGAGTTCGAACCGTCCACGTCCAGGAATGCCTCCAGCTCGGCGAACTCCTGGCGCCGGCGGACGGGAGTCGGTGGATGGACCTGGGAACCGGAGGCGGCCTGCCCGGCCTGGTCCTCGCTGTCCGTTACCCGAACGTGCGTTGGACACTGGTGGACAGCGTTCGGAAGAAAGTCGCGGCCGTGCGATCGTTCACCGAGGCGCTGGACCTGACCAACGTGACTGTCATCCATCGACGCGCCGAGGAGTTGGCGTGGGAAACCGATCACCGTGGCCGCTATGACGGGGTAGTGAGCAGGGCACTTGCATCGTTGGCGACCGTCATGGAACTCTCCCGGTCCTTCCTCCAGGACCATGGCCTTCTGGCTGTCGTTAAGGGCCCCCACGTGGTCGACGAACTCTCGGATGCGGAACGTGCCCGCCGGCTCCTGCGCTTGGAGCCTCTTCACCGCGTGAATGTGCCGGATTCGGCGCGACCGACAGTGCTTGTTACGATGCGCGCCCACGGCTCGCCGCCACGCCGGTACCCACGGAAGGTAGGCGTCCCTGCCGCAGCGCCGCTAGGAGGTCGACCGACGTGACCGTTCGCGGCATCGGTACGTGGTACCGCTACTGGTCTCGGCGCTCGGGGGTGAACGAGCATCATCCCGCCGAGGGGCCCGTCGATGCCTCACCGGAGGGCCAGTCCGCGCCCCTGACCTCGTCCCCCATCGGCGCCCCCACTGCCTCGCACGGACGCGCGGCGTTTCACGTGGAACCGCCGGTGTCGCAACCACCTCGCCCGGCCACCATCCTCACCGTCGCCAACCAGAAGGGTGGTGTAGGCAAGACAACCACGGCCGTGAGCCTGGCCGCAGCCTTGGCCGAACTCGGCTTCCGGGTTCTACTGGTGGACCTGGATCCCCAGGGCAACGCCACCTCCGGCGTGGGTCTTCGCGCGCGAGTAGAGGCCTACACGATCTACGACGCGCTGGTGGAGGAAGGCGACATCGGCGAGACCATCGAGGTCACTGCTATCCCCAACCTCTACGTCGTGCCCGCCAACCTGGATCTGGCGGGCGCGGAGATAGAGCTGGTCAGCGCCTTCAACCGCGAACAGAAGCTCCGCCGGGTGCTCGATCCGATCCGTCCGGCCTTCGACCTCATCATCGTGGACTGCCCTCCCAGTCTCGGACTTCTGACGGTGAACGCCCTCAGTGCTGGCGATGGCGTGATCGTCCCGATCCAGTGCGAGTACTTCGCTCTTGAGGGGCTGGGGGCGCTCCGCCGCAACACCGATCTCATCCGAGCGCAGCTGAACCCGTCGCTCCAGATCGTCGGCTTCGTGTTGACCATGCTGGATGCGCGCACTCGGCTGAGTCAGCAGGTGGTCGAGGAGGTGAGGACCCACTTCGGGGACCTGGTCTTCAACACGCGCATCCCGCGATCGGTCCGGCTCGCTGAGGCGCCGGGATTCGGGCAGCCGATCACCGTCTTCGATCCGGCCTCACGCGGCGCCATGGCTTATCGGCGGTTAGCCGACGAGGTTCTGCAGCGTCTTGATCTCAACGCCAACGGACACTCGCAAGAGCACCTTCAAGAAGGAGTAGGTTGATGGCACGTCCAGGCGGGCTTGGTCGGGGTCTGGGGGCACTGATCCCCAATGCTGGGCCAGGGACGAGTGGTCTCCTCACGCTGGAGATCTCCTCCATTGCCCCGAATCCTCGCCAGCCTCGCGGTGGCTTTGATCCCGTCGCCCTCCAGGAGCTTGCGCAGTCGATCCGGCAGGTCGGGATGCTCCAACCGATCATCGTGCGGCCGCGTGATGACGGGAAGTACGAGATCGTGGCGGGCGAGCGACGCTACCGCGCAGCCCGGATGGCGGAGATGGAACTCATCCCCGCGGTGGTGCGACACACCGCGGACGCGAATCTCCTGACCGAAGCCCTTGTGGAGAACATCCACCGAGCTGACCTGAACCCGCTCGAGGAGGCGGCCGCCTACGACCAATTGCTCAGCGACTTCGGCATGACGCACGAGGCGCTGGCCACCCATCTGGGCAAGTCCCGCTCGGCGATCTCCAACGCCCTGAGGCTTCTGGCCCTCCCTCCGGTGCTCCAGGAACGTGTTCTCATCGGGGCCTTGACCGCCGGTCATGCTCGGGCGCTGCTGGCCTTGGAAGATGTGGAGCATCAGGAGCAGATGGCACAGCGCGTGGTGTCCGAAGGGTTGTCCGTGCGCGCGACCGAGGATCTGGTGCGCCAGGCGGTCACCCGGCCGAATGAGGCTGAGGAGAGAACGGAGCCTGGGGCGGACCCGGGCCTGCCCAGGCGGACGTCCAGGTTCAGCGGTCTGGAGCGCCGACTCGAGGATGCCCTGGCCACCAAGGTGCAGATCCGCGGATCTGATCGCCGCGGACGCCTGGTGATCGACTACGCCGGCCGCGAGGACCTGGAGCGCCTGCTTGACATCCTGGGCCGAGGGGCGGGGGCTTCACTGCTTGCAGAGGAGTAGAGGACCGGAGTCTGGTCGAACCCCCCCGCCGTCAGGCCACGCTCGGTGAACCGGCCTTCGCGGCCAGCAGCACCACGCGCTCACAGAGTTCCGCGAAATCCCATCCCGCCGCCCCTGCAGCGAGCGGCAGCAAGGACGTCTCGGTCATCCCGGGGCAGGTGTCCAACTCCAGGACCCAGGGTCGGTTGTCGCCGTCCACCATGAGATCGGCTCTGGCCACCTGTCGGGATCCGACCACGTCGCAGGCCGCCAAGGCAAGCTCGGTGCAGCCTTCCAGCACCGAGTTTGGCAGCCGTGCCGGCGCGTAGAAGTCCGTCGCTCCATGCGTGTAACGAGCCGCGAAGTCATATGCGGCGCCGCCTCGTGGCACCACCTCGACGGCGGGGAGCGGCGACCCGTCCACGACTGAGACCGCGATCTCGGCGCCTTCCACGAATCGCTCGACCAGCGCGACGTGATGGTAGCTGTAGGCCGCCACCAGCGCCGCCCGCAACTCGTTGGCGGCGGAGACCTTGCGGACCCCCATGGAGGCGCCGCCCTGTGCGGGCTTGACGATCAGCGGGGTGCCCAGTGTGGCGACGACTCGGTCCAGCGTGCGGGCGGCGCCCATGTCCCGGATCGCGTCCGCGGAGAGCGCCACCCACGCTGGTGTCGCCACGCCGGCCCGCCGCGCCAACCCCTTGAAGATCGCCTTGTCCCAGGCCAGCGCCGAGGCCACCGCGTCCGGTCCGGTATAGGGGATCTCCAGCAGCTCAAGCAGCCCCTGGATGGTTCCGTCCTCGCCGGCTTTGCCGTGCAGCGCCAGGTAGGCGACGTCGAACTGACCTTCGGCAAGCGCGGTGACCAGTCGGTCGTCAAGATCCAGCCGGACCACATGATGCCCGCGGTCGGAAAGAGCTTCCGCGACCCGGCGTCCCGACCGCAGGCTGACCTCTCGTTCCAGCGAGAGGCCTCCGGCAAGGACGGCGACGGACATGGACATCTAGGCACGCTCCCCGAACATGGCCCGGACCAGTTCGACCTCGGTATGCAGGACTTGGGCCAGCCTGCGCACGCCCTCCCGGATCTTGTCCGGTGTGGGGAAGCAGAAGGACAGGCGCAGCTCGTCACCACCGGAACCATCGGCGTAGAAGGCCCTTCCGGGCACATACGCCACACGGGCGCTGATGGCCTTGGCCAGCAGTTCTCCAGAGTCCAGCCCTCGCGGCAGGCGAAGCCAGACGAAGAACCCCCCGGTCGGCTCGCTCCATGAGCACGAACTGGGAAGCTCGGCACGGAGCTCGGTCACGAGCGCCTCGCATCGTTCCCGGTAGACCTGCCGGTACTGCTCGACTTGACGGAGCCACGGCTGGGACGCCAGCCAGCGCTCCGCCAGGTACTGCGTCAGGTTGGACTGGCACAGGTCGGCGGCTTCCTTGAGCAGGACAAGCTTCTCCCTGATCGACTCAGGTGCGGCCACCCACCCCACGCGGATACCGGGGGAGAAGATCTTTGACAGCGTCCCCACATAGAGCACCCGCTCGGGGGCCAGCGCGCGCAGCGGGGGCCGGACCTCTCCCTTGAAGTCGAGCAACCCGTAGGGGTTGTCCTCGACGATGAGCAGATCGTGCCGTTCGGCCAACTCCAGGACGGCTGTTCGGCGCGCGGCCGTCAGCGAGACCCCGGCGGGGTTCTGGTGGTTCGGCACGGTGTAAAGGAACTTCGCCCGGCGTCCCTCGGCGGCAAGTTCGTCGAGGCGCTCCGCCAGGGCCTCGGGGATCAAACCCTGCGCATCCATCGGCACGTGCACCACGTCTGCCTCGTAGGCCGCGAACGCGCCCAGGGCCCCCACATAGGAGGGACCTTCGGCCAGAATCACATCAGCGGGATCACAGAAGAGCTTTGCCACCAGATCCAGGCCCTGCTGCCCACCGGTGGTGACCACAAGGTCGTCAGGGTGGGCGGGCACGGACTCCGCGGCCATCACCTGAACAAGCCGCTCCCGCAGCCCCGGCAGCCCCTGCCCCCCGCCGTACTGCAGCGCCGCGGGTCCGTGGTCCCGGATCACCTCGGCGGTCACGTCACCGACGGCGTCATAGTCCAAGGCTGCGGTGAAGGGCATCCCCCCGGCCAGGGAGACGATCTCCGGACGGCTGGCCACGGCGAACAGCGCGCGAATCTCGGACGCGCGCATCCCTCGCGTCCGGGTGGCGTAACGGGAGAGGTTCGGATCTATCTCGATCGACCGCACGCGCTGCAGCCTACACCCGGTTCGCCCAACCACGGTGGTCACCCGAAGCTAGACTCCGTGAGGCACGCTGCAGCCATGGAGGAGCCTATCTGTGGAGACCACTCCCGTCCCTCCCGGCGTCCAGTCCGCTCGCGACATCGCCGTCCACCACGACATCGTCGATCCCGGTCCCGGGCCGTTCACCCGCGCCGTTCTTGGACTGCTGATCGGGGCCGCCACTGGTGTTCTCACGGTCCTGCTGACCCGGCGCGAGCGACCCGGAGCCGCCCGCCGCCCGTCCCCGCCGCCCGTCCCCGCCCCCGAGACCCGCTCCTGATGCGCTGTGTCCCGACGTGTCCATGACCTGACCATCGCGGGGCTTCACGACCTCCCGTTCCCCTGCCGGTCCTGCCTGTTCTGGGAGTCCCTGGACGGTGAACGAGGCGGCAACAGCCGCGATCAGGACCGCGCGACGGTGGCCAAGGAAGCCTGGTGGCAGGCGACCCAGCTGGAATGGGGCACTCCCGGCAAAGCGATCTACCTCGACGACCATCTGGTCGGGTACGCCTGGTTCGGTCCGAGCGCGCACTTTCCGCGCGCCCGTCGCCTCGGGCCCAGCGTCTCCGAGGACGCCCTGCTGCTGGCCACGCTCTGGGTAGACCAGGCCTATCGGAGCGGGGGGCTGGCGACCATCCTGTTGCAGAGTGTCCTGCGCGACGTCCATCGCCACGGAGTCCGGGCGCTGGAGTGCTACGGCGACCGTGCTTCAGCCGCGGAAGAGGCGTCGGGCGCCCCCTGCGAGGCTCGTTGCGTGCTACCGGAAGGATTCCTGCTCCGTGCCGGCTTCACGGTCCGGCAGGAGCACCACGCGTTCCCACTGCTCCGCCTGGATCTGCGGCAGACCGTGCGCTGGCAGGAGTCCGTCGGGCACGCCCTGGAGGGGGTCATCAGCGCGCTCGGCCGGCGCGAGCAGGCCCCTGCACCAGCCCCGGTGCGTCCAGCCATGACCCGACCGCTCTCCACGCGGTCCCTGGGAGCCTGACTCGCGTCCGCGCGATGACCAGTGAGTTTCGCGTCGCTGAAGCGCACGCCGCTCACCTGAATCGCTCATCGCTGAGGGAGCGCCGCCGCCGCGGACGTCAGGACGCTGTCCGCGGACGGCGCCTCCAGGAAGCGCCCAATCCCCCGAGCGATCGCCGCAGCGAGCGCATCCTGCCGGATCGGGTCAGTGAGCGCGGCGGCATCCTCGGGGGAGGTCAGGAAGCCCGGCTCGACCACGACGGCCGGCATCCTGGTCTCGCGCAGGATCGCCCAGGTCATCGGGTGGACGCCGCAGTCGGGCCTCCAGCCGGCACCCACGACCGTCTCCTGGATGAGTTCGGCCAGCCGGAGTCCCCCTTCCGAGACGAACGGGGGGACGCCGTAGTAGTAGCTGGCCGAGCCGCGCGCCACCGGCGTGCGGTGACCGTTGGTGCCGATGCTCACGACGAGATCCACGCCCAACTCGTTGGCCTGACGGCCCCGGACGCTTGGGGGCACCGTGTTGCGAGGTCCTCGGGACAGCAGTACGGCGGTGCCACGCGCGGCCAGTCGGGCGGTGACGCGGCGGGCGATCTCCCAGGTCACGTCCGCTTCCCAGGCGCCGCCAGGGGCTCTCCATCCTGGGTCGCCGGCGCTGCGGCGGGGGTCGATCAGGACGCGGGTGCCGACCAGGCCCTGGTCAGCGAGTTGCCGGAGCGCCTCCCGCTGGCGGGCTCGCACGCCCAGGCCGCCGGACTGGTGGCCGCGGTGCAGCCTTCGGAGGGCATCCATGGTTGAGTGGCCGGCGATCCCGTCGACAGGCAGCCCGACGTTGCGTTGGAACTCCTCCACGGCTGCCCGGGCGAGCGACCCGAACAGCCCGTCCTCCTGCCCGGCGTCGAAGCCCAACCGGTTCAACCGGTGTTGGAGCTCACGGACATCGTCGCCCCGCATGATCGTCGAGGCGTGCCAGAGCAGCCGGTCGCCGAGCCGGACCGCGGCCTCGGTGAGCGCGCGCCAGGTCTCCGTCCCGACCACACCATCGGCGGCCAGACCGCGTGTCCGCTGGAAGTGGCGGACGGCGCGCAGGGTCCTGGGCCCGAACACGCCGTCGGCGGGAAGTCCGGGCGATCCGCCCTCGTGCGCTCGCGCCAGCCGAAGTTGGACGTCACGGACGGCGTCACCCTTATCGCCGACACGGATGTCCTGGCCTGCTGCACGGAGGTCGTCGGTCACGACGGCGGAGTCTACCGACCCCCGCCGGCTCGCCCGGTCGCCGGCAGGCCCTGCCGGACCTCGTCCCGCCTCGCGGGATCCAGGCGCCCTGTGCCGTCAGGCGAGCAGCGGCTCGACCTCGCCGAGGAGTTGGCCCTTCCCGCGTGCGCCGACGATGCGCTTGCGTTCCTCACCCTTGCTGAAGACCATCAGGGTGGGGATGGACATGACCGCGTACCTGCGCGCGGTGTCCGGGTTCTCATCGACGTTCAGCTTCACAACCTTGAGCGCACCAGCCTTTTCCTGAGCGATCTCGTCGACCAACGGCCCCACGATCCTGCATGGCCCGCACCACTCGGCCCAGAAGTCGACGAGGACGGGAGTGTCGGATCCGAGGACCTCGGCCTCCCAGTCCTGGTCGGTCACGGCCTTGGCGTTGCTCATATCGCGTTCCTCCATTCATCAATGTCAACGGTTGGCAACAGCGCCGCATCCGTGGCTATTCCCTCGCACCTGCGGGTTGGCGTACCGAGGAGGTCTCGGCCTGGCGGCAGGCTCACCAGTTGTGGGCGTCCACGCCCAGCCAGCGCTCCGCGTCGATCGCCGCCTTGCACCCCATGCCGGCGGCGGTGACCGCCTGCCGGTAGTGCCGGTCCACCACGTCGCCGGCGGCGAAGACCCCGCTGACGCTCGTGGCCGTGCTCGGCTCGCGAACGGCGATGTAGCCGTCAGCGTCAACTTCGAGCTGGTCGCGGAACAGTCCGGTGGCGGGATCGTGGCCGATTGCCACGAACAAGCCGTCGGTGGGAAACTCGGAGCGCTCGCCGGTGATGGTGTCCTCAAGGATCACGCCCGTAAGGACCTCGCCGCCCAGCAGTTCCACGACACGCGAGCTGAAGGCGAAGGAGATCTTGTCGTTCTTGAAGGCGCGCTCCTGCATGATCCGCGAGGCGCGCAACTCGTTGCGGCGGTGGACGACGGTGACCTTCGAGGCGAACTTGGCAAGGAAAACGGCTTCCTCCATCGCGGAGTCACCGCCTCCGACAACCACGATTTCCCTGTCCCGGAAGAAGAACCCGTCACACGTCGCGCAACTGGACAGTCCCCGCCCGATCAGCCGCTCCTCCCCGGGCAGACCGAGCCAGCGAGCGTTCGCGCCCGTCGACAGGATCACCGCCCGCGCCCAATACGTCTGGTCGTCGACGGTCACGGCGAATGGAGGCCCATGCCGGAAGTCGACGTCGTCGACATCCGCGGTCAGGTACTCCGCGCCGAAGCGCTCCGCCTGCTTGCGCATGTCGTTCATGAGCTCAGGGCCCAAGCGACCCTCCGGGAACCCGGGATAATTCTCCACCTCGGTGGTCAGCATCAGTTGACCGCCCGCGCTCCTTCCCTCGATCATCAGGGGGTGTAGGTCGGCGCGGGCGGTGTACAGCGCCGCGGTCAGACCGGCGGGGCCGGAGCCGATGATGATGACCTGACGCACCTGCTCGGGTGCCGGGAGCACACGCTCACCTCCCGCCACCTCACGGGTGGCCCGCACGTCCTCGGTCATCAATTCCGCCTCCCTGGCACCGATGTCACTCCTTCTAACGCCATCAGCCTTGGCCTATTCCATGGGCTCCCGGGGCTGTGCCGGGCCAGGCGGCGACGACGGCCTCCAGGTCGCAGGTGTCAGGGTCCATGACCCAGACCTCGATGCGGTCGAGCGCCACCGCACCCTCCGAGGCCGTCACCACGACGTAGGCAAGCGCCGGGCGGTCCTGGTAGGAGAACGCCTCCACGCGCACGGGAACACTCTCGGGCACGCCACCGGTGACGGCATCGAGGCACGCCGCAGGTTCAGCACCGGTGGAGAACGCGGGCGACGCGTCGATCGCCGCCGCGTAGGCGGCTGCGGTCGTGGTCGCCTCTCCAAGAGGCCGGTCGAGCAGTTCGATGGCTTCCGGGACCTTCGTGAAGCGTTCGCGCAGGTCGTCGGTGCTCGCCTCGTCGGCCTGATCCGCCTCGGCCGCCTCATCGCCGGCAGCGGACTCCGCGGAGTCCTGCGCCAGGGACCGCGGCCCGTCGGCCTCCGGATCCTCGATCACGACGGGTGGCGGTCCCTCCGCGGCCGCTGGGGGCCGGGCCAACGGTGCTGCGTCGTCGGCCGCGACGCCCGCTTCCTGCTGCGCGGCGTCGAAGGTGGGCGACGACGGGCGCAACAGCGGCAACGCGACGACCACGCTCAGCACCATCGCCACCGCAGCGACCGCCGGCCAGCGGGGGAACGGACGCCGTGGCAGGTGCTCGCGGATGGCCTGAAGTGGCACCCGCGCCGAGCCGGCCAGGCCCAGCGGCACTCGGGCGGGGTGAGGCGGCGCGCGCCGCTCGGTCTCCAGCCGTGCGCGAAGCCGCCTGCTGTACTCCGGCGGTGGGTCGACCTGATCCAGTCTTCCAAGGGCCACCAGCAGGTCCACGGTGGCGTCGAGTTGCTTCGCGAGTTGCGGCTCCGCCACCAGACGCCGCTCGACCCGTTCGACCTCCGCATCGTCGAGGTCCCCCGCCAGCCAGGCGGACAGGAGCTCACCGTCATCGGGGGGCGGGGTACGCGGGTCGCGGGGGTCGTTCATGCTCTGCGTCTTGGAGGTTCCGAAGGCGGCAAGGGTTCCTCACGCTCGGGGGCGCCAGCGACGAGCCGGGGAGCGGACAGGTCGCGCAGGAGGGCGGCCAGGCGGGCGTGCCCGCGGTGGATCCGCGATTTCACTGTGCCGATCGGCAGGTTCAGGCGCGCCCCCACGTCGGCGTAGGGCACCCCGTGCACATCGTGCAAGACGATCGCGTCGCGCGTCACAGGATCGAGTTGCGCGAGCGCACGCTCCAGTTCCAGGGACAGCTCGCGGGCGGCGAGGAGGTCCTCGGACGCGGCCAGGTCGGCCAGGGCGTCCACATCGGCCCCCTCCGCCCTCGGTCGCCGCGCTCGCCGGCGCGCGAGGTCATTGCAGGCGTTGACCGTGACCCGGTAGAGCCAGGTGGAGAACCTGGCCGCGCCCCGATAGCTCGACGCGCGACGCATCACGGTGATGAAGGTGTCCTGCGCCGCATCCTCGGCATCCGCGGGGTTGCCGAAGTAGCGGAAGCAGATCGCATAGACACGACGCTCATGCCGCTCGACGAGGAGGTCGAAGGCCGCGTCGGCCTGCGGCCCACCCCGCACGTAGGCCGCGACCAGCGTTTCATCCGACGGCCGCTGCCCGTCGGTGCTCGGCCACGGCGGACGGTTCACTGCTGCCGGCTCATTCCGTGGCGGCGAAGACGGACACCGAGTCGAAACCGGCACGGAACCGCTGCCCGTCGGCCGGGAGGTTGCCCGTGATCCACACCACCAGGTAGCGGGTCTCGACCGGGTCGCTGCCGGGGCCCCACGTCACCCCCTCCTCGCCAGCGCCTTCCTGGGAAGCGATAAAGCGGGTGTCATCGATGCTGCTCGGCCGGTCGTCGGCGGCTCGGAGTTCGAAGTCGAATCCAGGCCTGGAGATACCAAATTCTACGCTTTCCACGCGCGTCACCTGGCCGAGATCGACGAAGAAGCCCACCCCGGACTTGAGACCGGCGAAATCGGCCGCGTTGTACCCGACGGTGGTCCACTCGGTCTCGGGGTCGTTGTCCACCAGGTTGGGCAACCGGGCCTCGTTCTCCACGAGGTCGTTGCCCTGCGGGTCGAACGAGGTCAGCGAGGACGCGTCCAGCGCCAGCATGGTGGGTGCGGCCGACTCGGGCGGCTCCGCCGTCTGCTCCTCCCCGGGTTCCTCGCCGAAGGTTGGCAGCGACCGGCCGTCGAGCGCGCCGGTCGCCAGCGCGGCGGCCAGTCCAATCGCGAACACCAGCAGCCCCAGGGTCGGGAGAAGCCAGTTGCGCTGGCGGCTTGGTGTCGGGACTTGCCCGAAGGAGTCGTCATGGATGGGCGGGGGACGCCATCGGGCGGGGCGCCGGGGTGGTGCGGGTCGGCTCTCCAGCGCGATCGCGCCGGAGTCCCGCTGCGGCACGGGCGGCCGGGGCTCCGCGGTCGACACCAGGGCGGACGTCCGGTCGATCTCCTCGTCCGAGAAGGCTGCCAGGACATCGGCCAGGTGCCCGACCGTGGGGAAGCGCTGCTGGGGCTCGCGTGCCATCGCCCGGCCCACGACGCGGTCCAGGCCCTGGGGCACGTCCGGGCGGTAGGAGCGCACCGACGGGGGCTTGCGCTCCAGGCGCTGTGCCGCAGTCGCCACCGCACTGTCCGCCCGGAAAGGTTGGCGGCCGGTCAGCGATTCGAACAGCACGCAACCGAGGGCGTACTGGTCCGCCTTGCCATCGATCGGGTGGGCCAGGATCTGCTCCGGGGCGACGTAGGCGGCAGTGCCGAGCACCATGCCGGTCTTCGTGAGATCATCGGCCTGGTCAGCCTTGGCGATGCCGAAGTCGGCGACCTTCACGCTGCCGTCATTGCCGATGAGGATGTTCGCCGGCTTAACGTCGCGGTGCACCAGTCCGTGCGCGTGAGCGTAGTCCAAGGCCCGCGCGATCTTCTCCCCTATCGTGGCTGCATGTGCGGGGGGCAGGGTCGCCACCTCGGCGATCACGTCGCGCAGCGTCACCCCCTCGACGAACTCCATGACCAGGAATACCTGGTCGCCGTCCACCCCGCTGTCGAAGATGCCCACGATGAAGGGATGCGACAGTTTCGCGGCGCTGATCGCCTCGCGCCGGAACCGCTCGCGGAAGGCAGCGTCGGCCGCCAGGTGGTCGTGGAGCAGCTTGACCGCGACGGTACGGGCGAGCACCTGGTCCCGGGCCCGCCACACCGAGGCCATGCCCCCGCTGGCGACCCGCTCCTGGAGCAGGTAGCGCCCAGACAGCAGCCGCAGTTCGGCGTCGACCAGCCCGTCGGTGTCCTCGATGGGATGCATCGCCCCTGTGGGCTCCAACTCGAGACTGCCTGCGGGGTCAGGTTCCTTTTCCTGCTCGCTGACGCCCACGCCGCTGTCAGCGACCTCCTCCGGGACGTCGTCGGAGAAGCGCTGGGCGAGGTCGCGGAGCGTCTCAGTTCGTTTGATGGGTTCGCTCATCAACCGGGCCTCGTCGAGGCACCTGTGTCCCTCATGGGGCGAGGTCATGCCTTACTAGAGGTGCCGGCAAGGTCGGCACGTCCTGCTGTCGGTAATCGCCGCGCATCCGAAGACGCGCCCGTGCACCCTGTGAGTGTACGTGAGGACACCTCGACGCTTGAGGAAACGTCGAGTAACGTCAATGACGCTCTGTGTAACCCGGCCCCGATTGCCGTCCCCGTCGCTCAAGAGGCCATCTTTGCCTTCAGGCGCTCCGTGCGCCGTCGCCGGACATCGCGCAGCCACCATCCTGCCAGGAAGAGCCCGGCGCCGACCGTCACGACCAGGGCCGTGACCGAGTCCGCTCTGGTCGCCACCACCACTCGGCCGGTGGCCAGCACGCGGTCCTCCTGCGCGTCGGTGACCGTCACCTCGATTGGCGCGGTGGCGCCCGGGGTCAGTGCTTCGGTCCTGAACACCACCGGAACCTGCTCGCCCGGCGCGAGGGTCGCCTCCCGCACGTCCTGAGCGAAGGCGAAGCGGGGTGACTCAACCCGGACGAAGACACGGACCGCGACCCCGGACTCGTTGGCGAGCGTGACCGGCACGTCCCCGCTGCGGCTGGTCAGGGTGAACTGCGGGCCGGGAACCACGCCCACCCCGTCGAAGACGCTGTTCGCCGCGGCTTGGACGGTGTCGACCAACTGCAAGCCCTGGTCGCGGCGCTCGCCGCGGTAGTAGATCGATGTGGCGATGCGCAGCACCCGATCGGCGTCCTCCGGTTCCTCATCGGTAGCGAGGATGGCGGCCAACGATGCGACGGCCACCCGGGCCTCCTCGATCGAGGCCAGGTAGGCCGCGTCGAGTTCGCGTGCCCGTGCCTGCTCCGGATAGGCCAGCGCGACGGGCTCCTCAGCCATTGGCACCTGTTCGGCCAGGTCCGGTGCGGTGACCGGCCGCAACCACGGCGCTTCGTCCAACCCTTCGAGCAGGGCCATCAGCGTGTCGGCCGGCAGGTTCCAGGGGATGGGCGGGGTGAGCAGCAACCCGCGAGTCTGCTCATTGAACGGACGTTCGAAGTACACTGCCGCGCTCTCTGCCAGGATGCGCTGCGCGGCCAGGGCGGGGGTGGACGCGCTCACCTCACCGTTCTCTGGCGGGAAATCCCCCGCCAACAGCGCTGACAGCCAGGCGTCGGCCACCAGCGCGCTCAGGGTCGATCCGCCGGAGGTCGGCAGCCGCCGTACGGGCGAAGGAGTCAGCCCAGCCGGGTTCGGCTCCTGCCGCCCCAGGTTGCGGGCGTCCAGCAGAACGGTGTCCACCGCGGCGGCCAGCGTGTCGAGCGTCGCCTCATCGAGATGATCCGGGGGCAGCAGCACGCCCGGCGCCGGCCGGTCGCCGGTTGCGGCCGCGGAGCTTACGGCTCCCTGCGCCATCGCCTGCCTGGCGGCGTCGGGTTGGCGGTCGCGCACGAGGGCAACCAGGTCGGCGGAAGCGAACGGCAGGGCGACATGCTCGACCTCGGGGCGGCCGAGCACGCCGTTGACGTCGTCGATCAGGCTGGCCGCCCGGCGGGCCTCCGGGTCTTCCTCGCTCACCACGACCGCGCCGGCCGCGTCGGTCGCGGTAAAGCCGTCGATGGCCTCCTCGGCGGCGGTGAGCACCGCGCCGCTGGTCGCCAGGGTGAGGGGAAGGTCAGGCGCGCGCTGCAGCGCGTCCGCCAGTCCTGGCAGGTGGCCGCCGCCGCCGAGGTCCCCGGCGAGGGGATCGTTCACTACCGATCCGTCCGCCGACAGCCCCAGAGGACTGTCCAGCGGAGCGACGATCGCCGCCCGCAGGGGCTCACCAAGCTGGTCGGGCATGGCGATGAGGCTTGTGACAACCTGGTCGAGCAGCGCTCCTCCCTGCCGCAGGTCCAGCTGCAGCGGGTAGACCCCGGCCGCCGCGTCCGGCAGCGCCCCCAGTCCCAGGTCGGTGATCGGGACGTCGAACTGCAGCGGTGCGCGGCCACCGGCGGGGACTGGCTGCAGGTCGGTCTGGAAGCGCCCAACCACACGACGGGCCGGTGCGCGTCCGGGATCATCGAGTGCCCGGTGGAGGTCGAGGCGGTTGCTGCTCGGGCGCAGCAGCGTCGCCACGAGGTGTGCACCCTCCAACGACTCCCCGCCAGGGTTGCGCACCTCGCCGGTTACGTCCAGCCTGTCGCCAGACCGGACCACGCCAGTCAGCCCGGTGATCAGGAGGTCCGGCTCATCCCCGCTCGTGCCCTCGCCGGCCTGCTGGTCGTCGGCCTGCGCGACGGCGGGTCCGCCGGCGAGGGGAACCGGCGCGAGCAGGACCAGCGTCACGAGCAGCCGGTCTGCCAGGGCTCGTCTCATTGCTGCCGCCGCCCTCGCTCCTCACGCCGCGCGCCGCCTGTCGCGCCGTCCGGCGCGGTCACCTCACCACCAGGGGCAGCCTCCCCGGTCGCGGGCCCGTCAGGCGTCGCAGGGGCCACAGCGACACGGGCCGCCGCGACCAACTCCCGCTCGTTGGCGTGACTCAAGCGCTGGAGCGCGTTCTCCACAGGGAACCACTCGACATCCTCGGCCTCGTCGTCGCGTGGCGCCGGATCCCCGCCCAGATGCCGCATGAGGTAGTAGTGCACGAACTTGTGGTAGCGCACTTCTTCCGGTCGCCATACGAACCAATAGTCGACGACCCCCAATTCGGACACGATCTCGCAGTCCAGGCCCGTTTCCTCCCGGACCTCTCGCAGCGCGGCGCCGCGGTGGTCCTCTCCCTCCTCGAGTCCGCCCTTGGGCAGGGTCCACTGCAGATCTCCCGCCGCGTTACGGCGGGAGATCAGGACGACCCACCGTCCGTCTGTCCGGTCGTCGAAGACCAGACCGCCGGCGCTGATCGCCCGTTGGGTCGGATAGCGGGACACTCCCGTGAGGATAGTGCCGGGTCGCAACCTCCTCTCAGGGAGAGTCCTGCCCGCTCGCCTACCTCTCGTGCTGTCCTGCTGCGGACTTCCCTCGTCGGTCACCAGGGTCGGCGGGAGGGTCCGGCTACCATGACCTGCCAGGGGCGTCTTCCGGCCTCGCCCTGATCAGCCGGATCCTCCGGCACATGACTGAGATCAATGACCGACGACTTCACTGCCGAGCAACGACGCGGGATCGCGGCGCTCGCCGCCGTCTACCCGCTCGTCCAGGACCTGGGTCAGCGCTTCACCGACGCCGGCCACGAGTTGTATCTCGTGGGCGGCACCGTCCGTGACGCGATGCTCGGGCGGTCTCAGGACGACCTCGACTTCGCCACCTCAGCGGACCCGCGCCAAAGCGAGCGGCTGGTGCGCGGGTGGGCTGACCATCTGTGGCTGACCGGCGCGCGGTTTGGGACCGTCAGCGCCCATAAGGGCGCCCTGAAACTGGAGATCACCACCTTTCGGGCAGACACCTATACCCCCGGTTCCCGTCACCCCAAGGTCACCTTCGGTTCGAGCATCGACGGCGACCTGTCGCGGCGGGACTTCACGATCAACGCGATGGCCATGCGCCTGCCCGACCTGCGGTTCACCGACCCTTTCGGCGGCCTGCGGGACCTGCGAAACCGGATCTTGCGCACGCCGATCGATCCGCGATCCAGCTTCGGTGACGACCCGCTGCGTATGGTCCGGTTGGCGCGTTTCGCCGCCACGCTGGAGGCCGAGCCGGACGACGACACCCGCAAGGCGGCCACCGACATGGCTGCGGCGCTCGACTCGGTCAGCCGGGAGCGCATCCGGGACGAGCTGAGCCGCTTGGTGGTGGTCCAGGGGCATGCGCGCGGGATCGAGTTGCTCTGCGAGACCGGTCTCGCCGACCGATTCCTGCCCGAGATCCCGGCGCTGCGCATGGAGCGGGACCCGCTCCACCGTCACAAGGACGTCTACGCGCACACGCTGGCCGTGGTGGACCGCTGCGTCCCGCATGACGACCTGACACTGCGCTTGGCCGCGCTGCTGCACGATATCGGCAAGCCGGCAACCCGCGCCTATGGGCAGGACGGCAAGGTGACGTTCCACCACCACGAGGTCGTGGGCGCGCGCATGGCCGAGCGGCGTCTGAAGGAACTTCGGTACCCCCACCACCTTGTCGACGACGTCAGCGCGCTGGTTCGGCTGCACCTGCGTTTCCATGGCTACGCCGATGATGTGTGGACGGATTCCGCGGTCCGCCGCTACGTGCGCGACGCCGGATCCCGGGAGCAGTTGGCCCGACTGAACGCGCTCACCCGCGCTGACGTGACCACCCAGAACCGCATCAAGGCCCGCCGGTTCGCCCGGAGGATGGACGACCTGGAGTCACGCATCGCCCACCTGGAGGCCGAGGAGGAGATCCGCTCCCTGCGCCCGGCGCTTGACGGTCGCCAGATCATGGACTATCTCGGGCTGGAGCCGGGCCCGCTGGTAGGCAAGGCGCGATCAATGCTCCTCGACGCGCGGCTCGAGCAGGGCCCGATGTCGGAGGAGGAGGCCTACCTCCTGCTCGACACGTGGGCTGAGAAACAGGGTTTGCGCTAGATCGCGGCGGCGGCTCTCAACCGGCTCCGCCGTCCCCCTCCGCGTCACCACCAGCGGAGGCGCGGTGCTGCTTGCCGGCCTCTCGCCCCGCACGCATGACCGCGGCCAAGCGCAGGACGCGCGGATGAGCCAGGAGTTCTTCGACCAGCAGCGGCCGCGAGGGCGGGAGCAGCTCGCCAGGCGCAGGCGGCTCGCCGGTCGGCTGCGCTACCGGCAACGACCAGTTCGGGTACTCCTTCACCGTGCCGGGCAGGTTCGGCTGGCGCAGGTCCCCTACGGCGTCCGCCAAGTTGGCAGCCACCAGCACCGAAGGTGTGCGGGCGACGAAGGCGTGCATGGCTTCGACGACGGCGGCCGGGTGGGCGGCGTCGTCCTCGTCGAGCAGTCCCTCCCTGATCAGGAGCGCGAGCAGGGAGGCTCGCTCCTCAGCGGCGTTGGCCTGTTCGGCCTCGGGGTGCGCCAGTTGGCCGAGCGTGGCGCGGACCCGGGTGGCCTCACCAGCCAGGAACCCTGCCGCGGTCGGAAGATCGTGGGTGGTCACCGAGGTGAGGGCGAGCTCAGGGTAGTCGCGGGCGCGCCGGCGCGGGATCCTCTCGTCGGTGTTCTGGCCATGCCGGCCGCGCTCCTCGCGCTCGAACCACAACACGCGTGAGCCCAGCACCCCGTTGCCGCGTAGCGTCTCGGGCACGCCGCGTTCGACTGTTCCCAGGTCCTCACCGATGATCACGGCTCCGGCCGCCTCCGCCTCCAGCGCGAGGATGCCGAGCAGCGCGTCGGCCGGGTAGCGAACGTACGTGCCCTCACTGGATGGCGCCCCTTCCGGGATCCAGAAGAGCCGGAACAGACCCATGGCGTGGTCGATGCGCAGGCCGCCCGCTTGGCGAAGCTGAGAACGCACCACATCGCGGAAGGGCGCGAAGCCGGTTTCCGGAAGACGGTCCGGTCGCAGGGGCGGCACCCGCCAGTCCTGACCCTGCTGGTTGAACGCATCCGGCGGTGCGCCGACGGTCACGCCCAGGGCAAGGTCCGCCTGCAGCGCCCAGGCGTCCGCACCGCCCGGGTCGACGCCCACCGCCAGATCGGTCACGATCCCGACGGGCATCCCCCCTTCCCTGGCGGCGGTCTGCGCGGCATGTAACTGCGTGTCGCACTGCCATTGCAGCCACAGATGTAGCCGGACCCGGTCAGCGAGCTCTCGGCGAGCAGACGCCACCGCGTCCGATCGGGGGTCTTGCAGCGCGGCGGGCCAGTCCCGGAACGACCGCCCGTGCTGTTCGGCCAACGCCGCAGCGACGGCGAAGTCCACCAGGCCTTGACCCTCGGCCCGCTGATACCCCGCGAAGGCCTCCTGGCGGTCAGGGGGAAGCGGCTGCGCCGCGAGCAGTTCGAAGGCCTCTCGCTTCCACCCGAATACGGCACCCCGCTCGACGCGCTCGTCGCGGTCGTGGTTGCGGGCCCCAGCGGCCAGCGCGTCGATCCGTGCGCGCGCCTCAGCTGTCAGACCCGTGTAGCCGTCGCATTCTTCGACCCGGAGGTAAAGGGGGTTCACGAACCGGCGGCTGGCCGGGTAGTAGGGGGAGGGCTCCTGCTGCGGCACCGGCATCACCGCGTGCAGGGGGTTGAGCAGCACCAGGCCGGCGCCCTGCGGTCCCGCGCTGCCGGTCAGCAGCCCGCGGAGATCGGCGAGGTCGCCCATCCCCCAGCTGGCGGCGCTGCGCAGGGCGTACAGCTGCACCTGCCAGCCCCAGGACCGCAGCCCTTCCGGAACCGGGCAGCGCGCCGGCACAACCAGGAGGCGGGCTTCGGCGATGTCGTCGCCAGCCCTGACGATCATCCGGTGGGTGCCACGCGGCAGCCCCTCGGGCAGGCGTACGTGGCGGCGGTGCAGCCGAATACCGTCGAGCGTGCGCTCGGGACCCTGGGAGATGCCGTCATCCAGCGTGAGCGCCCGCTCGGCGCCGTCCGCCGTGACCAGACGGGCGTCCGCGGCGTTGCGCTCCGGCACCGTGAGGGGCACCGGTGCGTCGCCGCGCGTCACCAGGGTCGGTGGGAGGATCCGCCGCCAGGGCGCCTCATCCGCGAGCCGCAGGGAAGATCGCACAGCCTCGCCGTCGTCGCTGCGAACGTCCATGGCGGCCAGCACGGCGCGGACGGTGGTCGGGGGCACGCGCAACGGCCGGCCGCGGGTATCGACGTAGGTCGTGGCGACACCGTGAGCGGTCGCCAGCGCCGCGAGCTCCTCCGGAAGATGTGCGCTCATGGCTCACCCTGTTGCCAATGTCGTCGATCCGGGCTAGGTCGCGGCTGCTGGGGTAGATGTATTCGTGCGCCCCGCCGGGAGGACGTAGGGTGCGCGCCATCGCAGACAACCACCGCCTGGGTGGCCTAGCAAGAACCCGTGACGCAAGGAGTGGCAGTTGAGCGATCCGTACACCCTGCCTGATCTGCCGTACGACTACGGCGCCCTGGAGCCCCACATCTCGGGCGAGATCATGCAGCTCCACCACGACAAGCACCACGCGACCTACGTGAAGGGGGCCAACACCGCCTTGGAGCAGATGGCCGAGGCAAGGGAGTCAGGGAACCTGGGCAACATCAACCTGTTGCAGCAGGATCTCGCGTTCCACTACGCCGGCCATGTCAACCACTCGGTCTTCTGGCCGAACCTGTCCCCGGACGGCGGGGATAAGCCGGATGGTGCGCTCGCCGGGGCCATCGACGAGCACTTCGGCTCGTTCGACGCGTTCCGCGCGCACTTCTCGGCGGTGGCCAACGGCATCCAGGGCTCCGGTTGGGCCGTGCTGTCCTACGACAGCCTCGGTGAGCGCCTGCTGATCGGTCAGTACAACGACCACCAGGTTCGCCAGTTCACCGGAGCGGTGCCGCTGCTGTTGCTGGACATGTGGGAGCACGCCTACTACCTGCAGTACCGCAACGTGAAGGCCGAGTACGTCCAGGCGTACTGGAACGTCGTCAACTGGGCGGACGTCGCCGAGCGCTATCAGGCGGCCACGAGCGGCGCAGCGTAGGAGGTCGAGCGCACACCGCATCCATTGCAGGAACCAGGGGGGCCGCGCGACCCGTGCCGCGCGGC
>WHTC01000108.1 GCA_009379795.1 Nitriliruptorales bacterium | reverse complement strand
GTGGCGACCTCGGCCTGGGTGGCGACGTCGGTAAGCGGGCACATCAGACGCCGGCTCCCGCAGTGGCCGGAGCCAGGTAGCCGGCGGTCTGGAGGTGCGCGATGATCGTATCGACGGCCTCCTCTACCGGGAGACTCCCGGAATCCAGCACCACCTCGGCGTCGGTGGGCGGCTCGTAGGGGTCGGACACGCCTGTGAACTCGGCGATGAGCCCCGCCCGGGCCTTGGCGTACAGCCCCTTGGGGTCGCGCGCCTCGCACACCTCCAGCGAGGTGGCGACGTGCACCAGGACGAACCCGCCGTGCGGCTCGACCATCTCACGCACCTCCCGGCGGGTGGCGTCGTAGGGGGCGATCGGCGCACACACCGCAATGCCCCCGTTGCGCGCGATCTCCGAGGCCACGAAGCCGATCCGGCGGATGTTGAGGTCGCGGTGCTCGCGAGAGAAGCCGAGTTCACTCGACAGGTGCTTGCGCACGAGATCGCCGTCGAGCAGGGTGACGGGCCGCCGTCCATCCTCCAGCAGCCGCGCCAGGAGGGCGCCAGCGACGGTGGACTTGCCGGCGCCCGACAGCCCCGTGAAGAACAGCGTGAGACCCTGCCGGTCACGGGCGGGGTGACGGCGGCGCAGCTCGGCGGCGACCTCCGGGAAGGTGAACCAGGCCGGCAGCTCGTCACCGGCGGCGAACCGGCGTCGCAGTTCGGTGCCCGAGATCGCCCACGTCTGGGCTCCCTCCGGCACCTCGTCCTCCGGCACGTAGGTGTCGCGATCAGGCACGTAGACCACCGAGCGGAAAGGGATCATCTGCACGCCGGCCTCGTCGGAGTGCTCCCGCAGCAGCGCCTGGGCGGCATACGGGTCGTAGAAAGGTCGCCCGGCGCCGTCGGCCCCTGGGCCCGCGTGGTCGCGGCCCACGACCAGATGCGTGCAGCCGTGGTTGCGCCGGATCAGGGCATGCCACAGCGCCTCCCGAGGCCCTGCCATGCGCATCGCCAGGGGCAGCAGCGACAGCAGGACCGTGTCGTCGGGGTAGCGGTCGAGCAGCGCCTGGTAGCAGCGCACGCGGGTGTAGTGGTCGACATCGCCGGGCTTGGTGAGGCCGACGACCGGATGGATGAGCAGCTTGGCGGCGGCATCGCGGGCCGCGCGCAGCGTGAGCTCGCGGTGGGCCCGGTGCAGGGGGTTGCGCGTCTGGAACGCTACGACACGGTCCCAGCCGCGGTCGGTGAACTCCGCGCGCATGGCCTCAGGCGTCCGCCGGAGGTCACGGAAGTCGTGATGCACCGGTGGCTGGATACCCTCGATGCGCCCGCCCACGTACCAGGGATGCGTGCGATCCTGCAGGTGCGCCACGCCTGGATGCACCGGGTCGGTTGTGTCGAACACCGCCTTGGCCTCCGCCTCGCGGTCGGGCTCCCAGACGTCGGTGACATGGAGCACGGCGAGCATGGCGCCCTCGGGGTCACGAAGCGCCAGCGGCGCACCAGGGTCGAGGCCGCGAGCAACCGGCTCGGGGACGTCGAGCGTGATCGGAATCGGCCACAGGGTGCCCTCAGCCAGGCGCAGCTGAGCGCACACGGCCTCGTAATCCTCGCGGCCGAGGAAACCGCGCAGCGGCGAGAACCCGCCGGACAGCAGCAGCTCCAGATCGCAGAGCTGGCGTGGAGCCAGCTCCCAGGATGGCCAATCGCGGGATGCGGCCCGGGCGGCGGCGGCGCGCTCGGCGGAGACGCGCAGGTCGACGAGCTCGCCCCCATGGGGCTCGATCAGCGAGGTGGGCATGCGGATCTTCCTTTGCATTCGGCGGAGAAGAGCTGGCAAGCGGGAGCGCTGGCAGGTGAAGACTGATCACGCGCGGACGGCGGCTGCCGGCTGGCGGCGGGAGCGGGTGGTTGCGGGCTCGTCGGGGACGAACCGCGCGCGCAGCGCGTCAACCCCGGCGCGATCGCAGAAGTCACCAAAGCGCTCACCTGGCCGGCGCTCGTCGCGGAAGGCGGCGAGCACTGGCCGCAGCACGTCGCCCAGACGGGCCCGGTCCACCTGGTCCGCGTACCGGCTGGTGAGTCGCGTCCCATCGGCGTCGCCGCCCAGGAACACCGCATAGCGGTCGACACCGCGACCGACGATGCCGATCTCGGTGCTGTAGGGACGGGCGCAGCCATTGGGACATCCGGTCAGGCGGACATGGAGGGGCTCGTCACCGAGCCCCAGGGAGTCGGCGACCGCCTTCAGGTCGGCGATGACACCGGGCAGCGCCCGCTCCGCCTCAGCCAGTGCCAGGCCGCAGGTGGGCATGGCCGGGCAGGCGAGAGCGTGTCGCTCGATCGGTCGCAGGGCCTCGACGGCGGCGACGCCGTGCGCGCGCAACTCCTGGTCGACCGCCTCTCGGTCGCCCTCGGCGATGCCGGTGAGTAGCACATCCTGGCGAGGAGTGAGGCGGACGCCGGGCCGGAAGCGCTCGACGACGCGACGCAGAGCCGTGCGCAGCCGGATGCCGTCGTCGGCGATCCGCCCGCTGGGCACCGGCAGGCCGAGGAACCATCGTCCGTCCTGCTGGCCGTGCCAGCCAAGGTGATCGTCCGTGGCCGGCCACGCCAGCGGGGCGGGCACGGCCAGCCGACGGCCGAGACGGCGCTCGACTTCGGCACGGAAGCGGTCGAGCCCCCAGTCGTCCACCAGGTACTTCAGGCGGGCGTGCCTGCGGTCGGCGCGATCGCCATGGTCACGCTGGACGCCGATGATCGCGCTGACGACCTCGAACAACTCGTCGGCGGTTGCGCGGCACAACGGGTCGGCCAGGCGCGGGTAGGTGCTGGGCTTGTTGTGGCTCATCCCGAGCCCGCCGCCGACCAGGATCGTGAATCCCCCGACGCGCTGGCCCGCGACGTCCGGGACGATACCGATGTCGTGGGTGTAGACGTCGACGCAGTTGTCTCCGGGATAGGCGAAGCCGATCTTGAACTTACGCGGCAGATAGGTGGGCCCGTACAGCGGCTCGGTCTCGGCTTCACCGGACCCCGCCTCGTCCCGGTCCGGCGGTGCGGCCGCCGAGGCGATCCGCTCGCCGTCCACCCACAACTGCCAGTACGTCTCGGTCTTGGGCTTGAGGTTACGGGAGAGTTCGGCGGCGACGTCCAGCAGATGCTCGCCCGCGGGGCGGCCGGCCAGCGGGGCCGGGCAGCACATGACGTTGCGCACCACGTCGCCGCATGCGGCGAGGGTGGTCACCAGGTGCCGGTTGAGCGTCCCGATCAGCGTCGCGAGGTCGTCCTTACGAGTGAAGTGATACTGCACACCCTGGCGGGTGGTGACCCGCAGGGTGCCGTCGGCCACCTCACCCGCGAGCCGGTCCAGGGCGAGATACTGCTCGGCATCGAGCACCCCGCCGGGTACGGACGCGCGCACCATGCAGATGCGCTCTCCACCGCGACCCTCGGCGGCGCGGGCACGGCGCGTGTCGCGATCCTCCTGCTGGTAGACGCCGTGGAACTTCAACAACTGCGCGCTGTCCTTGGCGAACGCCGGAGCGTCGGAAGCCAGCTCCTCCGGAAGGCTCCCACGCAGGTGGTCACTGGACGCTTTGATATCTTCCACCCCGGACCGGCCGGTCTTGCTCATGTCGCGATTCCCTTCGCGGCAGGCGACATGGGACGATCGCAGGGCCCGAGGGCGTGCCGTATCACGTGGCTCCCAGACCCTGGTTCGGCACGCCCACCCAGCCCGCAGACCGACCCACAGCGTGCGGACGGGAACCTGGATAGCAGGACGCCGAGCGCCCGCGCCAGCCCTGCCCCTGAGTAAGTACGGTTCTTACCTTCTGGCCCGCCGCTTCAGAAGCGCCTTTGCCCAGGTCATGGGATTGTGCCGCCGAGGGGCCCGCGCATCCGGCCAGCGCGCGAGCGCTTCATGTGGTAGGCGCCGTTCTCCGTCCCGCCATGTCCGGTCAGCATTCCTGGCCGTGGGTTGAGGAAGCGTCGTGGCCGGCCTCAGAACGCGGGCGATCGAGCAGTTGTTTCGCCGGCGGCCCCTCAGGCGCCCGTACGTGCTCTGTAGAGCGTGGTGCCGAGATCGCTGAAGAGGTCCGGCCGCTGAGCCGCGCCATTCGCGGATACGGGCTGCCGCAGGGGCAGGGGTCGGGGTAGATCCTGGACAGGTCGCGCGTGCGGTAACGCAGCAGCGGCATGCCCTCCTTGCCGAGGGTGGTCAGCACGACCTCGCCCTCCTCGCCGGCCGGCAGCGGAGTGAGCTCGACGGAGTCCACGATCTCGACGACGTAGTAGTCGTCCCAGTAGTGGATGCCGTCATGCTCCGTGCATTCGATCCCGGTCCCGGGCCCCCACAGCTCGGTCAGGCCGTAGATGTCGAAGGTCTCGACGCCAAGCAGGGTCTCGATGCGCCGGCGCTCCTCGCCTCCGCGCTCCGAGCCCAAACAGCCCCACACGCAGCGCGAGCCGATCACGCACGCCGCGCCGCTCGACCTCCTCGGCGATCGACAATGCGAACGACGAGGTTGCGCACAGCACGGTGGTCTGGAAATCGATCATGAGCTCGAGTTGCAGGTCGAGTGCGCCGGGACCGGCGGGCACCGCCATCGCGCCCAGCCACTCGGCGCCAGCCTGGAACCCCGCACCCGCCGCCCACAACCCGTAGCCGGCCGTGATCTGCACCCGGTCGGCGAGGGTCACTCCGGCGTAGCGGAGGCAGCGGGCGGACTGCTCGGCCCAGTCGTCGAGGTCGTTAGCGGTGTAGGTGGCAATGGCGAGCTTGCCCGTGGCGCCGCGGGACGCATGGACGCGCACGATCTCGTCGACCTCGACGGCCGTCCACCCGAAGGGGTAGACATCTCGCAGCTGCCGCCCATCGGTGAACGGCAGCGACGGCAGATCGGCGACACCCGAGACGCTCTCGGGGTCCAACCCGGCTCCGTCGAGCAGGTCGCGGAAGAACGGGGAGCCGGCGTAGGCGTGGCGTACGGTCCAGGCCACACCATCGTCCTGGGTGGTCGGCTTGTTTACCCCGTCACACTCATGATGAGAGCTTAACGGGGTTCCATAACCCGGACCGCCTCGGGAGCGGCAGGGCAGGGACGTCGCTGGTCAGACGGTCTCGCCCGCCACGCGTGGCCTCCGTCGATGACCGGGCAGGGGGCGGCCCTGGGCGGCGAGTTCCTCGTTGGTGATGCCCTTGCGCCAGTCGTAGCCCTTGCGGCTGGAGTGCCAGCTCTTCACCGATGAGCGCGCCCAAAGCGGCGAGCCGCCTTTATTGAGGACGGGCGCTGGCATGTAGGGCGGGCCGGGTCGGTTGGCGTTGTAGTTGATGGCGGTCTTGGGAGTGAAGCCGCATAGTTCCGCAATATCGTGATAGTCCATAAGATCCATCGCGTCCGCATGCTCCTGATACAGATCTTCGGCGACGTCAGCGGCGCGTCCGATCTGCTGCTCCGCTGCCGCGCGGTGGGCGCGCAGGATCGGCCCCGGGTCGGCCTCGGCGTCGTAGGCGGTCTCGAGAACCTGCACCAGCGTCACACGCGACTCGCCGGTCCCGGTCGACTCCCACCATCCGCGTTCGGGTTCCAGTCGGTAGCGGTACTCCCGACCTCTGATGTCCAGCCGCACCTCGGTGGAGCCCTGCGAGTCTTGAGAGTCGGGGGCGGTCCCTTCCACGATCATCCTCGCCGGCACCTCCCTTCTGCTGCTTCCCGACGGCCCTGACTCGCCGGGTTGCGAGCGGGCGGACTACCCCTGCAGGCAACGACGTTCACCGGGAGTAAGGTCTTCACCCGGCGTAGCGTGTCGGCCGTCTGAGGCATCACGGCCGGTAGGATACCTATCCCCCGACCAGGGGAAGCAAGTATCCCCTGATCGGGGGAGCCTGAACGGTCATCGGCCAGTTACGGAAGGTGCATGGTGCCCTGCCGGTGCGGTGGCCCCCCCCGGCTCTGGCCCTTCGCCTACCCTTGCAGGCGTTGGCCGTCTGGCAGAAACCCTCGGACCTCTACGGCCGGGACCGCGAGTGGGAGACGTTGTGCGACTTCGTCTCCGATCCCTGCCCCGGCGCGAGGCTTGCCGTGGTGCGCGGTCATCGCCGCCACGGCAAGTCGATCCTGCTGCGGCGCCTGTCCGCGGCCAGCGGTGGCTTCTACCACCAGGCGATCGAGGGCACCCAGTCAGAACAACTGCAGGATCTCGCGCACGCCATCACGAGGTTCGCCAAGCTTCCCGACGTCCCGTCCTTCCCGACGTGGCGGCAGGCGCTCAATGCGCTGCTGGTGCTCTCCGGCACGGATGAGCCGCTGGCGATCGTGCTGGACGAGTTCCCCCTGCTGGTCGCCTCCGCTCCTGAACTGCCGACCCTCCTGCACGACGCCGTCGAGGAACGGCGCACCCGCGGTCCGCGCAGCCGGATCCTGGTGTGCGGCTCCTCGCTGTCGGTCATGGCTTCAATGCTCACCTACGCCGCCCGTCCCGACAGCGAGTCCCGCACGGACCTGATCATCGATCCGTTCACCTGCGGCGACACGACGCGCTTCATGGGGCTGCAGGACCGCCCGGACGTCGCCATCAAGGTCCATGCCGTGTGCGGCGGGGTGCCGGGCCACTACACGGATCTGCTTGCCGAGGACCTGCCCAGGGACGGCAGCGACTTCAACGAGTGGATGGTGCGGGGCCCGCTGTGCGTCAACCGGCCGCTGCTGCACGAGGCCGCGCGCCTGCTGGACAGCGAGCCGCATCTCGGCGACCGCGCGCTGTGCCTGTCGATCCTGGCGGCGATCACCGACGGTGAGAACACCACCGAACGGATCGGCAGGCGCCTGGCCCGCTCGCTCCAGGGCATCGCGGAACCGCTGTCCCTGCTCGCTCACCTGCGCATCGTGGAGCGCCGGACCGATCCGTTACGCGTACACCCGCCGAGTTGGCACATCCGCGACCCGCTCCTGCGCTTCTACGCCGCCGTCCTGCGTCGGGACTGGGCCCGGTTGGAGCAGGGACTGGCCGACCGGGTCTGGCACGACGCGCAGGACGCGTGGCGGAACCGGATCCTGGGCCCCCACGTCCATGACCTCGCGCGTGCGTGGATCGCCCGCTACGCCGAAGCGCTCACCGGCAGACCACTGCGCACCATCGGTCCGACGGAGATCATCGATCGGGCCGGCGGCAAGACCTACCGGATCGACCTCGCGGGCGTGCGCACCGAGGAGGGACGCGACCATGTCGCCGTGGTCGGCGAGGCCCGATCCTGGGATCGTCCGGTCAGCATGAGCGAGTTGGAGCGCCTATCCCGGATCCGCCACCTCCTCGCCAGGCAGGAGCATGCGTTACCCCATGCCCGGCTGGTGCTGTTCGGCTTCAGCGGCTTCACCGCGGAACTGCTGCAGAACGCCGATCCCGCCGACGTCATCCTGGTCGACCCGCACGCGCTGGCGGCCTCCTGACCCTCCCTGCGAGCGGTCCTCGCGTTTGCGGACCAGGATCGGTAACCTCAGAGGCTGATAGTACATGGCCGGTCGGTCAAGACGCTCGAGCGGGGCATGGACGATCATGACCGACGGTGAGTGGCTCGCCGTCTGGGCGGCCACGAAGCCTGGTGAGTGGAAAGCGGGAGGTGACGCCGGTGGTGCTGCTGAAGCAGCAGACGGCGACCAAGCAACGGGCTGCGGCGCGGGCCGCGGATATCGCCCAAGGGCTCACCCTCGTACGTCGCTATCTCGGTCAGGGCGCCCGCTCCTCCGCCGCCAACCGCGCCGAGGCGGACCTGCGGATGGCGTTCCGCCTGGACTGCCAGATCGAGGCGCTTCAACGACTCGCCGAGGACCTCGCAGCCGCAAGTCAGGATGGTCAGGCGGTGGCGCTTCCGACGCCTGACCGCACGCCGGTGGGCGATCGGCCCATCGCCCCAAATGAAACACTCGGCCCGCCCAGTCATCAGCGGTGACCGCGGCAGTCTCGGTTCAGTCCGGCTGCGCGCGCAGAAAGCGCTCGATCTCGGCGGCGAGATCCTCGCCGCTCGGCAGTTCCTCGTCCGCCTCACCCGAGTCGAGATGCTGTTCGAAGGCGGCGATCATGGCCGTGGCCTCCTCGTGCTCGGCGACGGCGTCATCGAGCTGCTCGCGGTGGAGCTTGGCGGCCGCCTCCAGTTCGGTGGTCTCCACCGCGGTCTGCACGGCGTCCGCGAAGGCGCGGACCAGCGCGAGTGCCGCCGCGGGATACGGCGAGGTCGCGATGTAGTGCGGTACCTCAGCCCACAGCCCGGTGGCGGGAATACCGGCTTCACCCAGCGCGGCCTGCAGTATGGTGCCCGCTCCGATCGGGCCGGTATATCCGGGGATCGAGGGGAGGTCCAGCGCCAGCCGCGGCATGGCGGTGTTGGAGGCCTGCATGATCCGGGTCGGGCGGGTATGCGGGACCGCTGCCGGGTACGCGCCGAACCCGATGGAGGCCTCGATGCCAAGCTTCTGGCTCGCCTCAACGACCTCCCGGGTGAACGCTCGCCAGCGCATGTCCGGCTCCGGGCCGAGCAGGAGCACGACGTCGCGGGGGCCGTCGACGTGGGCCACCAGCAGTTCCAGGCCGGGCCAGTCGACCCGGCGGAGTTCGCCACTGTCCACTACCGCCGTCGGACGGCGGGCCCGGTAGTCGATGAAGGCGTCCCCATCGAACGTGCCAGCCGGCTCAGCCTGCCACCGGTGTCGCAGGAACATGGACGCTGTGCCGGCCGCGGCTCCTGCGTCCACGAAGCCCTCGAGCGAGACCAGCAGCATCGGCCGGCGCAGGGCGGGTGGCTCACTCACCCAATGCAGCAAGGAATCCATGGCTCAAGGCTAGGTCAGGCAGGGCCAGCACGCTGACAGCCAGGGACGTCCCCCTCGTCAGAACTGCTGGGTCTGGTCCCCCATCTCCGCCTCGGCTCGACGGGCTTCCTGCCGCGACGCCTGGACGCTTCGCAGGACGGCAAGCACGATGCCCACGACCAGGCAGTAGCCCATCACGGCGATCGCCGAAGTCAGCAGGTCCGGCTGGTTGGCGAACATGTCGTTGAAGGGCACCAGGAAGATGCCCGCGATCATGGACACGAAGCCCACGATCACGTTGGTCTCCTGCGCGTTCAGGAGCTTGAACAGCGCATCGAACGCGAGGAACCCCACGATGAACAGCAAGGCAGCGTTGATCCAGCGGGGTGGACCCTCCCAGTAGTTCATTGCCCTAGTGTGCCTGCCTCGTCCGAGCAGGGAAAGACTTTCGCCCCTACCGATCCAGGACGTATGCATCCGGTTTCACCTACCTTTGGTCGGGTTGGAGGGCAGCACAGGTACGGCTCCGCGGGGAAGGATCTGTGCAGGTGGCGGCGGTCCGACCCCGGAGCCGCCGCGAAAGCGAGCGCAGCAGTGACGCAGGGATGGGACCAGGACGAAGGCACCTGGGGGGGATCGGTGGAGGGTCCCTCCGCACTGCCTCGGGCCGCCAGGCCCCGGCTGCCGGGCGACCCACAGCGACTCGGCCCGTACACCATCGTCGGGCGCCTTGGAGCGGGTGGCATGGGCACCGTGTACCTCGGGCGGAGCGCCGACGACGCGCTCGTGGCCGTCAAGGTCATCCGCTCCGACCTCGCGGCCGACGACGGATTCCTCGCCCGCTTCCGGCAGGAGGTCGAGGCCGCCCGGCGCGTCGCGCCGTTCTGCACCGCCCGAGTCCTGGACGCCAACCTCGACCGCCGCCAGCCCTATCTGGTGACCGAGTTCGTGGACGGGGTGCGCCTCGACACGCTGGTCCGGCGTGACGGACCCCTACCCCTTTCCAACCTGCAGGGTGTGGCGGTCGGCGTGGCGGCAGCGCTCACGGCGATCCACACCGTGGGACTGGTGCACCGGGATCTCAAACCCAACAACGTGCTGCTCTCCTACTTCGGGCCGCGGGTGATCGACTTCGGGATAGCGCGCGCGCTGGATGCCGCCACCTCGCTGACCCGGACCGGTGCGGTCGTCGGGACGCCCGGGTGGATGGCGCCCGAGCAGGTTGCCGGCCGACCCGTCACCCCCGCGGCCGACGTCTTCGTCTGGGGGACGCTGGTCACCTACGCCGGGACCGGGCGATCACCCTTCGGTGAGGCGGCCACCGACGTGCTTGCCCAGCGGATCACACACGAGCCGCCCGAGTTGAGCGGCCTCCCCGACTCGCTGCGACGCGTGGTGCGAGCCGCGATGGCCAAGGATCCCTCCCAGCGGCCCAGCGCGCAGCGTCTGGTGCTGGACCTGGCAGGCGGCGGCGCACCGGTCGATCCCCGACATGCCGTGACCGAGGTGCTGCAGCGGACATGGGTGTCACCGGAGACGACCCCGGCACGCGCTCCCGCCGCGCGAGAAGGCGGCCGACCCAACCCCGACGCCGAGCGGCCGCCAGGCCGGCCCGGACCGCAGGGCTCCACCGGGGGAGCCCCCGCCGCTCGCCGGGATCCGCGCGCGGCGCCTGGGGGCATCAGGCGGGCGCCCGCACCGCCGCCCGCCGCTCCGGCGCCGAACTGGTCGCCAGCGCTGCGCGCGCATGCCCGTCGGGCGCCGCGCTTGCGGACCCGACGGCTGCTGCTGATCGCCCTCACCCTCGTGCTCCTTGCGCTTCTGGGGATCGCCGGTAGCCAGCGGACAGCTGGACAGGGGCTGCACGACCTGGACGGCGGTGAGGCCCACGTCCTGAGCGAGGCGGGCTTCCAGCCCTTCACCATCGCCAGCGAC
>WHTC01000493.1 GCA_009379795.1 Nitriliruptorales bacterium | reverse complement strand
GGAATCGTCGCCGCTGTAAGAGTTTTTCTCCCTGGGATTTCGCTGGCGGATTGTCGCCCGGATGTTCGTATAAGCATGCATGCTTGTTGTTGTAGGCATGACGCTGCAGTAGGCCGTAGTGCCCCCATTTTTTCACGGTCTCGGTGGTAGTGCCCAAGAGGGTTGCCATCTCTGCGACGGTCAACATTCCGGCCTCACGCAGCCGATCATAGCGAGGCTTGAGACGGTATGCACGTCGGATGCGTTTGACCATGAGGCTGTGGAAGGGTTTGCCTTCCCCGGACTGCAGTCCGTGTTCATTGAGGATGGTGGCGATTTGAGCCTCGACGTGGCAATCAAGCAGTCGATCGATTTCGGCGACGACCTCGGGTGAGGTCGTGCGCAGCTCCCAGGCCCGTAGAGGCTGCGGCAAGCTCAGGGTTTGAGTCGCACCGCCCTTGAAGCGCACATGCAGCGTAATGGCGCCTTGCTTGATCAGGGTCACGTCTTCGATCAGCAACCGGACCATGCGCTTGCGTTCCCGATCGGGGGTGTTGGGGTCCTGCCACAGCCGCGGGAAGTCGGTGGCGAGTGCGCCAATGCGTGCACGATGTTCATCGCTGAGGCTAAGACGATCGTTCTCGCGTTGGCGTTCGTACTCGGCCTGCGCGTCGCTGAGTGCGCGCAACTTCTCATTCCAGTCAGCCTCCAGCGAATCGGCCACCAACCGATTGGCGGGATCGACGTGAAGATAGCGCCGCCGCGCGAGATCGGTTTCATAGCGCGCATGTTCGACTTTCTTGTGGCGCAAGCGGTCTGCCTCATCGATGCGCCCCTGAAGCTCAGCCTGAACCGCCAGTGCAATGTCGAGTGTGAGAGGAGTCATCGCAGCGACCAGCAATTCGCTGATGGCCCGATCGATCGCTGCCCCCGGCACCTGCTGACACACCGGCTGCGCGTTTCGAATGCGCTCGCCCTGGCAGAGGTAGTCGGGGATCTGCCGACCACGGCGCAGGTGGTAGCGCAGCGTCATGCGAGCGCCGCACATCCCGCACACCACCAACCCCTGCAGCAGCGCCGGGCCTTCCCGGGCT
>WHTC01000381.1 GCA_009379795.1 Nitriliruptorales bacterium | reverse complement strand
GTTACGGATCCGGCGAGATCGAGGGCACGGCAGCGCCAGTATGGGCCGGTGTAGGCGTTGCCACACACCGCGCCGCGCCGTTCGGGTGGAAGTTCGACGGTGGCGACCAGGTCGGTGAGGGTCCGGCGGGCCTGGTCGAGCCCGTCGACGCCGCAGGCGATGGCGTGGTCGACCATGGCGAGGAACAGCGCCGGATCGGGGTAGTAGGGCGTGAGCGACCGGAGGCGCAGGTCCGGCCGCTCGTGCTCGCTGCTGGCCGCGGCCCAGTCGACGGCATCGGTGATCATCCCCAGCGCCGATTCGTATCCCAGCAGGTGCTGCAACCCGGTGGCGGCCATGAGGGCGAGCGCGTTGGCGTTGACGGCGCAGTCCACGATGTTCGCCCGGGGATGGATGCGCGGGCCGAGCCAGGTGGGGAAGACGAGCGGTCTGAGCCACGCCGGTGCCTGCGGTGGGACGTGGGTGACGAGCGCCGTGACGAGGACGCCGTAGACGACATCTCTGGTCGCGGCGAGCGTGCGGCGACGGTTCCGGAGCAGCTCAAGGGCGATCACGGCGGTGTCGTCGGTGTCGGCGGGCATGCGACGGACCCAGCCCGGCCGCTCCAGAGGTGGCCAGAAGCCGTAGGAGCCGGGTACCTCCGCGTCGGCGCATCGCTCCAGGAAGTCGAGCGCCCGGTCCCGGACGTCGCCGGCGCCCGTGTCCTCCTCCTCGAAACTGCTGGTCGGTTCCCGCGTCATCGGTCCTTGCGAGCGACGCGTCTCGCTCGCCGATCCGAGCACGCTGTTCCACAGACGGAGCACAAGAGCGGTCGTGAAACCGTTGCGATCGGGCTCGACCTCGCCGCCGTGGTGGGTGATCGTGCAAGCGAACCCGCCATCCGCTGCCTGCTCGGCTCGCAGGAGCCGGGCCAGCTCCGAGGTCGACGTCGCCGGGAGCACGACGTTCGTCAGACCTGGTGGCCCGGAGGTTGAACTGATGCGGTTGGTGCCGCGGATCCGGCGAAGGCCTGCCGGTGGACGGTGCGCCATGGCTGCGGGTAGACCGGCCTTCGCTCCGGCGGTGGCGGCGGGCGCAGGCCGATCGCCACCTGTACCGGCTGCCCCGGTGCCACGGCGAACCCGACAAGGCCGTGGTAGGTGGTGGGGATGTCGTGGTCTGCCAGGGACGCCGACGCCTCCTCGTAACCTTCGAGGTCCCACGCCCGTTCCGGAGCGAGGCGGGACATCCCGAGGCGGATCCGCCGGTCGCCGCCCCAAAGCGCCTGTGCGAAGAGGTAGAGCGTGAACACCGTCGGCCCGCCCGGTGGGCCTGACAGGCTGAAGCCGGCCTCGCTGCCCGGGACGCCGGGGTCGAGCGGATGGCCGTAGGCGTCCCGGACGAGATCCAGCAGTTCGCCGGCGCGGTCGGCCAAGCCGACGTCCGCCATCAGAAGCCGGACGTGGTGTGGGAACAGCCGCCGGACACGAAAGTAGGGCTCGTGGTCGCCGGTGGCCGGCTCGTAGCCGTGGATCACCAACTCGACCTGCCGATCGGCGAGCTGCGGCACCCGGCAGGGGACGACCGTGGCAGGCTGCGCGGCGGCGTGGCCGGTGACCTCGGCGTAGATCTTGAGCCGGTCGGTCGGATCGTGGCTGGCTGCGGTGTGGTTGCCGGCGTTGTGGCCGTCACCGTGTCGCCCGCCGATCCACGCCCCGTCACCGTGTCGCCCCCCGATCCACGCCCCGTAGTCGAGCGCCGTCGGGTCCTGCTGACCGCGTTCGAGCGCAGCCAGGACCGGTGGCGGGACGGCTGTCCCATCGAGTTCCGCTGCCAGCGCCACGGCGAGCGCCAGCCGCTGCGCGGGTGGTGTGTCGGGCCACGGCGCGACCGTGTGACGGATCACGGTGTCCACGCTGGTGAACGTGAACTCGACCGGGTAGCCGTCTCCGGTGAGCGCCGAGGCCTGCCAGGCGTACTCGGGGCAGGGTGAGCCGTTCACGTCCCGGAGCAGCCGGTGAAGGGTCAGGCGGGCGCGTTCGGTCGCGCC
>WHTC01000301.1 GCA_009379795.1 Nitriliruptorales bacterium | reverse complement strand
TTGCCCAGGGTGCGGAGAAAGCCCGACAGCGCGCGAGCCGCATGCTCAAGTCAGTACGAGGCGCCATGGGCATCGCTGGGTAACAGGACTTTGGAGGGGAGCAGTTGTTTCGCACACGTACCGCTTCAACTTCAATATCTGCCCTCTCGGCAATCCCCGGTGCGAGAGGCTGCTGGTGGGGGCCAGATGCACGGGTGGCTGGATTTGCGGGGGGACGATACTGGCGACATGTCCAACGACGATTCTGGGACCGCGGAGGCGCTGACCAAGCTGGCAGCCGAGGATGTCGAAGCGGCCCGTGATGCGGAGGCCGCGATCGCGTGGCTGACCGCCGGGGAGGGCTTGGGCGTGCTCACCCAGGAGCGGGTTCAGACGTTCCTGTGGTACGGCCTGCCGATGAAGTGGCTGACCGACACCGACCACCATCGTCGGGTGACCGACGCGCTCGGCCGCGCTTTTGACCTGCTCGGGCTGTCCCGGTACGCAGCGATCTGCCGGTCATCGACGACCGCCAAGGTTCTGGACGCCTACAACCGAAGCGAGGCCGAGGGCAAGAAGGCGTTCAACAAGGCCGACATCGCCTCGGGCGTCCGCCCTCCTGACATCGCCGAGCTCGTGTGGGGGCCTGTCATGGGCATGGAGGAGAGCGCGGCCCTGTCAGCCGCCGCCGAGTTCCTCGAGCTGGCGATCGTGAGCGGCGGTCTCGTGCCTGGCGCACGGGGGTGGAAGCAGCGGCAGGCAGACCTCGTCCGCACATGCCTTTCGACTCCTCGGGTCGAGTCGGGCGGCCGCGCCTTGCTCGACGTCATCCGCGCCGAGCGGCTGGAGACGTGGTTGAGCGGAAGGCGCAGCCCCAGCCGGCGCCGGCTCCTCGAACCGCTCGTCGACGCCGTCCACGCGCCGGCGCAGCTGCCGTCCAGCGCCCAGGATCCGCTCCCGCCGCTGCGGTGGCTGCTGGAAGAACTGGTCGACGGTCAACCGCTCACGCAGACAGGGAACCTCAACCGCGCGTTCGTGCAGCACGCCGCGGCCCGCTTCGGATGGTGGCCCCCGAACCTGCACAGCCTCCCGCGCGGCGAAGATGAGTTGCACGACCTCCACCATGTGCGGGGACTCACTCAGCGGCTCGGGCTCATCCGCTCCTCGGGTCGCAAGCTGGCGCTGACCCCGCGGGGTCGAGGACTCATCGACGACCCCGAGGGTCTGTGGCGCACGGCTGCGCTGGGCCTGCTGCCTGCCGACGGCTTCACTTTGGTCGTGGGGGAGGTGACGCTCGCGCTGCTCGCCACCCGCGACACCGTGCCTGCAGGCGAGCTTCAGGCGGTCGCCGCCGAGGTCGTGGGCGAGGAGGGCTGGCGGGACAAGAGCACCGACGCTCCCGCCGACGACCGGGCCATCACCTGGTCGACGCACGTCACCACCAACCTGCTGCGCGCGCTGGGTCTGCTGGCCGTCGGCGACGACTGGAACGATGACTCCTACGGCCTCACCGATGTCGGCAGAGCCACAGCGCTGGAGGCCCTGCACCGCAGGGCGACCGGGCCCCGGTCGAGCCCATGGGGATGAGATGACCCCGCGCCGCCCGCCGATCTTCGGCCCCGAGCCGTGGGCCGAGCGCGCCGCGGCGACCTGGTCGCACTGGGACCTGTGGTTCTGCCTCGTCTGCCTGATCGCAGCCGACGGCGACTGGACGGCCCTGGAAGAAGAGATCATCCGCCGCGACCGGCGGCGCTCGGTCGGCGGCCGCACCTGGGAGCGCAAGCGCAGCCACCTGCTCGACCTGTGCGCCCGCCTCGACCGCGCAGACCTGAACGCAGCCGACCTGGCCGGCGACGCGCTCGACGACAAGCCGCTGCGCACCAAGGCGCGCCGGAAGGTGCTCGACCAGGACCTCGCCGGCCGCGACCACACCCCGGCCATGCAACACACGCCCCGCCGGCGACTGCGCACCCGCGCGTACCGCGGTCACTGGGCAGGCTTCCCCGTCTCACCAGCCGAGGCTTGCGACCAGTTCGCCGCCGTGATCGAGGACAGCACCAGCAGCTTCCGCCTGGCGATGGACCTCGATGCGGTCACCACCGAAGAGCACGACCGCCTCGCCGGCGTCCCCGCCCGCCAGCTTGCGCTGTGGCGTGGGCTGCTGACCGCAGGCCTCGAGGGATTCCTTCACGGGCTCCGCGACTCCGACGGCGCGGTCGCCACCCACCTCGGTGAGGGTTTGGCCACGTACACCGAACTGCCGTGGCGGGACACCGGCATCGACCCGGCCGTGTACTGGACCGACCTATGCGAATGGTGCATCTGGGAGGACTGGGGGATCCGCCACCGGCGGGAGAAGGTGCCCTTCCGAAACGCTCGAAGGGACGACGTCCCCGTCATCGAGCGGTTGCTGTGGGCACTGGAGGCCGAGCATCGCTCGCACCGGCTCGACTACGAGGCGGACGAGGCGGTGCAACTCGTCGCCTGGCTCGCCGTGGCGACGAGATCGTTCCACCGGTTCGTGCCCCTCGCCGAACGCCTCCGGGCGGACTGGTGGACCCCGGTTGATGCCATGGGTCAGGCGGCCGCCAAGGCGGGGCAGACGGATCTGGCCGTCGCGGTCTACTCCACCGCCATCGCAGGCGGCGGATGGCACGTCGAGCACCTCACCCGCCGATGCCAGGAGGTGACGGGCGGCCAACCACCACATCGGCACCTGCGGCGGGTCGAGTAGACGCGCTCCCCTGCCCCACGAGGCCCAGCGGCTGCTGTGAACCGTAACGACGGACCCTGCTGTGGACTGCTGTCAGCGCGATCCGCGCTGCACCTCGAGCCCGGCCTTGGCCCCACCTATGCGTTCTGGCCGCAACCCGTAGGCCGCCATCCGTAGGGCTTGACGGCGGAGGAACGAGACCCGGAGTGCCAGCCGTATCGGTGCGGGAGGCCCGGGGCGGCCGCGGGAGATCGCGGCCAGCAGGCGGTTCTGGGCACGAGC
>WHTC01000079.1 GCA_009379795.1 Nitriliruptorales bacterium | reverse complement strand
TACGCTCCGCCGCCCGAGTCGTCAAACGCAAGATGTCGGGCTTCGGCGTCAAACGTGCCGAGCACCGCCACTGGCCCCGCCCCACCCTCACCTCGTGCGACGCCGTCGAAGTACTCGCACCACCCTAACTGAACGGTATTGAAAGGTCTAGACGGCGATTGTCTTGCGAACGCTGGCCGGGGTCAGCTCGGCCAGCGTTCGCGCACCCATGAGTGCCATCGTGTTCTCGATCTCGGCCCTCAGGATGCGCAGCACCTGAGCGACTCCGTCCGCGCCACCTGCTGCCAACCCCCAGCACTGCAAACGGCCGATGAGGACCGCCTGTGCGCCGAGGGCGACGGCCTTGCAGACGTCCGTCCCGCGACGGACGCCGCTGTCGAGCACCACTTCAGCGCGGTCACCGACCGCATCGACGACCTCTTCGAGAACCTCCACGGTGCTCAGCCCGTGGTCGAGCCCGCGACCCCCGTGATTGGATACGTAGACCGCCTGCACGCCGACGTCGACCGCGCGACGGGCGTCCTCTGCCGTGATGATGCCCTTGATGACCAGGGGCAGTTCGGTCCGAGCTCTGAGTCGCTCAAGAGCCGCCCATGTGAAGGACTTCTGGAAGGATCGCTGTCGGCCCAGACCCTCCAGGTTGGGAGGCATGGCGCCGCCCGTTTCGATCCGCCAATCGAAGCTGCCCTCCAGCAGGCGATCGCGCCGAGCATGCACCGCGCTGTCCACGGTCACGCAGAGGCCGACGGGATCTGCCTCGCTGACCCGCTCCACCAGCGAGTCGAGCCAGCGTTCGTCGCCGGACACATAGATCTGGAAAAGGTTTCGGCCGCCCGAGCGGCTCTGCACCTCCGCGAACCCCGGGCTCGACAGGACGCCGATGACACCCACCGTGCCCTCCCGGGCCGCGCCGATGGCCGTTGCTGCCGCCCCATCGGGATGGAAAACGGTGAGCGCGCCGACCGGGGCGCACAGGACCGGCAACGCGACGTCGATCCCCAGGAAGGTCGTTGAGACGTCGATGCTGCTGACGTCGCGCAGCACGGAGGGCACCAGCGCCAACCCTCGCCACGCCGCTCGGTTGCGCTGGACAGTGACCTCCTCGCCGGCGCCAGCACGACCGAAGTCCCAGGGACCCGGGGCAAGGCTCGCTTCCGCACGGCGGACGATTTGATCAATGGTGCGCAACGACGATACCGGCGGCCATCCGGCCTCATCGCTACGCGGTGCTCCATCGCCGGCGAGGGTTTCGTCGCTGGTCATTTCTCTGTTCACTCACTTCCGGGCGGTGTGAAATGGCGAAACGGTCATGTGCACCGCCGCAGTCGGGTCATGAGCCCTCGGCTCGCGGTAACCGCTGGTTGCGGGACTGATCGGACAGCGAACGGCTGATGGCCAGCTTCACGGGAACCTACCAGTCCAGGCTCGCGGCCCCTGGCTGCTCTCGGCGCTGCCGACAGCGGTGTGTCTCATAAAGCGGGCACAGGCCCTTGCCGAGCCACGTGCCAGCAGGCACCCTACGGCCCGTCAGCGCCGCAGAATAGTCGTGACGTCACTACCCGTGCGTTCGTGGAATCCTCATCTCCCCATCGAGATCCCACGCCAGGTAGCAAACTTTTGATGGCTCGGGAGTTCTATATCGTGCACGCGGCTCTTTTGAATGGATAGGAGAATACCGATGCCGACAGAGGTCCCCGTTGGCCGTGTGGAGGAGTTCGACGAGTTCGACCGCAAGATCGTCCTGACAGACGGCACGAAGGTGGGCGTGTTTAGAGTGGACGAGCGGTTCTATGCATACGAGAACCGCTGCATGCACCAGGGCGGTCCTGTCTGCGAAGGAAGGATCCTTGGCAAGGTTGAGACCGTGCTCGAAGATGATCGGAACGTCCTGCGTGAGAAGTTTTCTGATACAGAGAAGCACCTTGTGTGTCCGTGGCATGGATACGAGTACGATATAAAGACTGGGCAACACGCGGGTGACCGGCGTCTCAGTCTGAACCGCTTTGACGTGGTCGAACGAGACGGAATGGTGTATCTGCTTGTCGAGCAGTCGGATAGCCTGCAGCAGCCCTCTGAGAATCGGCGGTGACGTTGACTAGCGCCGCGCAGCCTTCGTCGTCGGTCGAGGAGTTGGCGAGGGAAGTACTGGAGAAGGTCCAGGCGTTCGATCCGGATTCATTGCCTCGGGCCGTGTCTGATGCCACGGTACAGCAACTGTTGACCGTCGCCGTAAAGCTATACGCCAGTAAGCTGGACGACGAAGTCGTGCTCTTTCCGTTCGTCGGTGATGAAGCCCTTACGCCCACGGAAGTCGGTACGACTGTAGGTCACATGATCAAAGCCGCTGATATCGATCTATTCGAACTCGTTGCGTGGCAGTCGTTGAGGGGTAACTGAAGTCACCGTTCCACCAAGGATGTATGTGATGCCCGAACAGATGAACGCGAAGCTTCGGATCGCTCCAACCATCGGGATCGTGCTGGTGTTCGGTCTTGCCGCCTGCGGGCAGGGTTCGCCGACCACCGAGGCGCCGGCCGATGGTGCCAGTGGGGGCAACAGTCTCGACGCGGTGTACGCGGAACTCGAAGGCCTCGAAGGCGAAGATTGGCTCCAGCGGCTCACGGAGCTCGCAGTCGAGGAGGAGGGCGGCCTAACCTGGTACACCTCGACGACCAGTGCCGATTCCGACCCGATCTCCGAGGAATTCACCGACCTCTACGACATCGACGTCGAGGTCTACCGAGCGTCGGCGGAGGACGTGCTGCAGCGCGTGCTGCAGGAAACCGCTGCCAACTACTCCGGCACCGACGTGATCAACGCGTCCGCTACGCAGATGCAGATCCTCGACCGGGAAGGACTGCTGCTGCCGTTCGAGACGCCGTCCAAGGACGACATCGTCGAGGTGGCCGAGTTCGACACCTGGGCGGGGCTGTACCTGAGCGTGTTTGCCGCAACGTGGAACACCGACTTGCTGAGCGAGTACCCCCAGTCCTGGGAGCAGGTGCTCACCGACTACAACGAGCCAGGCCAGCTCGCCATGGAGTTGGGAGACTGGGACTGGTTCGCCACCCTCGTGAAGGACCACTTCATGGCCGAAGAGGGCATGACGGAGGACGAGGCGGTCGAGCTGTTCCGGCAGGCCGCTCGCAACGGCGTCGTCGTCAGCGGCCACACAAACATGGTCCAGCTCATGACCGCAGGTGAGTACGCCATCGCCACCTCCGCCTATGTGCACAGCAGCGATGAGCTTCGGGAAGAGGGCGCACCCTTGGCCTGGGAGCCTGCGGTCGAGCCGCTCATCGCGCGGCCCAACGGCATCGGCATCTACCGCGACACCGACCGGCCGGCGAGCGCCCTGCTGTTCGCTGAGTACGCGTTGGGCGATGCGCAGGAGATGCTGGCCGAGTTCGGGCGCACGCCGGCGAACCCGAAGTACGGCGGCGTCCCGGAGGAGTACGAGCTGATTACCGTGGATCCCGACAGCCTCCTCGACGAGCACGACGAATGGGCGGACCTGTACGAGGAGATCGTCCGCCTGTCCGGCGAACCGGTTTCTGAGTAGTGAATGTCAGCTACTGCTGTTGCGCAACGCCGAGATCGAGGCCGTCCTCGACGCGCCAGAGGCGAACGCGGCGCTGCGCGGTCGGGTATGACGCCCGCACCGGCCTTGTCTCATGGCGGGCGTTGAGGGGTAACTGAGGCCCCCCGTTCCACCAAGGAGGATATGTCATGCCCGAACCAGTCATCATCAAGGAAAGTCTCGCCGAACACATGTCCACGAGCTTGACTGAGACCCTCGCAAACGCTAGTCGGCAGGCCCAGGAGAGGAACTACGCCGATCTCCTGATAGTAGATGCGGATTCTCACCACCACGAGACCAGTTACGCTCCATGGCGGGAGATAAGCCAGTACATCGAGGATGACACCATCCGGTTGCGGGTGGATGCTGCCATGAAGCGTAGCCCTGGAAGCTCCGGCATGGGCTCGACGGTCCGTGGGTCCATCGGGGATCGGAGCATGGGGGGACGCATCCAGCGGCAGGGGCTGCGGCCGACGGACGTCAATGAAGGCGAATCCCGGGGCGTAGCCGCGGTCAAGCGAGCCATGGAGTGCATGGGGATCGACTATTCGGTTCTCTTTCCAACACCGTTGCTCAACGTAGGTGTCCTGCCTGAGGTCGATGTACAGGTCAACACTATGTGGGCTTATGCTAGGTGGCTGACGGAACAGGTCATACCGGCGGAGCCGTCCATCAAGACGTTGGTTTGCCTGCCCTTTAATGATCCAGACGCCAGCCTGCGGATGGTCAAGACCTTTGGCGATAGGCCTGGTGTGCTGGGCTTCGTGGTCGGGAGCACGTTCCACCATCCCGTGCACAGCAAGAGGTTTCTACCGATCTATGCAGAGATTGAGGCCCTGGGTAAGCCGATGGCCTTCCACTCGGCCTACAACTGGCATGACCGGCTGACCGAGCAGTTCAACAAGTTCCTTTCGGCACACGGTATCGGCCGTACGCTCTACAACATCGTTCACCTTACCAACTGGACGATCAACGGCATCCCGGAGCGCTTCCCCGATCTGAAAGCCGTCTGGATCGAGAGCGGCGTGACGTTCTTGCCCTTCCTGATGCAGCGACTGGATGCCGAGTACATGATGAGGACGTCCGAGGCGCCGTTGCTGAAGAAGCTCCCAAGTGAGTACATGCAGGAGTACTTCTATACGGCACAGCCGCTTGAGAACACCGTTCACCAGGACGCACTGGCTATGACGTTCGACATGATCCATGCGGAGACACAGCTGATGTATGCGTCTGACTACCCGCACTGGGACTTCGACGTTCCCAGCGTGATCTATGACCTGCCGTTCCTCACCGAGCAAGCCAGGCGCAACATTCTGGGTGAGAATGCGCTGAACCTGTTCGGTCTTGAGCGGCCTGCGAAACTCAATGGGCAGCGGCGCGGTTCGCAGCTGCGGTCCAGTGACCTCGCGGAAGATGGCGTTGAAGCACCTCCCGTGGACATCTCATTCGCTGATTAGGCCACGCCTACACGCGTGACGCGGAAGGGCCCGATCAGGGCCTGATCAGAGTGAGATAATGAGCTCGTCGCTGTCGTGCACGACGGTGGCTGCGCGCAACCACTTGGTCCCGTCGGCAAGGCACTGGCCGTTGCGCAGGTCGTACTCCCAGCCGTGCCACGGGCAGGCGAGGACCCGCTCACCGCCTTCGGCGAAGTAGGGCTCCACGCGACCGTCCTCTTCCACCCTGGCGGTGTAGAAGGGGTGCAACGAGCCCCTTGAGCACACAGGCCCGCCCAGGTGTGGGCACGCGTCGACGTAGGCGACGAAGTCGCCGCCGAGAGAGAACACGACCACTCGTTGACCACCCACCTGCAGGGCGGCACGGCCGTCTCGTCGGACGTCCTCGGTGCGAATACGCGCGGAGTCCGTCGCCATCCCTACCGCCCCTCGAAGCGGTAGAGGTTCCGGGCGTTGCCGCCGAGGATCTTCGCCTTGTCCTCATCGTTGAGGAAGCCCAGCGACGTGATCTTCGACGGCAGATCGTAGTCCCAGTGCGGGTAATCGGTGGAGAACACCAGCGTGTTGGGACCGTCAATCATCTCGAAGATCATCTCGAGATGTTTTTCCTCGTTGGGCTCCTCCATCGGCTGCGTGCCGTAGGAGAAGTCCCGCATGTACTCGCTGGGCAGGCGCTTGAGCAGCGGTGCCTCGGCGCGTCGCCTGCGATAGGCGGCGTCGAGTCGGTGCATCAGCATCGGGATGTAGAACAAACCCGCCTCCTGGAAGGCGAACTTCAGACGGGGAAAGCGCTCGGGCACCCCTTGGACGAGCATGCTCGTCACCGTCGCCAGGTTGTAGAACAAGAATCCCAGGGTGTGGGTCTCCAGGAACTGCTGGAAACCCTTGATGGGAAAGTGGTCTACGGAGCCGCCGTTGGCGTGGTAGACGATCGGCAGCTGCACGTCCTGCGCGGCTTGGTAAATGGGGTCGTAGCGAGTGTCGCCCAGCGGAGGAGACGCGCCCCCGGTGATCAGGCACACCGCGCACATGCCAGGGTTGTCGGCGTACTTGTAGATGATCTCGGCCGCGCGCGGGGGGTCCTGGAAAGGCGCGATGATCATCGAGTAGACGCCCTCAGCGGGGTTGAGAACTCGATCGATCATGTAGGCGGCGAACCCGTCGGCCAGCGCGACGGAGATATCCTTCTGTCCGGTCGTCGACAGCTGCAGCATCCGGTTGGGCAGCTGCACGGAGATGTCCACGCCGAGGAACTTCATGATCCCCGGGATCTCTTCGGGCTCGGAGTAAGCGTTGGGGTAGTTGACCTCAGGACGCTGTATGCGCCCCATAACCCATCGGTCCCCGGTGCTGTTGGACAGCACGTAGGACGGCGACATCGTCGCCAGTCGCGTGCGCATCGGCTCTGGCAGGTACTGGGCGAGCTGCCGGGTGTCCTCCATGTAGTGCGCATCCGGGTCGACGACGAACATGGCGCTCCTCCGACCTGGTCGGGGCGGCACCGCAGGACACGTCACTGCGCACGTCCACCGCAGGGTTGTTGCAGGACCGACCGTACGGACTCGATCGCGGTCCTGCAAGTTCTGCAGGACATGCCTGCGCGGCCGACCGCGGGTGTCCCGACGAGCCGGATGACGCCTCTGGTAACGTCGGGCTGCGATTGGCCACGACGCCGGAGGTTTCCCATGGGCACAAGCACGAAGACGCGGACGAAGGTACGGACGTTTCTGCGGGCTATCACCTCCGAGCACTACGGGCTGAAGGACTTCCGGCGGGCGCAGCTGGCAGCGCCTCGTGTGCGCGGCGATGACGTCGTCGTCGTGGCGCACGACCAGAAAGTCGGGTACTCGGCGGACTCGAACGACTCGCGCACGTGGTGGCGCCTGGGTCCGGGTGACGATGAGTTCCTGACCCAGACGTTGCAGGTGCACTTCGTGGAGATCCCCGCCGGCAAGGCCAACAAAGGCCACGGGCACCAGAACGAAGCGGTGTTCTACATCCTGCAGGGCTCCGGCTATGAGATCCACGATGACCAGCGCTACGACTGGGCCAAGGACGACGCCGTGGTGGTGCACACCGACTCGGTGCACCGCCACTACAACGACGGCGACGAGACCGCCGTGGCGCTGGTGATGAAGGCCAAGTCCACCTGGATGTACTTCGGACTCATCCAGCAGGGCAACAGCGGCCCGGTGGAGAACGAGGAGCGCTTCGGCCCGCGCGTGGACTGGTCGCAGGTGTGGACCCCCGGGGTCACCGAGCGCAAGAAGGTCGTCAAGCCCTCCGACACCACCTGGGAGCTGACCCGCGACGGGCACATCCGCTCAATCTTCTCCCCGCAGCGCACCGACGTGCGCTGCTTCAGCGTGGACCTGTACCAGCAGCGCATCCCCGCCGGCAGCCGCTCCGCCAAGCACTGGCACATGGCCGACGAGGTCCTCTACGTGCAGTCCGGGTCGGGCACCAGCGTGCACTGGGAGGTCGAGGCGGAGCTCGCCGAGAAGTACCACGCCCGCATCGCCACCGAACCCACCCGGCACGACTTCAAGGCCGGCGACACCATCTACGTGCCGCAAAACACCGTGCACCAGCACATCGCCGACGACGGTGCAGAGGTGCTGCTGCTCAGCGCGCAGAACCGGCTGTTCCGCAACCTCGGCTACGACAACGTCGCCTACCTCGAAGACGCCCCCGAATACGCCGCCGAGCACGACACCGTCAACGCCGGCCAGGCCTGAGCCACGGCCATGGCGGCGTCCTCGGTGTCCATGATGCCCTTGAGCATCACCGGCAGCTGTGTTGCCGTCTTGAGCCAGGCGACGTCCGCCCACGTGATGCTCGCGGGGTGGCGGGCTCGCTGCGCGGAGGGCCGCCGGAGGACGCGCCGGCGGTGTTTGCGCCGCAGGGTGGCCTCCGTCCCTCCACGGGCCGAGGAGCAGTCCCACACCGCAGGGTCATGATGGGATGCACGGCATGGGCGCGACGGATGGTCGCCGGCGCCGCCTCGGACTGTCTCAGCGCGCGCACACCTTGCCTGCGGCCACCAGCTCGGCCATGGCGCCCACGGTCTCCTCGACGGGGACCGAGGCGTCGACGCGGTGGAGGTAGTACCGGTCGATGACGTCCAGGCCGGACCGTCACAGGCTCGCATCGCAGGCGGCGTGCACGCACAGGCGTGTCTTGCATTGTGGGGCAGCATTCGGCGGCCCCGGCGCGTCGACGCCACACCATCCCTGCACGAGCCGACAACAGGAGTCTGCGCCGATGAAGTCCCCAGCACCAATTCCTGCACCAGTCATGAGAACGCTGCGCTGCCTTGCTGTGGCGCTGCTGATGCTGACAGTCGCCTGCGGCAGCCCGCCCACCGAGGAAGGCGTTGCTTCGCCGCCCGCTGGCACCGGCGGCGAGGCGGCCGGAGAAGAGGGGTTGGAGGGCGTGGACGCCGAAATCGAGGGGTTGACGGGTGACGAGCGACGGGCGGCGCTCGTCGAACTCGCCAACGGGGAGTGCGACGCTCCGATCAGCCTGTACACGACCATGAACGTGGAGGACATCGACCCCGTCGTCGCCGCCTTCACCGAGGACACCGGGGTCGAGGTGAGCGTGTACCGCGGGCCGAACCAGGACGTCCTGCGCCGGGTCATGCAGGAGGAGGACGCCCAGATCGCTGAGGTCGCCGACGTGATCTCCATCAACGACCTCGAGCAGGCGATCATCGCCAGGGAAGGCCTCCTCGCGCCACTCGACACCCCCGCCACGGAGGGCAACGCGGTCGTGCACGACACGTGGGCGGGCGTCTACCTGGCGGTCTACCTCGCGGCGTGGAACACCAACAACGTGCCGCCCGATGAAGCGCCGGACTCGTGGGAGGCCGTGTTCACCGGCTATCCCGGGCAGCTCGCCTACCAGCTCGGTGACTTCAGCTGGTTCGCGACCCTCGTGAACGACTACTACGTCGGCGAGCTGGGCATGACCGAGCGCGAAGCGGTCGACATGATCAAGGCCGGGTTGAGCCAGGGCGCACAGATCGTCGATGGCCACACCCTGGGCGCTAACCTCCTCCTCGCCGGTGAGTACGACGTGGCCTCGTCGCTGTACCACCACGCCATGGTGAGGATGATCGACGAGGGCGCGCCGGTCGCCTGGGAGCCGGCGGTGGATCCCTTGATCGTCCGCTCCAACGGTGTTGGCATTCACCAGCGCACCCGCTGCCCTGCGTCGGCGCTGCTGCTGACGGAGTACATGCTCATCGACATGCAGCCGATGCTGTCCGACTTCGGTCGCACGCCGGCGCTGGAGGGCGTGCCGGGTGGCCTGCCGGCGGACTACGACCCGATGCCGATCAACCTCGACCTCATCCTCGACGACGGGGAGAAGTGGCAGGCCTACCACGACGAGATCACCGGGGCCGTCGGCGGTGAGGTGCTCGAGGAGTAGTCAGCGGCGACAGCGGCGCCGGTTGCCGACCCGTGGGCAGCACGGCCCGGAGGCGCCCCGACTGAGGACGACGGCTGAGGACGATTGCAGGAGTGCACACGTGGCCAAGGTGTTCGTCTCCGGGCCGACCGGTGACCGCAGGGAGGTCCGGCTGCTGAGCGAGCGCGGCTTCGATGTTGTCAGCGGGCCGGGCGTGGAGCAGGAGCCGAAGCACCGCTTCGACCGCGACCAGTGGCGGCGCCACCTGGCCGACGCCGACGCGCTGTGGATCGCCTCGCGCGACCGCCTGGACGGCGGGGACCTGGGCGGCGCGCCGCGGCTGCGGGCGGTGGTGAAGGCCAGCGTCGGCGTCGATCGCGTCGACGTCGCCGGCGCCACCGCCGCCGGCGTGCTGGTGGTCAACAGCCCCTCCCCGCAGAACCTCACAGGCGTCGCCGAGGCCGCCATCGGCCTTGTCCTGGCGCATCGCAAGCGGTTGTTCGCCGCCGAGCGCACGCTGCGCGATGGCGGTTGGAAGACGCTCGAGGCCAGGGGCGACCTCCTGGCCGGTGCAACGGTGGGCCTCGTCGGGTTCGGACGCGTAGGTGTCGCGGTGGCCCGTCGGCTGGCAGCGTGGGACGTGGAGCTCCTCGCAGCGGACCCCTATCAGGACTCCGCCCGCGTGGCCAAGCACGGGGCCGCCCTGGTGCCGCTGGAGGAGCTGCTGTCGCGCTCGGACTTCGTCAGCCTGCACGTCGTGCTCAACGACGAGACGCGCGGGATGATCGGCCGCGAGCAGCTGGCGCTGATGAAGGCCGGTGCCGTGCTCGTCAACACCTCTCGCGGTGGCGCCATCGACGAGCCGGCGCTGGTCGAGGCGCTCCAGGATGGGACCCTGGGCGGTGCCGCGCTCGACGTGTTCGACGCCGAGCCGCTCCCCCTCGACAGCCCGCTGCGCCAGTTCCCAGCCGAGCGCGTCATCCTCACTCCGCACACCATCGGCAACAGCCACGCCTCGCGCGCTGCGGGGGTGCGGATGGCGGTCGAGTCCGTCGCCGCCGTCCTGCAGGGCACCGCGCCCGAGCACGTCCTCAACCCGGAGGCGCTGCCCGCCTGGCGGGCGCGCTTCACCGCCCCCGCGTGACTGTCTCACATACTGGATGGTCCGGTGCCGGGCATGTCGGGGTCCACGGTTCATGGGCGGGGCTACCGGCTCGTACCCGTCGCCTTGGACACCCCAGCAAGCCGCGCCGAATGGCGCTCTGCAGCCATAGCGGCCATCGCTGCCGGCCCGACGGGGACGTGGCTCATCCAGCGACCTGGTCGTAGCCCAACTCGCGTAGGGAGGCGCGGATCGTGTCGGCCGCCTCGTCCAGCGCCACGGGATCAGGGTCGGCCTCCGCCTGGGAGAGGTCGAGATCGGAGAGCGCGTTGATCGGCACGAGATGGATGTGCACGTGCGGCACCTCCAGCCCGGCCAGCATCATCCCGACCTTCTCGGGCTGGTAGGCGCGCTGCAGGGCCTGGCCGACGTGCTGCGCGATGGCGCTGAGGTTCTTCCACTCCTGCGTGCTCAGATCGAGCCAGTGGTCCACCTCGGCCCGGGGCACGACCAGGACATGGCCGGGCCGCAGCGGCCTGCTCGACAGGAAGGCGACGCAGCGGTCGTCGGACCAGACGAACCGCGCGGGCAACTCACCCTGGATGATCCTGCTGAACACCGTCGGCATCGTGCGCTCCTCGCTCGTCGCTGTCGGGGCGCACCCTGCCACAGTCGCAGCGGCCAGCGGCGCCGCTGGCCTTGCGCGCCATGCCAATGGTCGGCAGGGCAGTGGTGCCCGGCGGCGTCTCCACGCGCACGCGGCCGCACTCGGGGCAGACGACCTGGTTGGCTGGACTCATGACTCCTCCTCCTGGAGCCCCAGCGCGCGGACAAGGAAGGCGAGCACGTCGGCCCGCTCCGCGATGCTGACGCTGGTCGGTTTACCGGCGCCGTGGCCGGCGTCGGTCTGGACGCGGATCAGGACGGGGGCATCGCCCCCCTGGGCGGCCTGCAGGGCAGCTGCGAACTTGAACGAGTGCCCCGGCACCACCCGGTCGTCGTGATCGCCGGTGACCAGCAGGGTCGCGGGGTAGGCGGTGCGCGGCCACAGGTTGTGCAGCGGCGAATACGCGAGCAGGATCTTGAACTGTTCGGGGTCCTCGGCGGAGCCGTAGTCGCTCACCCAGGCCCAGCCGATGGTGAAGCGGTGGAACCGCAGCATGTCGAGCACGCCGACCTCGGGAACGCAGGCGCCGAACAGGTCGGGCCGCTGCGTCAGGCAGGCGCCGGCCAGGAGCCCTCCGTTGGACGCGCCGGTGATCGCGAGTTTCGCGGGGGTGGTCCAGCCCGCGTCCACCAGGGCCTGGGCGCACGCGATCGCGTCGTCGAAGACCTGCTGCTTGCGCTCACCACGGCCCGCCGCGTGCCACTGCTCGCCGTACTCGCTGCCCCCGCGCAGGTTGGCCACGGCCAACTGCCCGCCGAGCTCGAGCCAGACCATCCACCAGACCCGGAAGGCCGGCGTCAGCGCGATGTTGAAGCCGCCGTAGCCGTACAGCAGGGTCGGCACCTCGACCGGCGCCTGCTCGCCGGGGTGGGGCAGGTCGGCGCGGCGAATCAGGAACATCGGCACCCGCTCGCCGTCCGAGGACGGCACGAACACCTGCTCGGTCTCGAACCGGTCCGGGTCGAGGTCGAGGCCCGGTCGAGCCAGGTACGTGGTCTCGCCGCTGCCCAGGGCATGGCGGCACACCGCAACGGGGGCCGTGAAGCTGGTGAAGGTGAAGTAGAGGTCGCGGTCACCCAGCTTGCCCGACAGCGGTCCTACCGAGCCGATCCCTGGCAGCGCGATCGGCCCCTCGTCCCCACCGTCAAGCGTGAAGCGCCGGAGCCGGTGCTTGGCGTCGTCGAGGTACACGGCGACGAAACGGCCGCCGGCCAGATGGACCCGTTCCAGCGTGGCCTCGCTCTGCGGGATGATCTCCCGCCAGCGATCCCGCGAGGGCTGGCGCAGGTCGATGGCGATCAGCCGTCCCCGGGGGGCTTCGAGGTCCGTGGAAAAGAAGCACACCGGCCCGATGTTGCCGGCGAAGTCATAGCGCGCATCGAAGTCGGCGAGCAGTTCGACGATCTCAAGGTGGTCCGGGGCGGGTTTGGAATCCCGTGATTCGGGCTCGCCGCCCCTGGCGCGGGTGAAGTCGGCGAGGAACACGCGGTTGCGGTGGTCGGTGCCCTGCCAGACCTCCAGCACCAGGTAGCGGCCATCCTCGGTGACGGTGGGAGCAAAGCTCCATTCCGGCTCATCGGGACGCTCGTAGACCAGCACGTCGGTGTCCTGGGAGGTGCCGGGACGGTGGAACCACAGGCGCTGGTTGCGGTTGCTGGCGGCGAGCGACTCCCCGGGAGGGGGCGCGTCGTAACGCGCGTAGAAGAACCCGGAGCCGTCCGGCGCCCAGGCGGCGCCGGAGAACTTGCTCCACTCCAGCGCCTCGTCGAGGTCCTCGCCGTCGCCGGTTGGCCGCACGTGCCAGGTCATCCAATCCGAGCCCGCGTCGCTGGTGGCGTAGGCCAGCCAGGCGCCGTCGCGGCTGACCGCCGCGCCGCTCAAGGCGACACTGCCGTCGTCGCTCAGCCGGTTGGGGTCCAGCAGCACCCGGCCCTCGTCGCCGGGGGCGTCCATCGTCCACAGGACGTCCTGGTCCTCCAGCCCGCTGTTCCGCAACTGGAACCAGCGCTCGCCCTCCCGCCACGGCGCGTCGCGGCGCGGGTGGTCCCACAGTTGCCTGAGCCGCTCGCGGAGACGCTCCCGTTCGCCGACCTCCCCCAGCCACGCCTGCGTGAGCTCGTTCTGCGCCGCGATCCAGGCCCGCGTC
>WHTC01000197.1 GCA_009379795.1 Nitriliruptorales bacterium | reverse complement strand
CCCTGGTCGTCGGTGAGCGACAGTCCACCCGACGTGATCGTCTCCACCCCGGACACGATGTTCAGCAGGGTGCTCTTGCCGCAGCCTGAAGGGCCGACCAGCGAGACGAAGACCTGACCCGACATCTCGAAGGAGACGTGGTCCAGGACGCGGTTCGGCTCCCCCCCTTTCTGGCCGGGGAACATCTTGCACAGATCCTGGAGCTTCAGTACCGCCACGGATGCCTCCTTTCCGCTAGCCGTCCCGCCACCTGAACGACCTCCTCGACGCCGGATCGAGCACGAAGCGATCGAGGATCACGATGAACACGACGAACAGCACGACCCACGCCGCGAACCCGCCGAATCGGTTGGCGTCGTACCAGTAGCGTGCCCGGAAGCCGACACCTTCGGTCGCTCCGAACCACTCCGACAGCAGCACGGCGTTCCAGCCGATGATGATCCCGAAGCGGATTCCGGCGACGATGTAACCGGCGACTGCCGGCAGAACCAGGTGCCGGATCCGGCGCGCGCTGGGGACATGGTAGGCGCTGGACATGTCCCGGAGATCGCGCGACACGCCGAGCACGCCCTTGGCGACGTTGACGGCGACGAACGGCAGCGCGGACAGGACCGCGGTGGCCACCGGCGCCCGCCAGCCGAAGCCGAACCACATCACGGTCAGAAACGCCCAGATGATCGCCGGGATCGAGAGCCCGACGAGGACGGGACTCTCGAAGAACGACCTCCCCAATGGCGACAGCCCCATGATCACGCCGACGGCGATGCCGAGCACGCCGGCGACCGCGACACCGATACCGAAGCGGTAGATCGTCGTCAGGAAGTTGCCGAAGACCTCCCCGCCCGCGAACTCCTCGAACAGTCGCTGCACCACTTCGAACGGTCCGGGAACGCGCTCAAACACGAGCGCGAGCACGGTCCACAGCAGCAGACCGGCGAGGTACGAGGTGGCGCGAGCGGCCGGGTCGCTGGTGAGGCGCTGGCGCCAGGTCCTGCGCGGTGCGGCCGGGAGGCCGGGCGCGGTCGTTTCGATGGTCTCCGTGCTCACGGCCGCACCCTCTCGCGCGGTCGCCACGCCAGGAGTCGGTTCTCGCCGACGGCGAGGAGGCGCTCGATGATGAGCATGAAGGCGATGAACAGGAACATCCACGCGAGCACGCCGGTGACGTTGAACAACTGGTACTCGCGGCGGATCTCGAAGCCGACCCCGTTGCGCCCGCCGAACACCTCCGTCAGCGCCTCCACCTTCCAGGCGATAGCGAACGACAGGCGGACTGCCGCGAAGACGAACGGGACGATCGACGGCACGAGGACCCACCGCCGGATCTGGGCCTTCGACCGGCGGAACGCCTCGCTCATCCTCACCAGGTTCTGATCGACGCCGCGAACGCCCTCTGCGACGTTGAGCGCGACGTACGGGGTTGAGACGAGCGCCACGGCCAGCACCGGACCGGCGACGGAGATGCCGAAGATGATCAGGGCCATGACGGCGTAGGTCAGCGCCGGGATCGTCCCGGAGATCGTGACGCCGTCGTGGAAGAAGGCCCGCCAGTAGCGTGACCGGCCCATGGCGTAGCCGACGGGCGCGCCGATCAGCACGGCGACGCCGAACCCGGCGAACGTCTTCAGCACGCTCGCCGTGAAGTGGTTCAGGAACCGGCCGCTGCTCAGGATGTCCCACATCTCCACGGCGACCACGGGCGGCGCCGGGAGGACCGACCCCCGGAAGAGGGTCGATCCCCACTGCCAGACCGCGAGCATGGCCAGCCAGCCGAGGACGAGGAGGACGAGGCGCCGCGCGCGATGCTGCGCGGCGGCCCGCCGGGCGCGGGCCTCACCCTGCTCCCAGTTCGCGGCCGCCCCGTCGGACAGGTCGTGGATCACCTCAGAGGCCACGGCGCCGCTGCTCCCTGCTCGTCACCTCGCCACCGCCCCGCTTACTGCGGCTCGAAGACCTCGAAGTTCGGCTCCTCGGCGTCCTCGGCCAGGAACCCGGCCTCCTTCATCAGGTTGAAGATCTGCGTCTCGCCTTCGACCCACTCCTCGTCCATGTAGACGCTGTCCTCGAACCAGTCGTAGTTGTTGTCCAGCCAGTCCTTGATGAACTGCTTGTCCTCGTCGGTCTCGGCCGCGAAGTGCTGGGGGTAGGCGTCGATGATCTCGTCGCGATGCTCCTGCCACTCCTGCAGGCCGCGCTCCCACACGGCGAGCAGGAACTGCGCCTCCTCGGGGTTCTGCTCGATCCAGGCAGTCGGCGCGAGGAACACGTTGGTCTGCGGGCCGTCGTGGCCATCGCCGAAGTCATCGGCGAAGATCTCGGCGGCCGAGCGGCCGTCGTAGAGCGGACGCAACGCGCCGCTGCTGTACTGCTGGATCGAGAAGTCGGGCAGGCACAGGCACGCCTCGGCGTCGCCCTGTTCGACCAACCCGGCCATGTTCTGGATGTCGGTCACGACGAGGTCGAAGTCGCCGCCCTCGGCGCTGAGGTCGAGCCCGCACATCTGCTGGGCGTAGACCCCCCACATGATCGTGATCGACACGGCGCTGAGGCTGACGATCGTCTGGCCCTCGAGGTCACAAAGATCCTGGTAGTCGCTGTCCGCCCGCACCCCCAGCGTGCTGCGGTCGGAGTTGTACTTGCCGAAGACCGTGGTCGGGATGCCGGTCGCCTCCTCGAGCTCGGGCACCTCGTAGGCCGCCGCCGAGACAACGTCGGCATGCCCGCCCGCGTAGACGCCGAACTCGTCCCAGGTCGGAGAGGCCAGGATCTGGATCCCCGCCTCCTGTTCCATCTCCTCGCGGATGCCCTGGTCGGACAACCAGTCCCAGACCGGGTCCGGCGCGAGCACCATGCGGATCACGCCGTCCGCGTCGACGGCCGCCTCAGCGGGCGCGGCTTCCCCCTCGTCGGCGCCACCGCTTTCACCCTCATCGCCGCCGCCCCCGCACGCCGCCGCGACGAGGGCCATAATCAGGAAGAAGGCGAGCGACCCAAGAAGTCGCTGCCGGCGCCTCCGGCGTGACGTATGCATCGTTGGCCCCTCGCTCTCAGTCGGTTCACGACCACATCAAGTCCCGCTGGGGTCCACCGGCTTCAATGCTTCTCGGGCTCGATGAACTGCGGCTCGTGGTCGTAGATGGCCAGGAACAGCGACCCTTCGGGTCCCGATTCGATCGGGCCATAGAACAGGCCCTTCTGCTCGAACTGCATGTAGCCGACGCCGAACGTCCGTCCGCCCATCCTCCACGTGCCGCCGAGGATGTAATGAAAGACATCACCGGCGTGCGTGTGCTTGGGCACGACCACTCCGGGCTCGTGGCGCACCAGGTAGAACCACGGGCCGCGCCCGTCCTTACCGAAGTACTTGGCGTCGATACCAGGAATGTCCAGGCCCCCGAAGCCCGGCGTGTCCTTGATCGGCAGCCATGGCAGGTCCTGCTCCCGCGCGAAGACGACGGACGGCAGGGATGCTCTCGTGGTCATGCTCGGCTCCTATGAGACGGAGTCCATCATGGGCAGCCGAGGCTTCCATCCAATGAAAGCCCCTGCCGCCAGATGCCACATGCTGGCGCTCCGTGAGGAGCGCCGTCAAGGGGGGGGTGACAGAAACTTCTGGCGGCCGCGCTCGTGCCCTCCACCCGCCGGCTCCTCGCGAAGGTCTGACGGCTGCGACTGTTGCCGCCCCACAATTCCACCGCGCTGTCCTTGTGGATATGAACATAGCTCCACCGGGCGGACGGGTCCTAGCCTCACCGTACTGACGATGCTTCCCGGGCGGTCGGAGGGGATGGATCATGCGAGGCACCAGTGTCCACCTCTGGCTGGCCATCGTCGTCGCGCTGCTGCTGACCGCCTGCGGCGGCAGCCTGGCGACCGGCGGTGACGAGGGGGACGACACGGACCAGACGACCGTGGACGGCGGGGAGTCCGAGCCGGCAGAGGACGAGGAGGCCTCCGGTGAGCCCCTCAAGATCGGCGTGATCACCGGCCTGACGGGCGCCTACGTCCAGCTCGGGGAGGAGCAGCGCAACGGCGCCGAACTCGCGGCCGAGCTTCTCGAGGACAGAGCAGGCGACCGCCCGCTGGAGATCATCGTCCGCGACGACCAGCTCAGGCCCGAGGCGGCCCTGCGCGAGGCCCAGTCGCTGGTGCAGGAAGAGAACGTCGACTTCCTCACCGGGTGCGTCTCGGCTGCCACGACGCTCGCGGTCAACCAGATCGCCAAGGAAGCCGGCATCCCGTACCTGGGGACCTGCCAGACCGAACAGCTGAACCGTCCGCCCCACTTCGACCCCGCCATCACGTACCACCTCGCGCCGGCGACGTCGATCAACATCCGTGCAGGCGCCCCGTGGGTCTGCGAGAACCTCGGCCAGCGCATCTTCCTGCTGATGCCCGACTACGCCTACGGGCACGAGCAGAACGCCGCCTACCGGTCGATCGCCGATGACGCCGGCTGCGAGGTCACCGGCGTGGCGTGGTTCCCGCTGGGCACCACCGATTTCAACCCCTACGTCCCCACCATCGAGGGATCAGGGGCGGACGTCATCGTGTTCGGGGGCGCCGGCCGCGATCAGATCAACTTCATGCGGCAGGCCTCGCAGTTCGGCCTGAAGGACGACTTCGAGATCTTCTTCAACATCGAGGATCTGACCTTCGACGAGGAGTTGGGCTTCGACCTCGTCGAAGGGACCTATGCCATGGCGCACTTCTACTGGACCATCGACGACGATGGGGTCCGCGAGTACGTGGACGCCTACCAGGATCGGCACGGCCGCCCACCGGGGGGCTACTCCGTCTTTCTCTTCAACGCCGTGAATCTGATCGCCGACCAGGTCGCTGCCGGCAACGACAGCACTGAGGCCTTCCAGAACGCGCTCGAGGGCCTGGAGTTCAGCTACGCCCAGGGTCCGGAGACGATGCGGGCGTGCGACCACCAGGCGCTCGCCCCTGTGTACATCCTCGAAGGACTCGGATCGGACGAGGCCGAGGACCGCGGCGGCTCCGCGGAGCACGGCTTCCGGGAGGTCGTCGAGACCATCCCGGGATCCGAGGAGCTCGCCCCGAGTTGTGAGGAGGTCAGCCAGGAGTTCACTCCCGCCGAGCCGGACACCGACCCGTCCTGAGGGCAGCGGCTCGACAGGAGCTCGCGATGGAACAGTTGACGACGCAGATCGCGCTCGGCCTGGTCAGCGGGGCGCTGCTGGTGCTGCTGGCGCTGGGCCTCAACCTGATCCTGGGAATGCTGGAGTTCATCAACTTCTCGCACGGCGCCCTGTACATGGTTGGCGCTTACATCACCGTCTACCTGCTGGGCGCGCTCGGCACCTTCTGGTTGGCGCTGCTGCTGGTTCCCGTGGTCATGGCGGTGGCCGGCGTGGCGCTCGAGCGCACGCTCATCCGCCCGATGTACCCGCGTAACCAGGTGGATGCGCTGCTGCTGACCTTCGGTCTTTCATACGTGATCATCGAGGGGGTGCGGATGGTTGCGGGCTCCGGCGGACGGAACGTGCCCGCCCCGTCGGAGCTCGCGTTCCAGGTGTCGGTCGGCTTGGGGCGTCCCTTCCCCGCTTACCTGCTGTTCGTCGTCGCGGTCGTCGCGCTGGTCGTGTTGGGCCTGTGGCTGTTCCTCAACCGCACGAACGTGGGTCTGATCGTGCGCGGGGGGATCCGGGACGGCCTCATGATCCGCGCCCTGGGGATCCACTTCGGCCGGTACCGCGTGCTGGTCTTCGCTCTGGGCGTGGCGGTCGCCGGGCTGGCAGGCGTCCTCACGGCACCGATCACCGGGGTCTACCCGGAGATGGGTGCAGACATCCTGGTCCTGGCGTTCGTGGTCGTCGTGGTCGGCGGCATGGGCAGCTTCTGGGGCTCGGTCGTGTCGGGTCTGCTCATCGGGCTGCTGGTGTCGGTCACCACGCTGTACGCCAGCGTCTACGCCGGTATTGCGCCCTTCGTGTTGATGATTCTGGTGATGAGCTTCCGGCCGCGCGGCCTGCTCGGGGCGGCATGAGCGCCGAATACGTGCAGGCGCTGGCTCTCTCATGAGCGCCGAATACGTGCAGGCGCTGGCTCTCTCATGAGCGCCGAATACGTGCAGGCGCTGGCTCTCTCATGAGCGCCGAATACGTGCAGGCGCTGGCT
>WHTC01000148.1 GCA_009379795.1 Nitriliruptorales bacterium | reverse complement strand
CAGCCCCGACTCGACCTCGAGGAGGTAACGAACGTAGCCGTGCTCGGGGCTTTCCGGGACATCGCGCAGCACTCGCTGGGCGCGACTCATCCAACCCGAGCCGATCACCTCGTCCCCCCGCAGGAACGAGGTCACGGCGATCCCGATGGCCGCCATGGCCGCCTGCCGCGGCCGGTCACCGTGCAGGTAGCGCCGGTAAGCCTCGTCGGCGGCGGCTATCGACTCATCCATGAGGCCGAGCCACCACGCCACGTCGGACAAGGCGAACACGTCGTCTGCCGGCAGTTCGCGGGCCGCGCAGGCGGCCTGGTAGTTGTCCCAGGCGCCCATCCAGTCGCGACGACCGTACGCGTCGCGAGCCACCGCCAGAACCCCGGTCACGTCATCCATCGGCCGGAAGAGTCTAGTGCGTTGCCCGCGCTGGCGCCGGAGGACCTTGACCTCACCCCGGCCCCTTGAGGTTCACCCCCGGCCTTCCGTCGCCCCGGCGTGGCCCATGCGCTGGCACCTCGCTTACGGTGGTGCGGTGTCTACCAAGGATGCGTCCACCGAGTACCGTCAGTTCCGCTTCGCGCTGCCTTCCGGCGCGACCGACATCCTGTTGATCCGCCACGGCGAGTCCGCGCCCGCACGGCTCGAGTCGCCGTTCCCCATGGTCGATGGTCAGTCCGATCCCGAACTGGATCCCAGGGGTCGCGAGGAGGCCGACCGTGTCGCCGACCGCCTGGCAGGCGAAGAGCTGGCGGCGATCTACGTGACCACGCTGCGCCGGACGGCGGAGACGGCTGCTCCGCTCGCCCGGCGGTCCGGCCTCGAACCGCGGGTGGAGCCCGACATGCGTGAGGTGAATCTCGGCAAATGGGAGGGAGGCCTGTTCCGGGCCCGGGTTGCCGAGGCTCACCCGACCGCGCGGCTGATGTTCGCCCAGGAGCGCTGGGACGTGATCCCCGGCGCCGAGCGCCAGGAAGCCTTCATGACTCGCGTGCGGGCCGGCGTCGAGCGCATCGCCACCGCCCACCGCGACCAGCGTGTGGCGGTCTTCACCCACGGCGGGGTGATCGCCACGGTGATGTGCCTGGCCACGGGCTGCCGGCCCTTCGCCTTCGTGGGTGCCGACAACGGCTCGATCACCCATCTGGTGGTGACCGCCGACCACTGGATCGTGCGGCGCTTCAACGACACCGGCCACCTCGGCACCGACCTTGACCGGCCCCCGCAGCCCCTGACCTGAGCGCGTGTCCGACCAAGACAAGTATCGGACTATGCCTAACTCTTGACTGATTCCAGTCCAGGGCTTAGGATCCTGCCCTGTGGAGGTCCGGGAGGCTGCGGTCTTGCTCAGAGCGCGCGGGGTGCGGGTGACTGCTCCCCGGTTGGCAGTGCTGGGCGCGTTGCATGATCTGCCCCATACCGATGTGGACACGCTGACGCAGGCGGTGGTCGGCAGGCTGGGATCGCTGTCCAAACAGGCGGTGTACGACATCCTCGACGCCTTCGTCCAAGCAGGCCTGGCGCGCCGGATCCAGCCGGCTGGCGGCCCCGCCCGCTTCGAGACACGGACCGGCGACAACCACCACCACCTGGTCTGCCGCGCCTGCGGACGGACCGTGGACGTGGACTGCGCGGTGGGGGCGGCACCGTGCCTGGAGCCCTCCACTGACGAGGCCTTCGTCGTCGACGAGGCCGAGGTCACGTTCTGGGGCCTGTGCCCCACCTGTCAGTGCGCGCCGCAGCGGCTCGCCAACCAGTGAGAGGACCACGATGAGTGACGAACAGCGCCCGGTCACGACGACCGATGCGGGGATCCCTGCGCCGAGTGACGAGCATTCGCTCACCGCGGGACCCGACGGGCCGATCCTCCTGCAGGATCACTATCTGATCCAGAAGATGGCCCAGTTCAACCGCGAACGGGTCCCGGAACGGGTCGTCCACGCGAAGGGCAGCGGTGCACACGGGTACTTCGAGTGTTTCGAGGACGTCAGCAAGTGGACCAAGGCCAAGCTGTTCGAGAAGGGTAAGCGGACCGACGTGGTCGTGCGCTTCTCGACCGTGGCAGGCGAGTTGGGCTCGGCTGACACCGCCCGTGACCCGCGCGGGTTCGCGCTCAAGTTCTACACCGAAGAGGGCAACTACGACCTGGTCGGCAACAACACACCAGTCTTCTTCATTCGCGACCCGCAGAAGTTTCAGGACTTCATCCACTCGCAGAAGCGGCGGGCGGACACAGGCATGCGCGACCACAACATGCAGTGGGACTTCTGGACGCTCTCGCCCGAGTCAGCCCACCAGGTCACGTTCCTGTTCAGCGACCGGGGGACGCCACGCACCCACCGGCACATGAACGGGTTCGGTTCGCACACGTTCACGTGGGTCAACGCCAATGGCGAGGCATTCTTCGTCAAGTATCACTTCAAGACGGATCAGGGCATCCAGAACTTCACCGACGCCGAGGCCAAGGCGATGGCCGCCGAGGACCCGGACTTCCACCGGCGGGACCTCTACGAGACCATCGCCGCCGGCCAGGAGGCGTCCTGGACACTCGAGATGCAGATCATGCCTGCGGCCGAGGCCGAGAACTACCGCTTCAACCCCTTCGACCTCACCAAGGTATGGCCGCACGCTGACTACCCCCCGGTGAAGATCGGGCGGTTGGTGCTCAACCGCAACCCTGAGAACCACTTCGCCGAGATCGAACAGGCCGCGTTCGAACCGGCCAACCTCGTGCCGGGGATCGAGACGTCGCCGGACAAGATGCTGCTCGGCCGCTTGTTCAGCTACCCCGACACGCACCGGCACCGCATCGGGGTGAACTACCTGCAGTTGCCGGTCAACCGGCCCAAGTCGCCGGTGCACAGCTACAACCGCGACGGGGCCATGCGCTACGAGAACCCCGGCGACCCGGTGTACGCGCCGAACAGCTACGGCGGCCCGCGGGCCGACGCGGAGCGCTATGGCGAGGGCTACCACATGCAGGTCAATGGCCGTCTGACCCGGTCGCCGTACCGGTTACACCCCGACGACGACGATTGCACCCAGCCGGGGACGCTGTACCGCGAGGTGCTGTCCCAGACCGACCGTGAGCACCTGGTGGGCAACATCGTCGGCCACGTCAAGCAGGGCGCGACCGATGAGATGCGGCAGCGGGTCATCGACTACTGGCGCAACGTGGACGCCGACCTGGGGGCACGCGTCTCCAAGGGCCTGGGCAACGGCTGAGCCGGACAGCGCCCCGATCAACCACGGGCGCCTCCCGGGGAGGCACGTGGTGATCGGGGGCAGGGCCCGGGCTTCAGCGCACGAGCCGTACGTCGACCTTGAAGTCAGCTTGCGCCCACTGCTGATCGGCTGTGAGCGCGGGGGCACCGAGCCGGCGGGCGACCGCCAGACAGAGCCGGTCCGCCAGAGACAGCGCGGGATTGTCGGACCAGAGGCGGGCCGCCGCTTCGGCGTCGCCGGCACTCACCGGCTCCACGTCGATGCCCAGGGCACGCAGCAGGTGACCCACCTCCGCCATGTCACGTCCGTGCTGCTGCACCTTCTGCAGGACCTCTGACCAGTTCGGCGCAGCGATGACGCCACCGTCGATCAGTGGGCGGACCCGCTCGCTCCCGGGCTCGGACCGCAGCCAGGCCAGCACCGCCGAGGAGTCCAGGACGACGCTCATGAGCGGTACACCGCCTGCATGTATTCGGCTGTCATGCGCTGGCCTCACCCGCCGCTTCCGCCCTACGCTCCTGGATGAGTTCGTCGGCCATGCTCGCGCCGACATCCCGGAACATGGCCTGAAGCCGCTGCTCAACGCCTTCCCGCGGCACCAGGACGACGGCGCCATTCTCGATCAGCGCGATCAAGCGGGTCCCCTCCTCGATTCCCAGTTGTCGCCGCAGGGCCGCGGGGATCACTACTCTCCCCTTGGGACCCACCTCTACCATAGCTGTGTCACTCATTGGCCCAGTGTGCCACTTCGGCGCGGCGGGCGGTACGGCTGTTTGCGTCCGCCGTTGGACGCCCGATGCTGTTGAGAACGGTGCGCCAACGACGGGAGGCGAGGGCATGGAGGGCTCGAGGAGCATCACCGAGAGCGCCGAGTGGCGGGCGCTGGCGCAGCATCACGCGCAGATCGGTGAGGTGCATCTGCGGACGCTGTTCGCCGGCGACCCCCGGCGTGGCGAGACGATGGTGGCCGAGGCGGGTGAGGTGTTCCTGGACTACTCGAAGAACCGCGTCACCGGCGAGACGCTGCGACTGCTGCTCGCCCTGACCCAGCGCTGCAACCTGCGCCGGCGCATCGACGCGATGTTCGCCGGCGAGCACATCAATGTCACCGAGAACCGACCCGTGTTGCACGTGGCCCTGCGCACGCCCCGTGATCGGGCAATCATCGTCGACGGCGAGGACGTCATGCGCAAGGTCCACGCCGTGCTGGACCGGATGAAAGCGTTCGCCGGGCGGGTCCGGGCGGGTGAGTGGACCGGTCATACGGGCAAGTCGATCCGCAACGTCGTCAACATCGGCATCGGCGGGTCGGACCTCGGGCCGGCGATGGCCTACGAGGCGCTGAAGGACTACAGCGACCGGTCCATGACGTTCCGGTTCGTCTCGAACGTGGACGGCAGCGACATCCGGGAGGCAACCCACGATCTTGATCCCGCCGCGACGCTGTTCATCGTCAGTTCCAAGACCTTCACCACTCTGGAGACCTTGAGCAACGCCCACGCCGCCCGGGAATGGCTGCTGGCCGAACTGGGCGACGACGAGGCGGTCCGCTGCCACTTCGTGGCGGTGTCGACCAATGCCGAGAAGGTCGCCGAGTTCGGTATCGACCCCGCCCATATGTTCGAGTTCTGGGACTGGGTCGGCGGCCGCTACTCGTTCAGTTCGGCGATCGGGCTGTCTCTGATGGTGGCCGTCGGCCCCGAGCGCTTCGATGACCTGCTCGGCGGCATGCATGTCATGGACGAGCACTTCCGCACGGCGCCGTTCGAGCGCAACCTGCCCGTGGTGCTGGCCCTGCTGGGCATCTGGTACGGCAACTTCTTCGGCGCCCAGACCCAGGCGATCCTGCCCTACAGCCAGTACCTGTGGCGGCTGACGTCCTATCTCCAGCAACTGGATATGGAGAGCAACGGCAAGTCGGTGGACCTCGAGGGCGATCCGGTCGAGACCGCCACCGGTCCGGTCGTCTGGGGCCAGCCCGGCACGAACGGGCAGCACGCCTTCCACCAGTTGCTCCATCAGGGCACGCGGCTGATCCCCTGCGACTTCATCGGCTTCTGCCGGCCCAATCACCAGGTGGGCCGCCATCAGGACCTGCTCATGGCCAACCTGTTCGCCCAGACCGAGGCGCTGGCCTTCGGTAAGACCCCGACAGAGGTGTCGGCCGAGGGCGTCGGGCAGACCCTGGTAGCGCACCGGTCGTTCCCGGGCAACCGGCCGACGAACACGATCCTGGCTCCGGCACTCACCCCCTCGGTGCTGGGGCAACTGGTCGCGCTGTACGAGCACAAGATCTTCACGCAGGCGGCGGTCTGGAACATCAACGCCTTCGACCAGTGGGGCGTGGAGTTGGGCAAGGTGCTCGCCAACCGGATCATCCCGGAGCTCGAGGCAGCTGACGAACCGAGTCTCGACCACGACAGCTCCACCAACGCGCTCATCCGCCGTTACCGCGCCGGTCGTAACTCGGAGTAGTTGTCGATTACATTCACGTAACACAATCTTTACAAAGAGAACCTGGCTCGAGGGGAACGTCCTGTGTCCCCGGCGCACCTGAGGGCGACGTACGCCAGATCGCGCAGTGGATCGTGCCGGGTGAGAACCCAACGTCACCAACGAGAAGATCATCGCCGATGGGTCGGCGGTCTGGGGGTGGCGCTGGAGGGCAACCTGGTCCTGGCCTCCGACATGAACTCGGGACTCTACGTGCTGCGCATGAAGCATTAGCGGGCGGGTCCAGCCAGCACGCGCGGCTCCGTCGCGCCAGGTCGGGGCGGTGGGGCCGCCTACACCCCGCGGAGTATGACGGTTGCTCCCTGAGGGGATCGCAGGGCGTGCCGCGTGCGTATTCCGGGTCGCGGCTCGCCCACCGACGGGGCGGCTGGCGAAGTGAGCGTCCGGGTGCTGCTGGCGGACGATCAGACCCGCGTGCGTGCGGGGTTCCGGGTGCTGCTGGAGCGCTCGGAGGGCCTGGACGTGATCGGCGACTATCCAGGAAGGTCACGCTGGCGGGCGTCTGCGACGCGGGGCGCACCCGCGCCGCCGCGTCTACGCCCGCTGGATGAGCCGCGGGGCCGGATGTACCCGCATCGGCGCAGCGAAAGTGTCGCCTCTGGCATGACGACGAGACCGGCTCCGATTCCTACCGTGGCCTGCATGAATACGTCATTGACAACAACCGTGAAGACCATCAGCCGTCGCCTCGCCACCGTGCTGGCGGCCGCCGTGCTCGCCCTCAGCGTCGTCGCCTGCGGTGGCGACCCAGCGGACGAGGAGCAAGTCAGCGTCACCGACGGCCCCGCGAACGTCACCGTCGAGGACAACTCGTTCGCCCCCGCGAACCTGTCGGTCCCCGCCGGGACGACCGTCAACTGGGAGTGGGTCGGCGACTCCGACCACAACGTCGTCGGTGAAGGCTTCGAAAGCGAGACCCAGTCCTCCGGTGCCTTTGGCCACACCTTCGAAGACCCCGGCACCTACGAGTACAGCTGCACGTTGCACGGCAGCATGAACGGGATCGTGGAGGTCACCTCCTGATCCCCCGCGGACCGGTAGGGGCCCGTCGCTGAGGCGGGAGGTTCCCTCCCGCACCGGTGCCGGGTTGGCGAGGGTGTCGCGCGCGGACGTACCATCGCCGGACGCGTGCGGCGCCCTCCTCTCGTGGCCGCCCAGGCATGTCCTTCAACTGTCCGTCCGGAAGTGAGCCCTTCGTGAAGACTTCTGTCGAGCGCGTCGACGACACCAAAGTGAAGCTGTCGGTCACCGTCGAGGCCAAGCGCGTCGATGCCGCCATCAACGATGCGGCCCGGGAACTCGCCCAGCAGGTCCGGGTTCCGGGCTTCCGCCCGGGCCGCGTGCCCCGGCGGGTGCTGGAGAGCAGGCTGGGAAAGGGCGCGCTGATGGAGGAGGCGGTGCGGGACGCGCTGCCGCAGTTCTACACCGAGGCGGTCGAGAGCGAGGACCTTCTTGTGGTGGGCCCGCCGGAGTTCGACGTGCAGACGTTTGTCTCCGGTGAGGACGCGGCCTTCACCGCTACGGTCGAGGTCCGTCCCGAGATCGACGTACCCGACTACGCGTCCCTGCAGATTCCCCACCCGGAGTGGGAGGTCACCGAGCAGGAGACCGAGGCGCAGCTGGACGAGTTGCGCGAGCGCTTCGCCGAGGTTGAGACCGTGCAGCGTCCGGCTCAGGCCGGCGACCTCGTCGTGGTCACCGTCAACGCCGACCGCAACGGTCAGCGGGTGGAGGACGCCAGCGTGGAGGACACCCTCTACGAGATCCAGGACCCCGAACAGAGCGGGCAGGTCCTGGACCGCGAGCTGGCCGGATCCTCCGCGGGGGCGATCCTGAAGTTCACCGACACCTACGGCCCAGACGCGGGCGAGGATCTCGCCGGGCAGGCGGTGTCGTTCACGGCGATCGTCAAGGAAGTCAAGACCAAGTCCCTTCCCGACCTGAACGACGACTTCGCGCTGACCGCCAGCGAGTTCGACACCATCGACGAGTTGCGCGACGACGTGCGCCGCAACATGGGCCGCCAGAAGCGCGCCTATGCGCGTCAGGCGCTGCGCGGCAAGGTCGTGGAGGCGGTCGCCGATCTGGTGGAGGTCCCGCTCCCGTCATCGCTGATCGAGCAGGAGAAGCGCTTCCGGCTCGTCCGGCTGACCCAGCAGGCCGAGGCCTACGGGCTGAGCTTCGAGCAGTACCTGCAGGCGACGAACACCACGCAGGAGCAACTGCTGTCCCAGCTGGAGTCGGAGACACGCGCCACGGTGAAGGCGCAGCTTGTGGTCGACCGCATCGGGCGCGAGCAGGGTCTTGAGATCGGCCAGCATGATCTGGGCGAGGAGATCGCCTTCCAGGCGGCGCGGATGGGCCGGGACCCGCAGGAGCTGGCCGACTTCATGGCCGCTTCCCAGGAGCGCCTGAGCGCACTGGTCGCCGACGCCTTCCGGCGCAAGACCATCGATCACCTGCTCGACTCCGTGCAGGTCCTGTCGGCCCCGCCCGAGAACGACGAGGACCTGCAGGCCCCCGAGGACGACGACCTTGACGACCTCGACGACGCCGACGACCTTGACGACCTTGACGACCT
>WHTC01000379.1 GCA_009379795.1 Nitriliruptorales bacterium | reverse complement strand
GCGGTGGCCGACCTGCTGCGCTTCGCCGCCGCCGAGGTCGTCCCGCGCCTGGACGCCACCAGCGGTGAACTGGACCGGCTGCTGGATGGGCTGGCCGGCCGGTTCATCCCCGCCGGGCCGAGCGGGTCGCCCACCCGCGGGCGCCTCGACGTCCTGCCGACCGGCCGCAACTTCTACTCGGTCGATCCCCGCGCCCTGCCCAGCGAGCTGTCCTGGCAGGTCGGCCGGCGCCTCGCCGCCGATCTGATCGAGCGCTACCAGCATGAGGAGGGCGCGTTCCCCACCTCGGTCGGGATCGTGGTCTGGGGGACGGCCGCCATGCGCACCCACGGCGACGACATCGCCGAGATCCTCGCGCTGCTCGGCGTGCGCCCAACCTGGGACCGCGAGTCCCGCCGGGTCACCGGCCTGGAACTGATCGCCCTGGACGAGCTGGGCCGTCCCCGCGTGGACGTCACCGTTCGGATCAGCGGGTTCTTCCGCGACGCCTTCCCCCACCTCGTGCGGTTGATCGACGACGCGGTCGCGCTGGTCGCCGACCTCGACGAGCCCGAGGACGGGAACCCGATCGCCGCCCACGTCCGGGCCGACGTCGCCACCGGTGCGCCGGCGCGCGAGGCGACCGCCCGGGTGTTCGGCTCCAAACCGGGCGCCTACGGCGCGGGCCTGCTGCCGCTGATCGACGCGCGCAACTGGCAGGACGAGGCCGACCTCGCCGAGGTCTACAGCGTGTGGGGTGGTTACGCCTACGGTCGCGGGCTCGACGGCGCCGCCGCCCGGCCGGCGATGGAGCGCTCCTTCAAGCGCATGCAGGTGGCGGTCAAGAACACCGACACCCGCGAGCATGACCTGCTCGACAGCGATGACTATTTCCAGTACCACGGCGGGATGGTCGCCACGGTTCGCGCGCTGACCGGCGCCGCGCCGAAGGCCTACGTCGGCGACTCCGCCGACCCCGCCCGCGTCCGCACCCGCGACCTGCGGGAGGAGACCGCCCGGGTGTTCCGGGCCCGGGTCGCCAACCCGAAGTGGATCGCGGCGATGCAGCGGCACGGGTACAAGGGCGCGTTCGAGTTGTCGGCGACCGTGGACTACCTGTTCGGCTACGACGCCACCGCCGGGGTAGTCGAGGACTGGATGTACCGGACGCTGTCTGAGAAGTATGTGTTCGACCCAGAGGTCCGGGCGTTCATGCAGCGATCGAACCCCTGGGCGTTGCGGGCGGTCACCGAGCGCCTGCTGGAAGCCGCCGACCGCCGGCTGTGGGCCGAGCCCGACCCGGACACCCTGGACCGGCTGCGCGCGGCCTACCTCGCACTCGAGGGTGACCTCGAGGAGCGGGCGGAGCAGGGGGGCCGGCGATGAGCCGCCCCTACCCGTTCTCCGCCCTGGTCAGCTCCGACGATCTGCAGCGCGCCCTGCTGCTCAACGCGGTCTCGCCGGCGATCGGCGGGGTGCTCGTGCGAGGCGAGAAGGGCACCGCCAAGTCCACGGCGGTGCGCGGGCTCGCCGCCCTGCTCCCTGAGGTCGCGGTCATCACCGGGTGCGCGTTCTCCTGCGACCCGGTCGCCCCGGACCCCGACTGTCCCGCCGGACCGCACCTGGCTGACACCAGCGCCGAGGCGCGGCCGGTGCGCCTGGTCGAACTGCCGGTCGGCGCCAGCGAGGACCGGGTCGCCGGGTCGCTCGACCTCGAGCGAGCGCTGACCGAAGGCCGCCGCGCCTTCGAACCGGGCCTGCTGGCCCGTGCCCATCGCGGCGTGCTGTACGTCGACGAGGTCAACCTGCTCGGGGACCACCTCGTGGACCTGCTGCTGGATGCCGCCGCGATGGGCGTCAATCACGTCGAGCGCGAGGGCGTGTCGGTCCGCCATGCCGCCCGCTTCCAGCTGGTCGGCACGATGAACCCTGAGGAGGGTGAGCTCCGGCCGCAACTGCTGGACCGCTTCGGCCTCGCTGTGGATGTACGGGCCTCACGGGATCTTGCCGACCGGGCCGAGGTGGTGCGCCGCCGGATGGCCTACGAGGCCGACCCGGACGGCTTCGC